>NZ_JQJK01000008.1:346000-692001 GCF_000745485.1 Methanobacterium veterum
CTTATGAAACTTCCAAATAAATCTGCTGTTTGCGCATGGGAAGATCCTTCCTACTTTAAAATGGAATCATGGAGTCCATTAGAATCAGGGGAATACTTAAAATTCCAAATAAATATTATTTTAGAAAATATAATTAAAATTTTCAATATTATTGAATTATTTTCCGTACTTTCAATTTTAATAATCATCGCTGCCATCACCATTATTATAAAATCAAGTACAGATATTGAATCCAAAATTAAATTAGCTTACCTATTGATAACTATACTAATATATTCCGGGGGATATAGCTTAATTTTGATTGAAGATAGATATCTATGGTTAATAAATATTTTATTACTAATTACAGGTAGTTACATAATCAGTTTATTAATTAGAACAGATTATATAAATAAAATTCAAAAAAATATTTTGATAATATTTTTAATATTATCTTTCATTATGACCCCAATCACTTTTTTAATTCAAGATTCGCATGTTGGAGAAGCGAATTATAATTTAAGTGAAGAACTAAAAAATAACTACAATCTTCATGGAAATTTAGCATCCAATGGCAACTTAATAGAATCAGACCACATTGCATTTTATACTGAAAGCAAATATTATGGAATACCAAAAAAAACTGGTAACTACACAGAATTAAAGATTGAATTAAAGAATAATAATATCGACTATTATATTGTATGGGGAGACTCAAAAGAAAATAATTATCTTTCAAAACATTTTAAAGAAATAACAAACGGAAATATTACAAATTTAAAAATTTATTCTTTGAAAAAATAATAACCAAATAAAAGGTAAAACAAATGAAATACAAAAACGTAGCCGTAGGGGGCACATTTGATCATTTTCACAGGGGCCATGAGAAATTGCTCAATAAAGCATTTGAGATTGGCAATTATATAATGGTTGGAGTTACATCCAACGAATTTGGAGGGAAAAAAGGCAATATTGAACCCTGCTCAAAAAGGATGTTTGAATTAGAGGAATTTTTACAGAAATTTAATTCAAGATATACTCTCAAAAGACTGGAAGAACCTTATGGTCCAACTGTCCATGACCCGGAAATAGATGCAATAGTCGTTAGTAAAGAAACAGAGCCTGTTGCACATAAAATCAATGAAATACGGGATGAAAAAGGAATAAAACCTCTCAAGATTTTTGTTATTGGTTGGGTACTTGCAGAAGACGGGAAACCAATTTCTTCAACCAGAATAAGAAATGGAGAAATAGACAGGAACGGCAAAGTTCTTAAATAGCATCTCTTAAATTTTATGATCTAGTTTAAAAGTCGATAATATGAAAGTTGCAGTCGGATCCAGAAACCCGGTAAAGGTCAAAGCTACAAAAAATGTCCTGGATAAAATCTACGGCAAAGTTGAAGTTGTATCAATTGATGCTGATTCAGGAGTGCCAGATCAACCATTTGGTATAGATCAAACTATTCAAGGAGCTATTAACCGGGCTAAAAATGCTTATTCTAACGAATTTGACATAAGTGTTGGAATAGAATCTGGATTGATGGAAACACCTAATTCTGTAACTGGTTACATCGATTTACAGTGGTGCGCTGTTTTTGATGGGGAAAAAATAACACTCGGCGTAAGTTCCGGCTTTGAATATCCTCCAGCTGTCATTGAAGAAGTCTTAAATGGCAAAGAAGTTGGAGAAGTTATGGATGAAGTAACCGGCGTGACTAACCTTGGACAAAAAACAGGAGCAGTTAGCTACCTTTCAAAAGGGATGCTTGATAGGACTGAAAACACAGAGCAGTGTGTTTTAACTGCTATGATCCCAAGGATGAATAAAGTGATTTATTTTAAATAATTTGGAGTTATTAGATCAGTTTAAATAACTTTAGATTATAAAGAAATTTGATGAATTTAAATCGTATTAAGCATAATTTAGACTTGATTTCAGTTCTAATAATTTATTTTATAATTGGTTTCTTTTTGATCAACTATTACCAGTATAGCCTCAATGCGGACAGTATATCTTATATCACCATTGCTCAAGAGTATTTAAATGGAAATTTTGCAGATGCAATTAATGGATACTGGAGTCCCCTTTTTTCATGGCTACTAATTCCCTTTTTACCATTTAGTTCAAGCCCTCAATTTAATATTTATTTAGCAAGAATTCTTTCCCTAATTACAGGAGTTTTAACTATAATTGGGGTAAATTTACTTATTTCACGATTTAAAATAGATAAAACATCCAAAACTCTGGTGCTTTTCTCATTAATTCCAATTATTTTATCTTTTCTATTCGGCCTTATTTCTCCAGATCTGCTGGTAACTACCATACTATTATACTATTTATATATTATATTCGACCCAGATTATCCAAATAAAAAATATGCAGGCATATCATGTGGAATTCTAGGGGCATTAGCTTATTTAAGTAAAAGTTACGCGTTACCTTTGTTTTTAGCTCATTTCTTGTTGTTTAATTTATATTACTATTTTAAAAGTGTAGATAAAGAAAAAAGACGTAAAATATTTAAAAACCTTATTTTAGGCCTAACAATATTTTTTATTATAAGTGGAGTATGGATAACTTTAATAAGTGATAAATACGGGAAATCAACATTTGGAACTGCCGGAGACTACAATCATGAACTGGTAGGTCCACAATCCCAGGGACATTTTGTTTATTACTACGGGATTATTAAACCTCCCAATGAGTTCGCAGTTAGTGCTTGGGAGGATCCTTCATACTTCAAAATGAAATCATGGAGCGCTTTGGATTCATGGGACAATTTTAAATATCAAATTAAGTCAATTTTAAGTAATATAGTGAATATGATCAGTATATTTGAGGTTGCTTCTCTTTTTGCCATAATAATTTTTATTGCAAGCATCATCCTGGTCTTTAAATTGAAACTCAATAAGACCTCAAAAAATAAGTTAATTTATTTAATAACAACTATAATCCTTTATTTAGGAGGATACAGCTTAGTTTTAATTGAACCACGGTATTTATGGCTAGTGAATATTTTATTGTTAATAATGGGAGTTTATTTACTCAACTTACTGTTTGAAATAGGTTCTTTAAAAAATACTGTCAAAAATATTCTACTGGTATTTTTGATCCTCTCATTTGTAGTAAATCCCATTAATGCTTTGATTCTAAATTTAAATATAGGTAAAGACAGCTACACATTAAGTGAAGCATTAAAATGCTGCAACGTACAGGGTAATTTAGCATCCAATGATGAATGGAGAGTGTCCGACTATATATCCTATTATACAAGCAGTAAATATTATGGGCAAACAAAACAAAATGAGAGTTATAACGATTTAAAAAAAGAATTAAAAGTAAATAATATCGATTATTACCTTGTTTGGGGATATACAAAGGAAAATAGTAACCTATCACATGATTTTAAAGAAGTAACCAATGGAACCATCGATCAATTGAGAATTTACGCCGTAAAAAGCTGAATAATGCTCAAATAGAGAAGTTACACCATACTTATTAAATCATAGGCTAAAATTAATGATGTAACTTAATATTTCAACCTCGGTTCCAAAAGTCATATTTAATTTAACACCTAACAATAACTTACAAAATTACTAACAGGGTTTACATGGGCGATTTATCTAATTCACATAAACTTTTTAAAAAATACAGCGGCCACATTTTACTGGCTGTTTTAGTAATAATTGTAAGCCTAATAACTTATTACAGGGTAAAAATTCAGATGGACCTTGGCCCGATATGGGATACCTACGATTTCCTTTCAAATGCACTATTATTTGCTGGTCAAGGTACAGGTTATTCAGATCTAACCCGGCCACCTGTTCTTCCATTTTTGACTTCTATTTTATTTAGACTAGGGTACACATCTTCCATATCTATCTTCATTGTAGATGGCTTGCTGTTTATTTTTGGAGTTATTGGACTTTTCTTACTTCTAAAACTACAGTTTAATGATATTTTAAGCTTTTTAGGCAGTTTACTTTATGCAACTTTTCCCATTATTATTTCATTTGTAGGGGTCGGCCTTTCAGATATTCCAAGCGTTTCATTTGCAATATGGACAATCTATTTTACAATCTTAGCTGTTAAAAAGAATTCAAAGTTTTTTTATCTGTCATTTCCATTAATGATGCTAACTTTTTTAACTAGATATCCTTCTGCACTCTTAATATTCCCGGTATTGTTCTACATTCTAATTAACAGAAAATCCGTTGAAATTAAAGATATAATAATTGGAATAAGTTCATCACTTTTATTATTGATTCCAGTTCTTATTTTCTTTTACGAAGTCTTTGGCAATCCCTTTTATTCATTTCTCAATTTTTTCGGCTCAAGTTCAGCAACCGTCTCAACAAATTACAGCGCATACAATCCAGATATTTTATATTTCATAAAAAATTTACCATTGTTTATTGGAGATCAATTGGTTACAATTATATTTATTATTATACTATGTTTTGGGGTTTATCTGCTTTTTAAATCTAAAAAAGCGTTTAAATCTAAGATTAAATTATTTAATACACCATCTCTCAATAAAATCACAGTTATAAAGTTAATATTATTCATTATATTAACACTGGCTTTTGTAGGGACTTTTGGCAAGTTATATTATATGGGGAGCGAAATACTATTCTTTGCCATGGCCTATTTACTGTATGATCTGGTTAAAAATCTTAATATAAATAATATAGACATACATCTGCTTGTTTTCGCGTGGTTCATGGCTTTCTTTATATTCCACAGCGCATATTCAGTTAAAGACTACAGATATTTCGTTACAATGGCTCCTGCAGTGGCCTATTTTTTAATATTAAGTATAAATCAAATTTACGGCAAATTAGAGTTTAAAATTAAAAATATAAATGTGACATCCTACTTATTTTCAATAATTCTAATTATTATAATTATTTCATCCACCATGTCCTGTTTATCCAGTGTTCAAGAAACAAATAATAACCTTAAAATAATAGACCAAAACATGAAATCAGCAAGCCAGTGGCTTATAAATTATGACCCAAATTATGAAACTAAAACTGTTTATTCAGACTTATGGCCATATTCTGGTTGGTATCTAAAAATGAACATTGGAATGATGCCCATATTTAGAGACGATCAAATGTATTATACTGGTACTAATGATCATAATTTCAGCCAACAGGATAGCATTGCAGCTAATAATTATCTCGTTAGAAATAATGTTTACTATTGTTTCTCAACATTGCAAAAATTAAATTTAACATCTTACAAACCAATTAAACAAATTGGAAAAACAGTAATTTACAAAAGAGTATAGATCACATGAAAATAGGAGTTATAACATCAGCATACCCTGAATTTGAAGATGATCCACATGGAATCTTTGTACACCGGCTGATGAGGGAAATAAGTAAACATGGACACGAAGTACACATTCTAGCCCCTTATACTGGTGAAAAAACCAAATATGTGCTGGAAGGAGTGCATGTGGAAAGGTTCCACTACTTTTATCCAAAAAGGTTTCAGAAATTATGCGGCAGATCTGGAATGATAGATAACGTAAAAGAGGGGTTTCTTGTGAAACTTCAGGTTTTAACGTTCCTTTTCTTTAATATAATCCATTCACTTAAAAAACTTAAGGATATGGACATTGTTCATGTGCAGTGGCCTATTCCAAATGGGCTAGGTGCACTATTTTTAAAAAAAATCTATGAAATTTCTTACATAAACACAATACACGGTGAAGAAGTATATCTCTCTAAACAGTATCATACTTTGTTTGCACTTAACTGGTTTGTTAATAATTCAGTTAAAACAATAACCAATAGTTCAGCAACCAGAGATTCGTGCCTGGAAGCTGGCATTGAAAAAGATAAATTAGACATAATACCCTTTGGAGTGGATACTGCATTTTTCAAGCCTTTAAAAATATCAAAAAATAAAAATATATTCCAAATACTGGCAGTTGGGTACTTGATAGAAAGAAAAGGTTTTGAATATCTTATACATGCCATGAAAGATATTTTAAAAGAACACAGTAATGTTCAATTGACCATAGTTGGCTCAGGTCCTCTAAAGGCAAAACTTAAAAATATTATAAAAGAATTAAAATTAGGAGATAATGCTAAAATTATAAAAAACGTCTCTGATGATGAATTACTGCACTTGTACAATTCATCTGACTTTTTTGTTCTTCCTTCTATTGTAGATTCTCAGGGAAATACTGAAGGTCTTGGAGTGGTTTTACTAGAGGCTATGGCTTGTGGGTTACCTGTCATTGGGTCTGATACTGGTGGAATTCCAGATATTGTTCAAGATGGTGAAACTGGATTGTTAGTGCCTGAGAAAGATATTTCTGGGCTTTCAAAGGCTATTTTAAATTTAATTGAAAATGAGGAATTAAGAGAAAAACTTGCAGTTAATGGTTATAATAAAGTTAGGGAGAAATTTAGCTGGGAAAAGATTGCCGAGGATTATTTGAAAGTTTATAAACATTCAAAGAAATAAATTTTGAGAATAGATAATATAACCCCCATATCACATTAATAAACATTATTGAGATTATGTGAAGTTAGATTTATTAAAGATCACGGATAGTTATCTTAAGTGTTGAAAGAACTCACATTAGTTTCTTTTATATCAAAAGTATCATGAATAAAATTCAGTTGGTTTTACAATGATTAACGTTACAATGACAGATGTTCCAGAATTAGAAGATTACATAGAATATTTAAGAGTTATTTGGAACGAACGAATATTAACAAATGATGGTGAACTTTTAAGATTATTGGAAACAAAGTTAAAAGCTTATTTAAAAGTTAAAAACCTAATGGCCGTTACAAATGGTACACTTGCTCTTCAAATAGCATTAAAATCACTCCCCATTAAAGGAGAAGTGATTACTACCCCATTTACATTCTCTGCCACCACAAATTCTATATTATGGGAAGGTCTGACTCCTGTTTTTGCAGATATTGACGAGAACACTTTCAACATTGACCCTACTTCCATTGAAACGAAAATAACCGATAAAACTAGCTGTATACTTGCAGTACATGTATATGGAAATCCTTGTCAAGTCAAAGAATTACAAGAAATTGCAGATGATCATTCTCTTAAATTAATCTATGATGCTGCACATGCTTTTGGAGTTGAGTATAACAACAAATCAGTTTTAGAATATGGAGATGTCTCTACCTTAAGCTTCCATGCGACTAAAGTTTTTAATACAATCGAAGGTGGAGCTTTAACTACTTCTGATAAAAATTTGGTGGAAAAAATAAAATTAATGCGTAATCATGGTATTATATCCGAAGAGGAAGTGATTATTCCAGGAACTAACGCAAAAATGAACGAATTTCAAGCAGCCATGGGTTTATGTAACCTTAAAAACATAGATCAAAACATAGAAAAGAGAAAAAAAATTTATGAAATTTACAGGGACAATCTTGAAGGTAATGATCTCAAATTCCAAAAGATAGTAGCATCCAAATATAACTACTCATATATGCCTGTTTGTTTCAAAAACTTAAAGGTAAGAAATGAAATTTATAATCAGCTGCTAAAAGAGGGAATTCACTGCAGGAAATATTTTTATCCATTAACTGTAAATTTTGAATATTTCAACAATAATAATTTAGTCGAAAAATATGATTTAAAAAAGGCTTCTAATATTGCAGATAGAATTTTATGTTTACCAATTTATCCCGATCTAGAGGAAGAAATTGTTAATGAAATTATAACTAAAATATCTTCTTTGATCTAAATATTAAATGTTATTACCTACCTAAAAGTATAGTCACCCAAGTAAAATTGCTTTAAATTTCTAACATATTTATTATAATCATAATATTTAGAACAAAGTTGATATTGTTTTTGTTGATAATTTTTATAGGTAGATTCATGGTCCAATTCTTTTAAATCAATCGCCATCTTCTGAATTAATTCATCATAATCTGAATATACAGTTCTTAGTGAAGCAAAATCTTCTGTAAAGAATTTAGAATTATATACACTGAAACTGATTCCTCCACTGAAAATTGATTCTATGAAATAGTTATCTAATCCTTCCCCAAAGGTTAATGCCCACTTAGCTTCAGATATTACTTTTTTAAAATCTTCATAAGTCATACCTTCGATAATTCTGATTTCTAGTTGTGGAAACTCTTTGTGTAGTACATTCAATACATGAGATTTCATTGGATGTTCATCATGCGATACTATTAGCATTTCCTTTTTTTCGTGGTAATTTTTGTACTCATACTGTTCAGGACTAACATATGTTGAAAATTTGTGTAATGGAAAACCAAATTTCTGTCTATTTTCAAGATTAGAATATTTTTCGTGAGCTATAGTCCCCGTGACATTACTAAATCTCCCATTTAATCTTTTTATTTCATCCATATTTTCCATTGCTATATCAATGTTCTGGATCAAAATGTTGAATTGTAAGTCACTTATATTATCTAAAATTGAATATTCTTCTTTAGAAATATTATTCAAAAAGTGAATGCATGCATACTCAGGTATATGAATTAATAAACTATCTAAATCTTTAAAATAGGTTAATATTTGTGAAAAATTGTAGATATAATTTTTATTTTCAAATTTAGTATATTTTAATAATAGAGGTTCACCAGGTACCGTGGATAAAATTGTTTGAGATCCGTGTATTTCCTCAATTTTTTTTGTTTCTTCATAAAGAGAAGATATTGACAAAATTCCACCTGTTATCATATCATATCCTGAAGTCAAAAAGACTATCAATCTACGAGTATTAATATCATAATTTTGTTTAATTAATTCTATTTGATTTTTTCTGATTCCTGGTTCTTTAAGGGAGTTAATCAAAATAAATGAACCTTTATGAACAAATTTATTAATTAAACTTAAAAATCTAATTTCCATGATTCACACCCTACTATCCATTAAAACCTCTATCATACTGGAATCAAAGGTAGGTATACAATGCTGACAATAAACAGATTTTCGTTCGCTGAAACTATCATCAATAAATATAGAATTTATAGGATCAATATAATTTGCTTTAGAATCTTCTTTCTTGAGTAAAATTATTTCATCAAAAAGGCATTCGATCTTCCATTTTCTTAAATAAGTTTGTATATCGTTCTCAGTTTTACTAATTAATATGATTTTACAACCTTCGTTCACTGCTTGATAAAGAAATTTTATAAGCTGTGTGTTTACTTTATTATTTATAATAAGTGTATCATCCAAATCAACATAAACTTTGTTATAATCAATATCATGTTTGTATCGATTAATCAAAGCTCTATCTATTTCAATATTGTGTTTGTTAAGTAATATATCCAAGTTAAATCCTTCATTTTCGTATATGCTCAATAATGGGAAGTTTACTCCAAATATGCGATTTGTGGCCATTGTTCCACTGATTCTAGGAGATATCTCCAATAATTTATATTTTCCTGTTGAATCTTGCTTTAATTGGAAAAACCAAGCCCCATAAATTTCTAATTCTTTTGTTATCGTCAGCGCGTATTTATTAAAAATCTTATTTATTCTTGAAGAAACAGGTTTACTATTCATAGATATTCCATTTCGAGTACGTATCCTTTCTCTACCTCCACAAAAAAGTAACCCTTTTTCTCTATGACTGAAACAATCTACTGTATACTCCTTTCCATTTAAATATTCTAAAATGATCAATTCAGGTTTATTTTTAAGTAAATATTTCAATGAATCTAAATCTTTTACTAATTCTGCATCTTGTGATCCCTGACCTTTATCTGGTTTTACAAAAACGGGAAATGATTTTATGTCAGAAACTTTATGGAACAATTTAGGTACTGGCAATAATGATTTAAATGTGTTATATGTTTCACTTTTAGATCTAGTAATTAAACAAGTTCTTAATGGTGAAGATATGATTTTTGATCTGACTTTCACTGAATTCTGAGCTAAAGCTACTATTACATCGTCATGTGCAGGAAAAATATAATCAATACTGAATTTTTTTATTAAACTGTTTAATTCATCAAGCCATCCTGCTTTTTTGACTTCAGGAATTATTGAATGATTATGGAATACATATGGTGCATGATTAGAAACTGGGCTTCCAGCTGAAAATAGATTAACTTCTTTACAATCTTTTAGCGAATTCCATATTTCTAATCCTATTTCTGTTCCTCCAGGAAAAACTAGTACATTCTTTTTTTCTATTTTTTTCATAGTTAACACACTTTACCCTAAAATTATTTTTTATTTAAAATAGCATCTATAATTTTAACATCTTCATTATCCCATCCATTTAGACAGTATAAAACCATAAAGTAAATTAGCAAGCTACCTACTATTAAAAGTATTACATTAAAATTATAAAATATGATAATAAACATACTCATAATAAAGCTAGATATACAAACTTTTATTAATATTATGAATTCAACTCGGGAAAATCCATAACCCATACCCGAAACTGCTTTTAAACCAAAAATAAACGATAAAATTTCAGTCAATACTGTTATTATACTAGCACCAATGTAGCTAAATTGAGGTATGAATACAAAGTTTAATAAGATATTTACTATAGCACAAATACCCGTAATTTTTGTTATTACCATCTGTTTGTTAGAAGCTTCAAGCAATCTAGCAAAAGCACCGCTCATAAATATAATTGTCGTGGACCAAACAAGGATCTGAAAAGCTACTACCGAACCCATGTACTCTACACCAAATATTAATACAACTATTTTTTTAGCCAATAAAGTAACGCCAAATCCGAGTGGTATTCCTAAGATAGCCATATACTTAAAATATTTTTCATATACCATTTTAAGTGATTCTCTTGATGTTACGTAAAATTGAGACATAACTGGAAAAATCACTGTATTAAGAATAGAAGGAATAACCAATAATACTAAAACAAGTCTATAAGCAGCGTTATAAAATCCAACTGCATCACTATTAACCATTACAGATAACATTACAGAATCTATCCAGTAATAAATAGTTACAAACACTCCAGTAACTCCAAAAGGTAATGCAAGTTTAATATTATCCTTCCAAAAGGTTATATCCAATTCTAATGAAGGTAAAGAAAATTTCAACATATAGATCATGATATAAAATACAAAAAGACCAAGATTTGCAATCAAATAAACAACAGCAAATATTAAAACGTTTAAATGTAACTCTATTGCAATAATTGTTCCAATAAAAATTAAAACATTGCTAATAAAAGCCCCCATTGATAAATATTCCATTTTCTCGTAAGCCTGGAATATAGACGATATTAACCCTGCGAATGAATTTAAAATCACAGATAATGTCATGATATAAATTATTAATCGTACTTGAAAAGGATAAGATAAAATAGAAACTGCTACAAATGTGAAAAAAAACATTACAATAGCTAAAAAAATCTTAAATAAGATAAAATTGGCCAAATATTTACTTTTTAAAGATTTATTTCGAGATACCTCACGTATAGTAAGTGTACTTAAACCTAAATCAGTGAAAACTACGAAAATGCTGGTAAATGCAATGGATAATGATAAAATACCAAAATTCTCCACACCTAAATATTTAGCTGAATAAATAGTAGCAAAAAATATCAATAAATAACTCAAAATTTGTGATATTAAAAGCCATGATGTATTTTTAGCTATAGTTCTTATCTTGTTCATTTGTAGCCTCTATTTTCTAAATTGTTTTATTTAATGTTTTAATTAATGTTATCTAAAAATCAATTTTTGACATAGCTTCTTTTATCTAATTCTCAAAAAATATTAATATTATACAAAACTCCAAAAATATGAATAAATAAATGGATTAAACAGTTAAAACAATAATAAGAGTTGTGTATTATATGATCTCAATAATTTGTAATTATAATAACAAAAATAATTTAAATGATTATCTTCTTAAGAGTTTAAAGAATCAAAGCATAGATTACGAGTTAATTCTTATAGACAACACAAAAAAAAAATTCACATCAGCAGCAACAGCCCTAAATTATGGAGGTAAAAAAGCTAAAGGGAAATATCTAATGTTTATACATCAAGATTATGAACTTGGTTCAGATACATGGTTAGAAGAAACAGAAAAAATCCTAAATAATATAGAAAATCTTGGAATTGCAGGTGTTGCAGGCAAATATGATAGAAATTGCATATCTAATATTAAAACAGGATTTCCACCAGTATTAGCTGGACCAATGCAAATTAAAAGACCAAAAAAGATACAAACTCTTGATGAATGTCTTATTATAATTCCCAAAGAGATATTTGAAAACATTCAATTTGATGAGATCACATGTAATAACTGGCATTTATATGCCACAGATTACTGCTTGACTATTAAAAAGAAAGGTTATGATGCATATGTTATTCCTATGGGAGGTTATCATGCATCACCAGGATACTCCTTCTCAGAAGAGGATTATTATTCAACAGTAAAAAAACTGAGAAAAAAGCATAAACATGACTATAACTGGATTTACACTACAACAGGGAGCTGGAGTACAGTTTATCCATTATTTATGCAGATATTTTATCAAAAAATATATTACTGGCTTGGCTTAGATAAAAGATTTTTTAGTAAAAAAACAAATAAATAATCATATTTAAATAGCTTTACGGCCGTAATTTGAGTTTTACCAAGTGAATTCCGATTTTTACCTATTCAATACCGAACCACTCCACAAACCCATATAATAAGCTCTAAAAAGCCTTAAATTCCCATAATAAATACTTAAAACTACAGGAAACACAACAGCTCCCACGGCCTGATAAATAATAAAAAATACGTAATCGCTCTTTTTAGCCCACTTCTTCATAAACAGCCATCTATTCCGAGTTATATAATACAAACCAATAGGCCTACTTAACCCTCCACCAGATTTAGACACTTTATGCCAGATTTTTGCTTCAGGAGCATAAACACTTTTATAACCATTTTTAGATGCCCTCAATGCCAGATCTGTTTCTTCAAAATACAAAAAGAATTTTTTATCCATCAAACCAATTTTATCAATAACTTCCCTTTTAACGAGAAATGCAGATCCGCTTATATAATCAAATTCTTCAGTTCTATTGTACTGACCTGCATCAACTTCATTGGTCCCAACATGTAAACCTCTAGCAAATTTCCAGTCTATTTTTCCACCAATACACCATATTCTAGTAGGTTCACTGTAATAATAGATTTTTGGGCCTATTATTCCATTATCTTCCTTTTTTTCACCAGTACTTACAAGTTTATCTAAAAAATCCTTGTCAACAACAGTATCATTATTTAAAAGCAAAATGTAATCGGTATTTAAATTTTTCAATGCATATCTTATTCCAACGTTGTTCCCTTCTGCAAAACCATAATTTTTATCAGCATTTATCAAAGTTAAATAGTTATTAATCTGATTTAAAGAGCTTTTGTTAACTTTAGACTCTGATTTTTCCTTGCTGTATTCTGAGATTTTAATAGGTTTATTGCCAGCATTATACTCAAAGAATTCTGATTTAACTTTTATTTTTCCATTACAATAATCCTTTATTTTCAAAATAGATTCATTTGAAGAATTATTATCTACCACTACTACCCTATAATTGGAATAGTTAATCTGATACAGTGATTCTAAGCATTCTATAGTATCTTCCCAGCCGTTCCAGTTCAAAATGACAATTGCAACCAATGGTTCATTCATAAAATCACTTATCTCATAAAAAACTATTTTAGTTTTTTTCTCAGTAATTTATTTTCTTTTTGTACTATGTAAACTTCCCTTTTAAGAAGACTTATCTGAGTAGCAACGAATCCAAAAATCAGTATTTGTATCCCTGAGAGTATCATTAAGACCATAAACAACATTAAAGGCCGTGTAGGATCCAAATTACCAATAAGATACTGGTAAAAAAGAAACAATGCACTCATTAACCCTATAAATAATAAAATGAATCCAATAGCCCCAAATAGCATCATGGGTTTTTCATGGAAAGTAAATAATAAATGTGAAATTGTTGTGGATTTAATTTTTACCTTAGATTCTCCAAATTTTCTGCCCCCTAATGTAACTGGAACTTCTTTTATACTAAAACCTATGGCATTCGCCTTTGACAGTATTTCCGGGTTAATTTCAGTTCCATTGGAGTCTAATTCTATTGAATCTAAAACTTCCCTCCGGTATGCTCTAAAAACACCAGTTACTGTACTTACATTGTTTGCCATAGCATATCCAACAATTTTATTGGCCATTTTACTTATAAAAAGCCTTAATCTAGGAATATCTTCTGTTTTTCCGCCGTCCATGTACTGGGATCCAATTACAATATCTGTTTCATCATCAAGTGCATCAATTAATTTTGGAATATAACAAGTATCATAGCTTAAATCTGCATCAATTGTTATAATTACGTCGCCTTCAGCTTTTTTAATGCCAGTTCGAAGTGCTTTTCCCATTCCACTATTGGAAGAATGTTTCAATACTTGTACATTATGATTTTTAGATGCTACATTGGATGCCAGCTCAAATGTCCTATCAAAGCTTCCATCATCTACTGCAATAATTTCATAGCTTTCATATGATTTTAAGACTATATCTACTTCATGAATTGTTTTTAGAACATTTTCTTCTTCATTGTACATGGGGATAATCACAGAAACTTTCATGGTAATTTGTAGTAATGGCAAGTTTATATTTTTTTTCTAATTTAACACAATCATTTGTCCAAATCAAATTATATTAAAAATAATTGTCAATTATAAAATTCACAGTATAACTCTTTTTAAGTTATTGTTTAAAAGCACTGAAAATAGTAATTTACACAAATACCTCCAAAATACTAAAATTAATTATTAAAATAAATTAATTCTATCATATAGCTATTTCATGGATTAATTTATGTATTAAATGCATTGGAACAGTTATATTTATTAAGATTGAATTTATAATTTAGTTTTGTATTATCAGTTGCAGAGTTTCCCATGTAATATATTTTATAACCTTTTTTTTGCCAGTATTTTACTTCATTAAGACTGGCCAAATATATGTATCCCACATTTTTTTCATAATTCCAGTGTATTATATAATCATTTTTACCAAATCCAATTATTTGAGGAGTTTTTTGTAATTTTTCATATAGGTAACACATAATTGGGAAGCATTCGCCTGAAATAATAACTGAATTATTTAGATTGCTTGTTATATTCTCAATTTCATTCAGCAGTTGAGCTCTAGTTTCAGCATCGCTTATAACTGCCCCTTTATCGAGGATTGGAGAAATATTTGATGATAATCCAATATAAATAAATGAATTCAGTAAAAGAAAAATACACAATATCCCAAAAAGCTTTCTATTACTTATTTTACTCAAGAGTAAAAGTCCAAAAGGTACTGCCGGAATGAGATATGACATTTCATAAGGCGCCCCAATGTACAACAATACAACTAAAGAAATAGAGAATAATAAAAATATTGTTGTTTCATCTTTTTTTATTATATTTTCAAACAGCTTCTTGAAAGATACTACGAACAGTATTAGTCCAAACAATATCGCCAAAAGACCAAAATAATATGTCATATCAAACCATATAAAGGACATACCTGTTTGTGTAGGATAATAAGATACAAAATTTAGAGCATATTGCAGATATAAAGGTAAAAACAGAATTAATGCAGTTGCACATGTTGTAACAAAAAAATACATAATTTTTTTGATTTCATTATTTTCTGCCAAAATGAGATAAACAAATGGAAGTATCAAAATTAGGGATGTTATCCTTGATCCAATAGCTAAACCCATCATTAAGCCTGCAAGAGCATACTGTTTTCTTATGATAAAAAACCATGTAAGAAGGATAAATACAAGGGCCCACATATAATCCATAGTAATGGTGCTGTTTATCCATAAAATTGGTAAAAAAGCATATGTAACAACTAATAACCCTCTATTTTTTATATTTAACTCTTTTAAAATTCTGGCAAAAACATAAACTGAAATTAAAGACAAAATCATTGTTGCAGCATTTGTAACCAACCAACCATAATTAATGATAAGTGAATTGAAAAACTCAGGAAGTGGATATCCTGGAAATCTTGAAGGGTGGTAAATACCAAAATAATGTAGATCAAATGCAGAACCTGCAATTCTCCATGCATCAGGATCAGACCCAAATCCTAAATTCAATAAAGGAATTCTTGATAAAACAAACAAAAAACCTAAAATAAACATATATGGTTTTTCCGTCCAATCCAGATCTAAAAAATTATTAATATATTTCGTTTTCTGCATTAAAAACTTCCCAAAATAATATTATTCTAATTATAAACTAGTCTAAATATTTATATAATTACTGCATAATATTAGCTAATGATTAAATTTACAAAAAATAATATAATTACGTTATCGCTTATATTACTCATATTTCTTGTTGGATTTTTCCTTAGAGCAGATAGTATTTATTTGCAAGGAATTCCTGATGATCAAAAAGCTTTTTATGAGGATCAAAACGGCCTCCCCTACATGTATGAACTTGATTCATACTACAACTACAGGTTAACAGAAAATTATTTAGATCACGGTTATCTTGGAGATACAGTAATAAACGGCACAGAATGGGATTTACATTCTTACTACCCTCCAGGCGTGCCTCTGGATTATCCTCCACTCATCGTATATTTAGCAGCTTTTATATATAAATTAGTTAACATATTCTCTCAAATCCCCCTTTCAACTGTCTGTTTCTGGATACCTGCATTTATAGGTCCACTTGCCGGCGTAGTTGCTTACCTATTTGTAAGAAGATTTACTAATGAATATGGCGCCCTTGCAGCAGGAATACTTACAGTTACCGCTCCCCTTTATTTAGCCAGAACGGTTCCAGGCTGGTTTGATACAGATATGTTTAATATAATATTCCCCCTTTTAGTTGTATGGTTTTTCTTTGAGGCTGTAGAAAGCAGAAATACTAAAAAACAAGTATTATTCACTTTTTTATCTGTATTTTCAATGTTTCTCTTTGAAATGGCATGGAACGGCTGGCAGTACTTATTTTACATAATTACAATATTCTGTATTGTTTATATCATACATGGAAAAATAAAAGGTAATAATATAAAAAACATTTTTAATGTATTTATTCCCTTTTTTATCGTTTCAATTGTTTTAATTTGCATTACAAATTTTTCAAATATCATTGATTTTATTTATGGACCTTTAGAATTAATTAAAATGAGTGGAAGCCGAAGTTCATGGTATCCTTGGCCCGATCTATACAGTTCCATATCTGAACTCAGGAGACCATCAATAGAAGAATTTATCGCTAAAGTAGGTCCTGTTTTATTTGGTTTAGGCATAATAGGTATTTTTTTAATTTTAAGACTTTTAGTTAATAATGAGCTTAAAGAACGGTTTTTAAATAAAATGAACTGGTTTTTATATGTACTGCTTGTAATATGGACCATAACAGGTATTGTTTCACTTTTCAAGGGAATTAGATTCATATTACTACTTATACCTCCTTTAGTAATTAGTGCAGGAATTATGGTTGGAATCTGTATAGAATACATACGTGCACTGAAAGAAAAAGAAATACTAATTAAATTTATGTGTTTAACTTTCATGATCATAATCTTAATTCCCGCAGTTTTAAATGCGTACGAAAGTTCTTTATTAACACCCGGCACTGATGACGATTTATGGAACAGCGCAGTATGGATCCAAAATAACACGCCTAAAAATACAGTTATAATCACAGAATGGAGTTACGGACACTTTTTTGCAGCTATTGCAGATCGTCCTGTTGCTTTTGACGGGAGATCCGCCTATATCGAAACTTTACCCCTAAGGCAATTCTACAATAATTCCACATTTAATCCCCAATCTCCAAGTACTTCCAGAGAATACTGGATAGATAGAGCATTTTGCACAAACAATGAAAGTTTGTCTGAGGGAATTTTTAGAATGCTTTCAACTGGAGGAGATAACGGGTATTTAGTTTTAGATAAATATACGGGAAACACCAGCAAAAGCGTTGAAATCATAAATAAAATTTTAGGTGTTAACAAGAGTTCAGCTATGAAAATACTGACAGATGATTACAAATTAAGCCAGGAAGAAGCTGAAGAAGTATTAAAATACACCCATCCAGATAATTCAAATCCTTTTGTAATTGTTACTCATGATTATATGATAAATCATGCCAAATGGATTTTTTATTTTGGAGAATGGGATTTAAGTAAAAATAGTGGAAAAAATTATACTTATTCAACAGGTGCTCTAAATATCACAAGTAATAAATTTAAAAGTAACAATAACGTTACTGGAGATTTAACAACAAACTACATAACCTGGAATGGAAAAGTACCTTACTGTGAAATTATAGTTGAAAATAACAAAATAGATAAGCACTACTTAAATAAAAACAGTGATTTTTGCATATTCCTGCTTACAGATATCAACAGATCAGTTGTAGTAGATAAGCGCTTTGAAAATTCAATGTTTGCAAAATTAGTACTTGAAAAAAGTGGTTCAAACAACTTAAAACCAGCTTATAAAAATAAAAGTGTAATAGTATGGAAATAAAATAAAAATTTAAAAAAATAGGACTTTACATTTTATTAATTGTTGAATCCTTTGCAGCACCTACAACTGTAGATACATTACCTGCAACAGACTTAGATATATTAAATATCCATTGTCCTGCTACAATAACCAGTATTAATAATGCTCCCATTATGAGAATCATTTCCGCACTAATCTGGGCTTTTTCATCAATTAACATGTGTAAATTTCCTATTTTACAATATATTCTCATTATGAATATTGTTGGTTAGCTGCTACTGAACTTCTAGCGTTTGAAATATCACTAGCTGAATTCAGGTCAGTATTCTGGAAATATTGTCTGTAAATCAATAATGCAGCTATAGCTATAACGATGACACCACCGAAGAGTAAGATATATTCAGCTGCTCCTTGACCACCTTCATCTTTTAAAAACTCCATAATACAGCACCTCCATTTTAATTATGCACTTTTTTCTATACTTTTACTCATATATAAACTATTTGCATAGTATTATTAAATTCAAATATCATAATAGATTATTTAATACCACCATATATCATCTCCATCCAGTTAAGTTTCTAATCTGTTCTATCACTTACTCTTAATCCATGTATCAGCATCACCACAGCATTAGTTTTTATATACTATTATGTGCATATTTTCACATATCAAATAAAAAGTGTTATCATATGTCAAAAAATCACCAACTAAAAGAGTTAACATTAAAAATAATTGGAGAAAACGAGCTCTCCAGAAAAAAACTTTTAGAAGAAATCCGAAAACAGTCCAATATTTCTGATAAGACATTAAATGAGATTTTAATGTCATTTTTAAAGGAAGGGAAAATATACATAACCGGCTACGACTTTGATGTTTATGACGGCATTAAAAGGATACAATCCATAAAAGCAGATGGCATTATCTTCGGCGTGATAAAGACAGATCCGCTTGATATAACTATATTAATAAATCAATTAGAAAGTGATGATCCCTCTGAAGTAAAAGACGCGTCCCATAAACTTAAAATTATTTTTAGAGGAAAAATGGATGAAATGGAAAATAGTGCATCCGAAGACGCGAATACAAATAATAAAGCTCTTCTATTTAACAGAATAATCTATTATTTAAATACTCAACCTCAAGACCAAAAAACTGTCCTAAAAAACAAACTGGCATGGAGCTTAAGCAGCGAAAAAGGATCAACAAACCTATTAAAAAATCTTATCAATTACATAGAGTCTCAAAATGAATAATCTCTAGTTTTATACGATAATAAACTAAAATGTTTAAGAAAATAGAAGGATGCAGATATTTTTTAACAAGATAAATTTATATTAGTCATACTGATTAAAACTGTAAAAAGTTGGTATTAGCAACAAAGTATACTCTGAAAATGTAATGGAATACATAAATATGAATTATATCCATTCAAATAATATTAATGGTTTTATATCAAAAACATCTGCTATTTTTATAGTTTAACCGCTATATTGTTGGTTACTTGCTACAGAATTCCTAGCATTTTGAGCATCAGCTGAACTACTAATTGGAAGACTACTATCAATATACTGCCTGTAAATTAACAATGCAGCAATAGCTATAACGATGACACCACCGAAGAGTAAAATGTATTCAGCTGCTCCCTGACCACCCTCATCTTTTAAAAACTCCAATATCAATACCTCCATTTATGCCTTACTTTATGAATTGCTTACATATTATATAAAAACTTTGCATACAGTATGATTATTAAAGATTTTATTAGTATCTTATATATTTCCAAGCTATAATACATTAAAAAAATGTTATATATTTGTTAAATATGAAAATTAATTAAATTAAATTAATAAAAACCACTGAGAGGATTAATTAGTTATGAAAGTGCTTTTTATGACCTGTGGAATAGGTATGGGTCATGTTTCAAGAGATATTACCCTTGCAAAAAGACTTGAAGAGAAAAATGTAGATGTTACTTTTGCAAGTTACGGCCCGGGCTATGAAATGTTATCAAAGCATGGAAAGTATAAAATATTCAAATTACCAGACATACATCTTTATGGAGGTAATGGTGAACTTGATATTAAGCATACTGCCAAAAAATCAATTAATTTACCATTTATTTTCCTTAAAAGTATATACCATGAATTTAAAATCATAAAAGAACTTAAACCAGATATTGTGATTGGTGATTCACATTATTCAGCTCCCATTACATGCAGAATTCTCAAAATACCATGTATTTTGATAACAAATGAGTTAACACTTAATTTTGCAGAACTTTATCCCGATAGAAAAATTATTGAATATGCTGAAAATGGACTTAAAAGATTCATCGGGAGTGTATCAAATCAGTGCGATGCTATTATTATTCCAGATATAGAAAATTCTATTGAGATACCACCTAAATTAAGGGGTATTACTACATTTACTGGCCCTTTCCTTAAAAGAAATCCCTCCCAAATTGAAGATAAAAATGAACTTAGAAAGAAATTAGGATTCCATGAAAATGATAAAATAGTTCTTGTTACTGTTGGAGGAAGTAAATTTGGAAAAAAATTACTCCATCTAATAATTGATTCTGCAAAATGGATAGATTGTAATAGGATAGTTATAGTAACAGGGCCCCAAATATCCTCTGATTTTATACAAGACTCAGATAAAATAGTAAAAAAAGAATTTTTAGATGATATTATGGAATGGATGAATCTTTCTGATGTTGTAATAAGTCTTGCAGGCCATAACACTACCATGGAATTAGCTTCACTGGGGATTCCCAGTATACTTGTACCTATTGATAATCACTCAGAACAGATTAAAAATGCTCTAAATATGAAAAAATATGGAATATCTGTAGTAAAAAACATAAATGAATTAAATCCCAAAAAATTTGCAGATGATATAAACAATATTTTACATAGTGATGCTTTAAAACAGGAAGCCGGAATTGTCAAAAAAGAATTTTCTAAATACGACGGAAAAGAAAATGCGGCAAAAATTATTTTGAAATATGCAAAGCAGAAGAAGTAACTGATAGTTAAAAGTATAATTAAGTGAACTTACACTGTTTGGAAGTGCAGTGTAATTATTTTTGGATTAAAATCAATATTTCACTCCATTTAAATAGATGGTCTAAAAATTTTTGCACCAGACCATATCTAGATTAATTAGTTTTCTAACTAAAATTCTAAATTAATCAATTATAACACTAATCTAATCACATATCTAAACATTTAATCAGTTAAAAACAAAAAGTTTAAGGTTTTTTGGTTAATTTTAATGAATTTAATTAAATTCAATTATGGATTTAATAGAATAGAGTAAATAAAAAGATTTTTATTGTAGTAATATTAATTAAAGCTTAGAGTGGGTATAAAGGGGCTCTTCATTATTTGTAATAATAATGGATAAAAAAGATATGAGTTGGAGGCATCAAATGATCAATTTAATTATTACAGCTTTTGGGATCGTGTTAGTTATTGGGGGCATTTATGCTATGTACAATTGGGGATTTGCAACTCCTCCCAATATTTTAGCATTTTTTATAGGGCTTTTACTTGCAGTTGTAGGAATGGTATTAGTAGTCCTATTTGCGGGCAGAGTAGAAACAGGGAACTTAACTGGACTTAAAATGCCTAAAAAGGAAGAACATTCCAAAAATACGGGGAAAATCATGCCCCAAACAGATAAAAACCCAAATTCATCAATAAAAAAACCCACAATAGTCAAAAAACCACGGGGAACAGAAAATATTAGAAATAGAATAATTCCTGAAGCAGGAAATAGCACTGCAGAAAATGAAAAACAGATGATTCCACGTAAAATCAATCCTAAACGAGTGCCTAAGAATTTAAAGGAACCCATCACAACTAAAGAAACATTGGATAAACCAAAAGTAGCTGAAGCTCAAAGCATCGCAAAAACAGCAGCACCAATTGAAAAAAATCAGGCAGTACCCAGTAAAACACCTGCAAAGTCTCCAAAAGCGGTAGAAAAGAAACCTAAACGAATTAAAAAGGTGAAACCTGTGAGGCCTACCTCTGATAACGAAGACGAATTTGTAAAAAACAGATTGAACAGGTTAAAGGAAAGTTATATCCAAAATACCAAAGACATAGAAAATCTCATCGAGGAACGTCTGGATTCTTTCAAAGGCACGTTAGACCAGATTAAATCAGAATCCAAAGATCCAAGCATAATATGGTCTTTTGATGCTGGTGAAGTACAGGAAACGATGAAAGACACCATTTTAAAAGCGAATAACCGCATATTGATGATGTATCCATGGATCCGTAATGTTGATGTAAGCGTTCTTAAAAGATTTATGGAAACAGAAAGTAAAATGATTATACAGGAAGCAAGCCTGGACGATGATGCATCAGTTGAGCTTATAAAGCTTTTAATGGAAAATAATGTAGAAATAAAGACTATGCCTCATGTTCATACAGTAGCAATCGTGTCAGATGAAGAAAATGGTTTAATAATCTCCACTGATCCTATATATGAAAGTTTCGAGGTAGGAGTAATCTATAAAGACCAAAAATCCATTGAAGAAATTGAAAGAATGTTTGAGGAAGCGTGGGGTCTCTCACAGAGTATAGAATTAGGAATAACTCAATAAAACTTAAGGAGATACATTAATGGAAATAAGATGGTTTGGACATTCTGCATTTGAAATAATATCAGAGGAAAATTTAAAGATATTAATCGATCCATTTATAAGCAATAACCCGACTTGTCCAGTTCCAGTTGAAGAAATAGAAGCAGATATAATATGTGTTACCCATGGGCACGGTGACCATTTCGGAGATACCATGGAAATAGCAAACAGAACTGGCGCAGTAGTAATCGGAAATCACGAGCATTCCTTATATCTTGCAAAACAGGGCTTTGAAGCTATAGGGATGAACATAGGCGGATCGGTTGAAATACACGGTATTAAGATAACCATGGTTAATGCAACCCATTCCGCAGATATGGACTTCATAGAAGAAATGGGTGTTGGAGGAAGCGCCTGCGGTTTCATAATACAACTTGAAAATGGTAAAAGAATTTACCATTCTGGCGATACAGGTGTTTTTGGAGATATGAAAGACGTGATAAGAGGTATTTATAATCCTCAAATTGCATTAATTCCAATTGGTGATAGATTCACTATGGGGCTTTTGGAAGCTTCAATAGCTACACAATGGATTGATCCCTATGTTGTAATTCCAATGCACTACAATACATTTCCTGTAATTGAACAGGACCCTGAAGAGTTTGCAGATATGGTTGAATCAACAAACAAAAAAACGAAGGTTGTTATCCTTGAACCTGGCCAAATATATAAAGAGTGATAAGATGCCAAATATTTTCAGAAGATTCCTAAATAAACTGCTCGGAAAAGATAAAAAACTAAAAATAGGGTTATATGGTCATCCTAATTCCGGAAAGACTACTTTAGCAAATACAATGACCAACGACTGGATAGGAAAACCACTAGGACTATCATCAGAGATTCCACACGAAACAAGAAAAGTTTACAGGCAAGAACATGTAAGTATAACACATAACGGAGTTGAACTTGATTTTGATATAATAGACACTCCAGGAATAGCAACAAAAATAGACTACAAGAATTTTCTGCAATTTGGTCTATCTGAGGCAGAAGCAAAAGAAAGGGCAAAAGAAGCAACTAAAGGTATAATAGAAGCCATCAAATGGTTAGATGATGTTACTGGCGTTATTTTAGTTGTAGACGCCACCAAAGATCCACTTACACAGGCAAACATTACCATAATTGGAAATCTAGAGGCAAGAAAAATCCCATTTGTAATCGTAGCAAATAAAATAGATCTTCCTGAAGCCACCCCTGAGCGTATAACCTCAGTATTTCCTCAGCACACAGTAGTGCCTATCTCTGCACTTCACGGTGAAAATACTGAAAACCTTTATGAAGCAATGATTAAAAGGTTCCATTAATTTAAAAGTGTGATAATTTCAAATTAGAGGTATCAAAATGAATGGTTTAAAAATGGATTTTTTATCCTCAGATGCACTCTCAACCCATACTAGCATGGAAAAGATATCAATGATTATTGAAAGGGTTAAAGGAGGAAATCTAGTAGTCCTAGAAGGTGGACTAAGCCCTGAAGAAGAAGCAGAACTTATAGAAACCACCATGAGAGAAATTGACATCGAAAACTTCATGGGGATTGATATATACACCCTTGAAAAAGATAAGAAAGCTCTTTTTGGAATTTCAAAGAAGAAAGCAGTTG
Organism: Methanobacterium veterum; assembly: GCF_000745485.1. Lineage (NCBI taxonomy): Archaea > Methanobacteriati > Methanobacteriota > Methanobacteria > Methanobacteriales > Methanobacteriaceae > Methanobacterium > Methanobacterium veterum. The sequence continues at coordinate 370,761 of NZ_JQJK01000008.1, forward strand.
GGCTTACTATAATCGGCCCTGCAAATATTATGAAAAACGTTAATAAACAGTCAAACTTCCTCTCTATGATAGCAAATCTTGGTGATTCTGGTGCATCTATGCATTAAATGCGGAGCTCTATTTAAAGGAAAACCAGAAGATATTCTTAAAGGGTGCCCTGAATGCGGCAGCCATTTTTTTGAATATTATAAGGATGAAACAGAAACTGCAAAAAAAGAAAAACCTCAAGGAGAATCCATTGAAACTGTAATGGTTCATGACCACGGGATTTATGAATTAGATCTCCCTACTCTTTTAGAAGATGATTCTATAATTGTTTCAGACGAAGAAGGAATATATGTAGTTGATATTAACTTTTTATTTAAAAAAAAGATGAATGATAAGGATAATCTTTAAAAGATGGTATTTAGCATATCTTTTTTTTAAACTATTAAATATTTCATGCTTTAGAATGAATTCATAATTTTTGAATGAAAAATTAATTAATAGTAAATTTTTACTTAAAAATAACCTTAAAAAAGATTATTTCCCTATCTTTTAAAAACTGTAAATTATTTTTAGTTTTATAAAAAAATTTTATAATTTTACCTCCGTCTAAGATCCCTCTCATCAACAATATCTGCTTTTCCAGAAGGTAAAACCCTTACGAGATCATCCATAGTAACAATATGCTCTTGATCAAGTTTGTGCCTTATTTCCCTTGATAATGCTTCTTTTTTAGTATAACCTGGTTTTATAATTACATAATTATCTGTATATTTCTTTACAGCGTCTAAAGGGCCTGCCATCAGTCTTTCACCTTCATAATCAACGACTCCAACCGCTATTAAAAGTGTTGCTGCCCGTACGTAATTTCTAGTCCCCCTAATTATAAATGCGCCCTTTTTAACAAATTCACCAGATTGAGGGGTCTTTGAAACCTGATCTGGATGGACCCAGTACACATCCTGCGACCCAAATCCTTTTGTCCATGCACTTGAAAATGATGCTGCAAATGAAGCTGCTTCATTTAAAGTTGTTTCAGGTATTTCTTTACCCTGGCTTTTTATTATAACCGATGGTGCTCCATGGATATCTGAGTGGAAATAAACATCATTATTTTCCATATATTTTTTTACCACTATCTCATTGGAGTTTGCGTCTCTTCCCCCAATTACTAAAAAGCCGTCTGAAGAAAGGAACCACCGCAGCTTTTCAAACCATTTAAGCTCTTTTTTAACCCTTTTTTGAGGCAAAGTAACCCTTTCCATTTCTATTTCTTTTTTATTTTTTGCCTTTTCAATTTCTTTTTTTGTCTTTTCGATTGCAATATTAACCCCAGTTATTTTCCGTTTAGCCTTTTTAGCCTTTTCATAATAAACTTCAGCGTTTTCAGGGATTTCAACTTTGGCATCTATGTTTATAACTTCATCTTCAATTTTTAAGGTAAGATTTCCAAGCTTATCCAGAGATTCAATTATATCCGCACCCGCTAAACCCTGTTTTCGAGCTGTTTTAAGCTTTGAAGCTATTTCATTCCAGGAATACTTTTCCCTAGCATCTTTTATAATATCAAGAATGCTTTGAATTTTCCCATAATTAGCATACAATAAATCCCCTCTCTTTTTGGACACCTTAATTGTTTTATGGAATTTATCTAAAGTTTCTTCCTGTATTTTCAGCCGTTTCTCAAACTTCTTGACTTCAGCTCCCCATACATCTTCATATTCATTCTTAATGGTTTCCCTTACTTCACTACTGAAAAATTCGTCTGCTGCATCATTGTATGTTTCAAACGCCTCTTTTTTATAATTCTCATAAATTTTAAGGTCAAGAGGCAGTACATCTTCCTTTCCATCAGACACTATTTGTGGATGGAAGTTAGATGTCCTAAGTGGCTCAAAAAGCCCATATATTGAGTTATAAATTGAATCAAGGTCGCTATTTGAAATTTCTGCAGCAGGTAAATCTTTTTGAACGTTAGATCTGAGCAGTATTTCTTCAGAGTAGATACCACCCAATCCACTTCTTGCAAGAGTTCTTATAACATCAGAGTCAGAATTTCTAAATACAGCCTCCAGTTCTTCTTTCTTGACTTCTAAAGGATTTATACCTCGTTTTGGGGGGTATTTGTACTCTTCTTTAGATGATATTTTCCTATCGCTCCACAGTTTACGTTTAAGTGGTAAAATAATCTTTCCTTCTTCATCAAGGAGTATTATGTTACCCTTAGCAAACAGCTCAATTACTAAAGTAAATTTCTTCTCTTTAGCTACATGCAGTTCTACAATTCTATCAAAATTGTACTGCCTTATATCTTCCACAGTGGCCCCTTTGATATATTTTCGAAGGAGCATTGGAAAGTTCGGAGGTATTTTAGGGTTAGGTAGTGGATACTGAGTCATATGAATTCTTCTTCCTGCCTGGAAGACTATATCAACCCTTCCTTTACCCGCTACGTGAAATCTTATTAAAACGGTATCCTTTGTAGGTTGATATGCCTTATCAACTCTTGCACCTTTTAATAAATCTCTTAATTCATGACAAACAGCGTAAACATCTACATTAGACATATTTTTCATTTTATCACCTTAAAAAAATTTTCTATTTTTTTTTGGTTCAGGAAATCTCGAAAGAGAGTTCCTTCAACCTTAAACTATCTTTGATTTTATGTAGAAGAAAATCTGTTAGGTTTCTTTGATTTTCTTCGCCTATTAATCATTAATCATATTATAAAAATAATAAACAAATCAAATCATCGATATATTATTAATATATAACCTACATAATACAATACACTTATGATCTGAGTGTATTGCAAAATAATTCTATTTATCTATGTAAATGAATTAAATTAAAAAGTTTATGTATATAAATAAGTTAATTAAATACACAAAAAACCTATTTCTGCAATACCAAACGTAAATTATTAAAGACATAAAAAAAATTCAAATTTATGCAAATTCATAAAATGTAGTTTTGAAAATTTGTAACAAATAAAACATTTATTAGTAACCCCACCAAACTATATAAAGAATTTTCTAATTAGATACTTTATGTATATTTGTTAGAGCATTGATTAAAATTCATCGCTTAACAAATTAATGAATTTACGAGGATAAATAATCTAAATAATAAAATACTATATTGATTAGAAAAGAATATTAGAGGAGGAAAAACATGGACACAGATGGAAAAGTAGCTTCCATTCACACAGTTGGAGGAATAATAGCAGGTTACCTCTCATATATATTAAGCAGCGGAGTAATATTTAAAAATGAAGCAATAGCAGTTATAGCAGCTTTAGTCATCCTTTACATATTAGGCCAGCTTTCAGAAAGACTATTCGGAAAAGAAGAAGTTAATGGGCTCAGTGGATGGCTTTGGAGCGGCATAGTTCCTTTCTTCTTCATATGGATCATGGTATGGGTTATATTCGCAAATCTCCAGTAAATAATAAAAAAATTTCTTTTTTATTTAAATTCTTTAACTTATTTTTTCACTAAATACTAAATGTTCCATAGAATATCCATATAAATACAAACAGTAAAGCAAGTAAAAATACCAGCGGCGCGAATATTCTGCTTACAGCTACAATAGAACTGATGGTGGTTACAAGTTCAGTAGCATTTAGTGGACCAAATGTTTTAATATCTTTAATATTGGCCACTTTACAACCGACCGAAACATCTTCTAAGTCATTTAAAGCTTCTTTTGTACACTTCAAAATAGCATCTATTATTTCATCCTGCATCTTGGTACCTACAGGATTATGGCCTCCAGACATTGTATTTACAAAATGAGTATCCGTAGTCATTACTTCCGCATAATCCAACCCTAATGTTTTAACTTTTTCCAGTATAACATCTCTAAATCCAATGACCATGTTATTTGAATCTAAAAGAATGTATGCTGTTTTTTGAGCTCCAACTTCAATAACCATCACTTTTATTCCGCTCTGGCCAACACCATCTTCTTTAGATACGCTGTCTAATGGATCACTGCTGCAGCCGACTTTAATTCCATTTTCCTGCTCTGGAGATTTAAGTTTTTCAACTGCCCCCATAAGCTCAAAAACTTCCTTGTTACCCGGCAAAACTCTTCCCCCTTCGCCTTTAAAGCTGTTGTGGCAATCAACCAGTACAACATTCTGGGCCTCACATGAAGCCTTTGCAAGATTCATAAGAGCAAGACCAACACCAAAATCTATATCATCAAATCCACCAGGTGCAAATGTAGCAAGCATCAATAAATTCTTATCAAAATACTGTGCACCAATTACTGCACCTTCATTTTCAACTCTAAAGAATTTACTTGCGCTTTCAGAGTAATCCATATTATTTAAAGCGTCTTTAACAACTTTTTCTATTTTATTTATTTCTTTTGAAGCTACTGGGTTAAAGTCATGAGTGGATGGTCCATGTGAAACCATTGTGAATACATCAAATTTATTTGAAAGTATGGTAGGCATGTTTCCACCCCCGATATTTCCAAGTGGGCCAGGATGGACACAGGGAGATAAAAATATTGCTTTAACTCCATTTTTACCTTTAAAACTGAAAATTCCAGTTAATGTATCAATAGGCTCGCCTATGTCTTCAAAAAGTGTTTCCATAGCAGGAGAGCCTTCTGTAATATGGGCTAGAGCAAGACTTAAAAGTTCTAAACCACCTACCCCCAAATTCTTTCTCATAGGGGACTCTATAACTGCTACAAAGGAATAAATTGCAATTACCAGTATTACAGAGGCTATCACTATCTTTCCAACAATGGCTATTATGCTAAAGTCACCCATATTGGTAGTTACACTTGTTAAGAAAGATATAACCACCAGCATACTCAGTATAAGTGCTGGCTGAACTACAGATATAACAACAGATTTTAGAAGACTTATATTAGAAGTACCCCATATTACAAGGGTTCTAAAGGCAAATGCAATAACACAACCAAATATTAAAGCATTTAAAACATAATTGTTCACAGTGAATACCGATACAACACTTCCAATGAGGTATATAACTCCTACTATCATCATGGAAGCAAGGGCAAGAAACATGGACTGCTTCATTTTCATGTGTCTACCTTTAAAAGAATTTACCATAGGTTGAGTTAAACCTCCCCCCATTATAGACATCAATCCAAAAATTAAAAAGCCCGTTGAGCCGCCATAAACAATACTGTAAAGTATAGAGTCATTTGGTGATGGTGCCAATAAAAAAGCGATGCACCCTATAATGAAACTTAAAAACACCATACTAAAGAGAGAAATTCTGGTTGGTGGAAGTGTCATAATATATTTTGTAAGACTTACAAGTTTATTTTCACTGGACATAATCAACCTCAAAAATCTAATTTATTCAAGATAGTAAATAGCTATTATACCTATTTACATAGATAACATTATCGTTTCAAAAAGTAAATTAAGGTGAAAAAAAATACTATTTTGGAAATTATAACAAAAGATAGAACTATACTAATATTAAATGTATAAAAATACAGAATATTAACTATAAATAGAAAAAATAAATATTAAAAGATTATATAGGTGAATGTATGAATGTAAAACTTAAAACACCGCTTTCAAAAGAAGATACAAAGCAATTGAAAGCAGGAGATATTGTGTATATATCTGGTACCATTTACACTGCAAGGGATAGGGCCCATCAAAGAATATTAAAAGAAGGCTCACCTGTAAACCTGGAAGGGGCAGTTATTTTCCATGCAGGCCCTATAATAAAAACCATAGAAACAGGTGAAAGTGTAAATTATAAAATTGTTGCTGTAGGCCCTACAACAAGCACAAGGATGAACCCCTACCAGCCAGATGTTTTAAAATTAGGAATAAGCGCCATAATAGGAAAAGGCGGTATGGACAGTGAAACTGCAGATGCGCTTATGGAAAATAATTCTGTATATCTGGCAGCAGTGGGTGGATGTGCTGCATTATATGTTAAATCCATTAACAAGGTAAAAGGAGTTAACTGGATTGACCTGGGAATCCCTGAAGCTATATGGGAGCTTGAAGTTAAAGACTTTGGCCCGTTAATTGTTGCAATGGATTCAGAGGGAAATAACCTTTATGAAGAAGTAAAGAAGAAAGTAGATACTTTCTAATCATTTACTAAATTACAGCTATTTAAAACATATTTAATTACTTATTAATTTTTAAAACGATCTTTATGGAAAATTTAAAAGATAAAAACCTGCTTGAAGGACTTATAGATACCCATGTCCATACTTCCCCCGATATTAAACCAAGGATATTAAATGATATTGAAGCTGCATATAGGGCAAAGCAGGAGAAAATGAGGGCAATTGTAATAAAATCCCATGTTGAATCCACTGCAGGGAGAGCCCAGATTGCAGAAAAAATATCAGGATTTAAAGTAATTGGAGGAGTAAGTTTAAATCTAAGTGCTGGTGGGTTAAACCCAGAAGCGGTCAATGTTACCGCTGAACTTGGCGGCAAAATAATATGGTTTCCAACTATCTCTGCTCCAGATATCTCGATAACTTATGAAAACATAGAAAGCATTCTAAATATTATTGCAGAAAAAGAACTAGTTTTAGCCACAGGTCATTTAAAGCCAGAAGACATATTTTTACTCCTTGACTATGCAAAAAGTCTGAAAATTAAAAAAATAATCATCAATCATCCATTAACCAGAGTGGTAAGTGCAACTGTAGCTGAACAAAAAGAAATGTCTAAATATGCTTATCTTGAACACTGTTTCGTTGCATGCATGGAAAAGCATGACAATTTAGATCCAAATGTAATTGCAGATGCAATTAAAGAAGTAGGACCTGAAAGATGCATAATGGCTACGGACTTCGGGCAAGCTCATAATCCTGTGCCTGTTGAAGGGATGAAAATGTTTATAAATTCCATGATTAAATGCGGAATCAAAGAGAATCACATAAAAAAAATGTGCGTCCAAAACCCTTCTAAACTGTTTTTAGATTGAAAGATGTATTATTAAATATAACTCATTTCTTAAATAATTCCACCTTTTAATAGTCTACCATCGAAATTACATAAAACAAAAAATAAACTATTAAATTAATTAAAAATTCATAATATTCTTTATTCAAATTAGTCTAATTTTAACATATAATCTCCAGTACCTCCTAATTTTTGTATTATAACTTAAATATAATACATACAGTTTTTAAAAAAATTAATAATATGCATGATTAATCATTGTGAAATATATTTATATTATACAATCTCTTTAAGTTATCTGTTAAAAATGAAGGAGGTTGAAGGAAACCCCCAAGGGGTTTCCTGAACCTTTCGAAAATCATAAATGATTTTCGAATGCCCGAACACTGCCAAAATTATGAATTTTAGCGTTTACGAAATTTTCGATTTCGTAATGGCAAAAATTCAAAGAATTTTTGCACACACCCAAAAAAACAAAGCATTCGAAAATTTATAATTTTCGATGTTTGAGGAACGTAGTTCCTCAACCGCAAAAAACAAAGTTTTTTGCATGTTGAAGGAAATCTCTCAAAAATTCGAAGCTCTCAAAAACTTTTAGTTTTTGGAGCCCCAAAAAATCGTAGATTTTTTTGATGGAATTTTTGGAGCACAAACACTTCGTGTTTGTAAGCTACGATTTCCTGAACAGCAAAATCCGCAGGATTTTACATGCGTCAAAAAATCCATGATTTTTTGACAGTTTTCGAGGGCTATGTGTTCGACGGCCCTAAAAAATTAAAATTTTTTAGGAGGAATAAAAACGAATATAAATTTAAAGGTTTTAGGATTTCCTTTGGCTATACTTCTCTTTATAGTCATGATGCTTATTCCTACACCAGGTTTAAGCTATGCAGGGCACGCAGCGCTTGCACTCTTGATTTTTGCCATAATTATGTGGGTTACTGAAGCCTTACATTTAGCCGTGACATCGTTACTACTGCTTTTTGTTCAGCCATTAATTGGTGTTACTGATTTTAACAGTGCCGTCATCGGATTTGCAAACGGTATTATCTTCCTGATGATTGGAGGATTCATTATAGCAGAAGCTATACGTAAAAGTGGACTTGCACAACGTTTAACATACACACTACTTAACAAATTAGGTACTACTCCTGATAGAAGTCTTTTTGTAGTTGTTTTCTCAACTGGAATTCTTTCAGCGTTTATTGAGAATGTAGTAGCATATGCAATGCTGCTTCCAATTATAAAAGAAATCATACCTCTAATGGGTGTAAATGACCCTGAAAAAGGAGGTAGTAATTTTGCCAAAGCCATGGTTATCGGAGGATCCTTCGGTTCACTGGCAGGTGGATTCGGTACAGAAATAGGAACCGCGCCCAACCTGATGGCCGCAGCATACACTCACATCCCCTTTGTAAACTGGATGATCTTCGGATTCCCACTTGCAATAATACTTCTATTTATAATCTGGAAATGGTTAGGCATCATATACAAACCAGAAGTCAAAGGTATAATAGGTGGAATGGACACTATTAATGCTAAAATGGCAGAATTAGGCCCTATGAGCCGAATGGAAAAATTCACTCTTGGAATATTATTGTTCACCATATTATTATGGGTTACAACAAACTACACTGGAATAAACAGTTATTCAGTTGCATTAATCGGTGCAGTACTCCTATTTGCATTTAGAGTAATCGACTGGCAGGACGCGCAAAACGGTGTAGACTGGGGACTCATAATATTCTTTGGAGGAGCATTGTCCTTAGGAGCAGCACTACTAAACACAGGAGCAGCAAACTGGCTAGTACAACACATCATAACACTAATGGGAACCAACGCATCAACACTACTCATCACCATCGTGCTCATGATCATAGCAGTTACAATAACTCAGGTAATGTCTAACATCGCACTATCAGCGATTTTAATACCAATAGCAGTAACTTTAGCACAGGCACAGGGACAACCAATTGGAATTTACGCAGTACCAGTAGCAATAGCATGTAGTTTATCCTTCATGCTTCCAATGGCCGACCCAACAGTTGCAATGGCATACGGAACCAAGTATATCAACATAAAAGAAATATTCAAAGTAGGAGTACCTCTGGTTATAATCGGAATTATCCTGACTATACTTGTAATGCTGTCACCATTAGCTGCACCCGCCCTAGGAAGAGTCTAAACACGACATAATTTGTAGAATTTAAAAATTCTATAATTTTTTTTATTTTAAAAGCTTAAGAAGCAAGTTATGTATTTAAAAACATGATGACTGGATAAACGGAGGAAAAAATCATGTATAGGAAAATATTATTAGCTACAGATAATTCTGAGCAGGCCGAAAAAGCAGGAGAACACGCTATTTCAATGGCAGGTTCAAATAGTGCAGATATCATTGTTTTATACGTAATTGATGCATATTACAAATATGCACTTCCACAAAAAGAGTTAAGAGAACAACTTGATGAACAGTTACGTGAAGATGGAAAAGAAGCTGTTAAAAAATTTAAATCAAAAATAGAGGAAAAAAAGTGTGCAGGTAAATGTCCAAATATTAACCTTATCACCATGATTAAAGAAGGCAAACCTGCAGAAGTTATACTTAAAACAGCAGAAGAAGAAAATGTAGATCACATAGTGATGGGAAAGTCAGGAAAACATGGTATAGAAAGGTTCCTTCTTGGAAGTACAGCTGAAAACGTGGTCAGGGGCTCAAAAATTCCAGTTAATGTCATATCTTAAGTTAAAAAACAGTTCCCCTAATTATAACTTTCTTTTTCAATTCTACAAAAATTTTTTTAATTAACATTCACTTTATTTTAAGTGTATTTTTATCTTTTTTCAGCTTTTTGCGCTCAGTTATATCTCTCCAGTAAATAGATATTCCCTCAGCAGAGGGATAAACACTGAAATCAAACCATTCTCCAGTTCCATACATGCTTGGCGCTTCAAAATGTTGAATTTTGTTAGTTTCCATTGTTCTGCGGAATGTTTCCTCACATCTGGTTTTTACAAGTTCAGGAAATCTTTCCCACAGATTTTGTCCAATAAGATCATCTGCATCGACACCGAAATATTCAGCTGCACATTTATTTACATAAATAAAATTCCAGTAGTAATTTAATGCAATGAAATTATCCTGAATGCTGTCTAAAATTTCAGTTATTTGACGTTTGCTATTAATGAGGTTTTCTTCAGCATTTTTACGTTCAGTATCATCAAATACATAACCTTTAACCTGAATTAACTCATTTAAATCGTTGAAAATACCAACAACGTTAGCAACAACATGGATTCTCATACCATCAGATCTTCTCTGCCAGCTTTGATAACCCAATATCTTATGCTCCTTTTTCAGTCGAGTGACCATATAAGGCCAGTCAAATGGGTTAGATTCAAGAATATTCCATTCGAGAGCCATATTACAGTCATCAAATCCATAAATTTCTGCAAAAGAAGGGTTACACTCGAGAATTTCACCTTCAGGAGTTGCAATAAAATCCCCAGTTAAGTCCTCATCAAAAAGGAGCCTGTATTTCTCTTCACTCTCTTTAAGGGATTCTTCAGCCTGTTTACGTTTAGTATCATCAAACACATAGCCTTTAACCTGAACCAATTCATCTGAATCATCAAAAATACCGATAACATTTGCGACAACATGAATTTGTATTCCATCTGGCCGCTTATGCCAGCTTTGATGATCGTAGATTTTATATTCTATTTTTAAGGAGGTGATCAAATTAATCCAATCATCACGGTTGAAATCGCAAATATTTGATTCAACAGCTTTTTCACAGTTATCAAATCCGTAAATTTCTGCAAAAGCAGGGTTACAATCAATAATTTGACCACAAGTAGTTGCAATAAAATCCCCAGTTAAATCATCTTCAAACCAACGCTTGTATTTATCTTCACTTTTAAGGGGTTCTTCATTTTTACTCGCAGTTATGTCCTGAATCTGGACTAAGTAACCAGCGTTAATAGCAGCAATATTCCATTCAATAAAAATAGTTTTGGGCTTTTTAAGAATATCATGGGAATCACCTCCACTATTTTGAAAATTTAGAGGAGTTTGAAATTTAATTAACCCTTTTTTAAGTAATTCTTCCTTTTTTGAAGCAACATAAGATTTATTAAATAAATTAAGTTTCGCACAATCTTTTAATGAGGAAGTTCCAGTAATTTTTAATGCTGAAGGGTTAGCATCAATTAACCGACCTTCTTTACTGTAAAAAAGAATTCCCATAGGAGATTTATCAAATATCTCTTTGAAATTATCGTAAGTGAGTTTTACTTTTATCCCTCCTCATGCCCAGATTATTAGATTGATTTTATACTATTTTATAGTTTCTTATAGTGAATGACCAAATATTTTTGACGATATTTAATAAGATAATTTGTTTATGTATGCATTTAAATACGTAATTACTGTCAAAACTTTAGGAAACTTTCACAACTTGATTGTGATGCCTGAGGAAACGAAGTTTCCTCGGCCCTGAACATGAAATGTTCGAGGGCATGTAAAAAATTTTCAATTTTTTACGGTTGCAAAACCAATGTTTTTGCAAACATCGAAAATCTACGATTTTTCAAATGCCGTACGAAGCTTGCAAAAATCAAAGATTTTTGCAGCAGCAAATCGAAGATTCGCATGCTTCGTTTTCTGAGTCTCAAAATCTGAGATTTTGAAGACTTTCAGTTTTGACGTTTATGAAATCATCGAAAATCTACGATTTTCGAATACCTAAACTTCATAAGTTTAAAAAGTTACGTCGCTGTAAAAATAAGTTATGCTTAATTTGGATAATTGATTAGAATACATCCAAATTTTTAATCAAATAATCTATCAAACATAAATAAAAATTAGACTATTAACTAGAGATTCAGGGAAATATAAATTAATGAAAAACAAATGCTATTTAAGAATTTAACTAATCTAAATTAAAAAAAGAATTGAGAATAAAATTAATCTATATCCTCAAATCTGCCTTCTAATTTTTCCATTACACCAGGAAGACTTGTGTATTCCATTTCATCTGCAGGTAACCTGTGTGGTTCAAATGGACCGTGCCTTCTCATGTAATCTGCTATTTCTGCTGCCTGTTTCCTTGCAGGGTCGTATGCAGGATCGTCGAACATATCTGCAGGTCCTACAAGTTCACCATCTGCAATCTGGAATCCAAGAGCCATAACTCGTGGAGGTCCGTCAAATCTTACAGGGTAAGCGTTTTTCTGCCCTACAGGCATTAATGGACCGTTGTGTGAACCTCTCATCCATCCTCCAACTAAATGTGGGAATGCAAATGGTTCTACAACTTCTCCAGCGGCAGGGAATCCTGATTGTGACCTTACAATTGCAACTGGGTCATCTTTACCAACATAAGATCCAGCCATTAAGTTTAATCTTTCTGTACTTATTGCAGCTGCTATTTCATTGTCGTCTTTTCTTATAACACGTTTTATTACGTATCTGCTTATTGATCCAAGAAGTGCGAGTGCATCGTACATCTCTTCAGGACAGTTCATTGTAACTTTTTTGTGTTCCATTACATCAAATATTTCAAATTTATATCCGTTGTGTAAGGAAGGGTCTATTACAAGTCCAGCTGTGTTAAAAGGGTCTGCAAACATTCTAAAAATAGGCAGGTTAAATGCACCAGGTTCTGTTTTATCGCAACAGAAAACAACTACAGGGTCACTTGGCCTTTCTTTAAATTCCATCTCTGCTACACCAGGGCCCATTCCTTTGATGTTTCCTGAGAATGTGTCTGAGAGAAGGTCTTGACCTGCACCATAAAGTTTTAAATCTTTTGCGATTGCAGTTGCTTCCATAAATGCATTAAATGCTAATTCATGGATTTCTTTGTTTTCTTCACCCTGTTTGTGGGTCATTATAAGTTCTGTGTCGTCCCCACAGTTGGTTACATAATAGTCTGTAAGAAGTTCTTCTTCTTTTGCCTTTGCAAGGATCTCTTCACATTTTGCAAGTAATGCAGGGTGAGCTATTCCATGTCCTGCAACACTTCCAACGTCTGCTTTAATTACGCTAATTGTAGTTTTCATATAAAAATTCCTCCAATTAATATAAAAATCTTTTAAACGTTGAGGAAAATGCAACGCATGCAAACACATAGTGTTTGCTGTTACAAAATCGAAGATTTTGTAAACATTTTCTGAACCCAAAAATCTTTGATTTTTGTGGTTGTAAAAAACTGATTAAAGGTGGATTCAGTTATTTCAAATGAACAGTTTAAGTTCAAAAATATTAAAAACATTGCTACCTTTTATATCACCCTTAACTCTATAAAAAATATGATTCTGTATCAATATAAAACTTACTATGTCACTGTTTTCCTGAAATTTTCTAGAATTTTATTTAATATTAAATAGTCATGTTAAATATCTATTATACTCATAAATTTATTATAATTGGCGATTTAATTAATTTACAGATCTAATGAACTGATTTAATTAATAGTAGAATGGATTCACAAAATTTAAGGTTATATACCTAAAAAATTATTTAGATTCTATTTTACTTTTAACCTCAAGGGCCATCTCCATTGTGGTTGCACTGCCTCCACAGTCACAAGTTACTACTTTACGTTCACTCAGAACTTTCATCAATGCATTTTCGACTTTACGGGCTGCATCATGTTCTTTAAGGTAATCAAGCATCATTACTGCAGACAATATCATTGCGGAGGGGTTTGCAATATTTTTTCCAGCAATATCTGGTGCTGACCCATGTACTGGTTCAAATAAACCATTATTTTTTCCAATATTAGCCGAAGGTATTAATCCAAGCCCACCAACAAGTCCTGCACCTTCGTCTGAGAGTATATCCCCATATAAGTTCGTTGTGACAATCACATCGAACATTTGAGGTTTTGTAATGAAAAACATTGCTGTAGCATCCACATAAAAGTCATTGGTTTCAATACCATCGTAACCTTCGGCGACATTATAAAAAGTATCTTTAAACAAACCATCTGTTTTTTTAAGTACATTTGCCTTGTGAACAGCGCTGACTCTGTTTCTCCCATTCTCTTTAGCATATTCAAAAGCGAATTTACAAATTCTTTCACTTGCTTTGGTCGTGATAATTCTTGTAGCCGTTGCACCGCCTTCTGTTTCTTTTTCAATACCAGAATAAAGACCTTCTGTATTTTCTCTTACAATGATAAAATCAAGATCTTTAAAAATACTCTTCACACCAGGGTAAGATTTAACAGGTCTCAAATTAGCATAAAGATCTAATTCCTTTCGCAGTGTTATAATAGCACTTTTTTGGCTACGAATGGATGTTACAGCTCCAAATAGGGAGGCATCACAATCTTTTGCGATTTGAATTGTTTCATCAGGTATTGTGGTACCAGTTCGCCTAAAACACTTTTCTCCAGCGCGCGCCTCTTTATAATTGAACTTAATATCCAAAGCATCTAAAACCTGTAGCGTTGCATCCATAACTTCCTTCCCAATGCCATCTCCAGGTATAACTGCTATATCATACATTAACTCACCAAAATATCCTTTGTTGATAATATACATTTTTCTGTATAAAACATACTTTTAATTTTATATCTAAAATTCATTTTTTAAAATGTTTTTGAATCGTAAAATAAGTCACCTTCTCAATTAAATATTTTTAATGTATTAAAATAGTTAATACCATTCCATATATATTTTACATAATTTAAATTATGTATATTAATTTAAAATAAAATTGTATTTATTTAATCCATTAAAATTAGGATAAAGAGTGGTCCGGCACCCTTTTAAAGCTCAAATATGGAATAGCTTAAGGGCACCATTGTATAATATAACTTTAAAGAATATAAATCAAATGGTATTTGTGAAATATGTCACATTACCATAGATAAAGACTATTTTAGATCATGATGAGTTGTCATATTTAAATAATTAAATTATTATTTTAAAAATAAGGGATAATTAAACATGTGATTCAATATAATAAGGACAATTAATCAATTGTTCATATTATTAATTATTTTTAGCAATTATTTTACAGAAATTATAAAGAAACTTTGTGCAAAATTATATTAATATTAAACAGCATATAATAACCTAATTAAAACCATCCTTTACGCATAATACTTTTACTAGGATATTTATATCAAAAATAAGGATAAATTAAACGAGGTGTGATATAATGTGGGACATATTCCAATCCATTGGAAGCATTGCCAAAGTTAAGGAAAAAGGATCATTTAGAAACTATCAAAAAAAGCTTAAAGGATATCAAGAAAATGAAGCCAACGTTTTAATTGATATGGGCGTATTATGTTTCGAGAATGAAAACTTTGACAAATCACTACAGTATCTTGAAAATGCTCGTCGAATATATTTTAATCTTGATGAAAAAGAAGCCGAAGCTTTCGTATCAGACATAATAGGAGATGTTTATCTTAGTACAAGAGAAATAGATAAAGCTTTAACAGAGTACCAGAGATCATTTAGACGGTATGC
This sequence comes from Methanobacterium veterum, assembly GCF_000745485.1. Taxonomy (NCBI): domain Archaea; kingdom Methanobacteriati; phylum Methanobacteriota; class Methanobacteria; order Methanobacteriales; family Methanobacteriaceae; genus Methanobacterium; species Methanobacterium veterum. The sequence continues at coordinate 386,176 of NZ_JQJK01000008.1, forward strand.
CTCAGTAAAATCACCCATGAAAAATGAGATGTTTGAGAAAATAAAAGAAGTAGAAGACATAAAAGAAGCTATAGACCTTGCAAGTGAAGATAAAATAAATGCCAAAATAGAAGAAGAGTCTAATTATGAGGATATGGATGAAGAATTCTGTGATAACACTCATGATGAAGATGAGAGTATAGAAGAGAGATATACATGTAAACTTAATTATGAGAAAATAGCTCCCAAAATAGAAAACCTCATGAATATAATTAAAAAAAGATACGCGGTTAAAGAATACCTGGAAAATAGATATGAAATAAATTATATCAGAAAATCCCTCATAGAAGCACATAAAAACCTAGAACATGAAAAAGAAGCAGTGCTATTTTTAATTATGGGTAATTTTTTCATAAAAGAGGAAAAAACATACAGTGCCATGCAAAATTTTAAAGATGCCTTCAATCTATTTTATGAAATAGGAGATAATGAAGGAAAAGCATTTTCCCTCCTTTTTTTGGGGATAACATATTATGTATTAGGTAAAGAAGATAAAATATACAGCATATTTAAAGAAGCAATGAATATTCTTGAAGAATTAAAAGATATGGAAGGAAAATCAGCTGCAATACATATTATAAATACATTATACAGCGAAGATATATGTTTAGATAACAACCATAGCAACACTGCCACTACCTAATTAAACTAATTAAATCCATTAATTCATATTATTTTTGATTTAGTCTTATAGTTTATCTTTTTAGCTATTAATTTCTAAAATGCTATAAAGGATACTACTTAGCTACTTTATAAAAATAAATTTTTAACTCATTCCATTAAATATATTCCAAATGAAAGACAAATAATATATAAAAACCATCCAAATGCCAATATTTGCTCTAAAATTGCAGTTATATTAAATTATAATCTGCAGGTTATGAATATCAAACAGGTGTATAAAATGGAAAAGGAAGAAAATATTAAAAGATTGATCCAAAATTTTAAGGATAATGATGACCATGTTCGTCGTCAAACTTCAGAACTTCTTGAAGAAATTGGAGAACCTGCTGTAGATGAACTTATTCAAGCTCTGGAAGACGAAGATAGAAATATTAGGAGAGGAGCTGCACTTGCCCTTGGAGAAATCAAAGATGAGAGAGCCATAAATCCCCTTATAAAAACCCTTAATGATGAAAATAAATGGGTTAGGCGTCAGGTATCAGGTTCACTTGGAAATATGGGAGATGCAGCCGTGGATCCCCTCATTGATGCTTTAAATCACCATAACTGGCGTGTTAGGGGAGGGGCAGCATGGGCCCTCGGAAAGATTGGAAATAAAAAAGCTGTTGAACCCCTTATAAGCACATTAGATGATGAAAGCGGTTTTGTTAGAAGCGGAACAGCATGGGCCCTTGGACAATTAGGAGATAAACAGGCCATTGAACCTCTAAATAAAATTACAGATGATAAAAGTACTTTTGTTCGTAAAGTAGCAAAAGTGTCCTTAAAAAGACTGGAATAAAAGAATATACTGTCTTTTATTACCATTTTTTTAAATTAAATAAGTCTAATTAAACAATTGGTTTATATCTACCTGATTTAAATAAAAAATCATCCATCAAATTTGAGATACAACTACCAATATTCATCAATTTATAAAAAATAATAATTACTTTTAATAATCACCATTACATATAATATTCAAGCATAAAGTTGGACTTTGAAGTATTGTTTAATTACTTTTTTTAATCTAATAATTTGAAGGTGTTATATTGAAAGTTAGTATAATCGGCGCAACAGGAAGAGTAGGCAGGGCTGCAGCATTCTGTTTGGCTGAGGAAAATTCAGTTAATAAATTAGTGCTTATAGCTAGAGAAGAAAGCGTTGATAAAATAAAAGGAGAATCATTAGATATTTATGATGCGCTTGCTGCAAAAGGAGTATATGTTTCTATAAAAACTTCTTCTGATCTTAGCAGTATTGAAGGTTCAGATGTAGTTGTTTTAACTGCAGGGGCTTCAAGAAGGCCAGGAATGGAAAGAGCAGATTTAGGCTCTCTTAATGCAGAAATAGTTGCAGATTATGCAAAAAAAATCGCAGAAATTTCTCCAGATTCAATAATACTTGTTATAACTAATCCTGTAGATGTTATGACATATGTAGCTTTAAAAGCATCTGGATTTAGTAAAAATAAAGTTTTTGGCCTTGGAAATCACCTGGATTCATTGAGATTTAAAAATTATATGGCAAAACATTTCCACGTGCATGTAAGTGAAATACATACCCGAATAATTGGCCAGCACGGTCCCCACATGGTTCCGCTTATAAGCTCAACATCTATTGGAGGTATTCCCATTGAATACTATTCTGCATGGGATTATTTCACAGGTTACCAACCCTTTGATATTAAAAAAACCATCGAAACTGTAAAAAATGCAGGCAATAATATAATCAGTAAAAAGGGTGCAACAGAATATGGACCCGCCTTTGCTATTTCCAACATTGTAACCACAATTTTAAACGACGAAAGGAAAATATTAACAGTCAGCGCATTTCTTGAAGGAGAAATAGAGGGAATAGATGATGTTTGTCTTGGAGTACCAGTTAAACTTGGAATAGATGGTATAGAAGGCATATTGCCAATAAAAATGAGTGAAGAAGAACGAGATAGTTTTATAGAAGCTGCAGAAGTGGTTAAAAAAGATACAAAAAAGATTATGGAAAATTTAAATTCAGAAGATCCATAATACTGCCATTTTTTGTGTTTATATACAGTTCAAATAATCTCTTTTTAATATTCAAATATAATTGCAGGATTAAATCTATGTGAAAATAAAAATAATATAAATTTTAAAAATAAAATTAAATTAATTGCTTACTGAGTCAGAGTATTTGTAGTCTTTTTAGTTGTAGTAGATGTGCTTGAATTAGAAGGGTTCGAAGTATGATTATTTGAACTAGACTTATTTGTAGTATTTGTAGCTACATGTTTTGTACTACTTGAGCTAGTGGATTTACTTTTTGAATAAGACGAATCAGAACCGCTAGAATAGTCTGAGCCATTTGTTGAATTATTTGATAATGTAATATTAGGCATTATCTGTGTATTTTGGGATGCGAAAATGTACCCAATAACACCAAGCAAGATAAATATTATCAATACCAACCCAATGGTTAATTTTTGCATTGTGTTTTCTCCTTGAATTAATTTCAAAACTTTAAGAAACTTTAGTTCTTGATAAACCCCAAAATCTGTGATTTTTTAGGGAGTCACATACTATAATTTACAATATGATTATGAGATATATTTGAAATGATAATCTTTGGTATATTAATTTATTGGAATATGATTGAATGCTATTTTTAAAGTTTTTAACAGATCCGTATCACAAAACTTTATATAAGTGTTCAATTATACCATTCATCACTACCTAAATTTTGAACATTGTATAAAAAAAATAAAAATATGAACCATCTTTTCAGAAATGTGTCATTTTCGGAAAATAGTTTCCGGTAAATTTATATAACATTATTTTAAAATAGTATCAGCTTATAGTAACTACAAAGAGTCTAACAAACAGAGGAAACAAATATGACTACAATTGGTATTTTAAATTTACAAGGAGATGTTTCTGAACATTTTGAAGCCATGAAAAAAACTGCATGCGACATAGATAAAAATGTAGATGTTTTTAAGGTAAAAACCAGCGCGGAAGTTTCAAAGTGTGATGGTATAATAATCTCAGGTGGAGAAAGCACTGTTATCGGGACATTAATGGAAGAAACAGGTATTAAAAAGGCTATCATAGACAAGAATATACCTGTAATGGGAACATGTGCTGGGATGGTTCTCCTTGCAAAAAAAACCGATTATGAGCAGCCTTTGCTTGGATTAATTGACATGGAAGTTAAAAGAAATGCATTTGGAAGACAGAAAGTTTCATTTGAAGATGATATTGAAATTTTTGGTAAAAAATTCAAAGGCATTTTTATAAGAGCTCCCTACATTGAGAAAGTAGGGGAAAATGTAGACATACTCTCAAAGTATAATGAAAGAATTGTTGCAGTAAAAAGTGGAAAGCATATTGCCACAGCATTCCATCCAGAGCTTACAGGCGATACAACGATCCACGAGTACTTCATAAAGGAGGTATTAAATTGTGCGGAATAGCCGGAGTCGTATTTAAAGACAAAAAACTTCACCCAGTAGGAGAAATCATGACCAGAATGCTTGATGCCCTACAACACAGAGGCCCAGATTCTGCAGGTTTTTCCATATATGGAGGCCTTGGTCTAGCAGAAAACGAATATCTGTTAAATATTGAGGTAAAAGAAAAACCTGGCCTTTTAGATCAAGTAAAAGAAGCAGTAAACACAGTTACACAGATCGAAACAGAAGAAATAATTCCATCCGTGGAAAACTACAACATTTACAGATGTAAAATAGCCCTTAATTCATTTGAGGAACTTAAACCACTCATCATGGACGTGGATAAGTTAGAAGATGTAATTGTACTTAATGGAAGTCATTCATTTGAAATGATAAAGGATGTAGGATCTGTAAAAGAAATTGCAGATAGATATGATACTTATTCAAAAATGGGGACCCATGCAATAGGTCATACAAGGTTTTCCACCGAAAGTATAGTTGACCGTTACCATGCACACCCATTCCAGAGTTATATTACAGCAGATATAACTGTGGTTCACAATGGTCAAATTACCAATTACTGGAAAATAAGGGATCCTTTAGAAAGGAAAGGACATATATTCGAGACTAATAACGATACAGAATGTATTGTTCACTACATAGCTGATAAATTACACGAAGGCTACAAACTTGAGGAAGCCTTAGAACAATCAGTGAAAGATATGGATGGCCCATTCTCATACATCGTTGGAACACCAAATGGTGTTGGAATAGCCAAAGACCAACTAGGACTCAGACCTGGTGTTCTTGCTGAAAATGATGAAGTGTTCGCCATAGCCTCTGAAGAGGTTTCTCTTCGTGCAGTAATGGATACACATGATATAGACCAAATATCACCAGGAGAAACAAGGGCATACACAATTTAACAGGTTTAGGTGATTTCATGAGTGAAATAGTAATTGATGCTAATTCAAAAGAACCAAGGGAAATAAATCGTGCCATTAAAAAAGCTGCCAAAGAATACGATAAAATCATTATAAAAAATCCAAATGCTATGCATTACATGCTTGCAGGGCTTACAGACCCTGTGGAGGTTGTAATTGAAGGTTCCGCAGGTTACTTTGCAGGTACCATGATAGACGGCGCTAAAGTACACATAACTGAAAATGCAGGATGGTTCCCAGCAGATAATATGACTGGTGGAGAAGTCATAATAGATGGAGCAGCTGGAGACGGCGTTGGACAGGGAATATATGACGGTACTGTTGTTGTACGGAGGAATGTAGGTTCCAGAACTGGAGAAATAATGAAGAATGGTACCATAATAGTTGGTGGAAATTCTGGATTTATGAGCGGGCTTTTCATGATGGGAGGACGTATAATCGTGCTTGGAGATATTTCAGATGATGCTGGTGAATCCATAATAAGAGGAACCATATACGTTCTTGGAGATATAAAAAGCCTTGGTAAAAATGCCAAAATTGAAGAAATTGACGATGAAGATAAAAAAGAACTTAAAGAACTCTTACCTGCTTACGGATTTGAACTAGAAGAAGGAAAATACGATGAGTTCAGAAAAATAGTTCCACGAAGTAAACGACCTTTCTATGGTAAAGATACAGAGGAAGGATAAGGGGGAGATACTATTACACAAGAACAAAAAGTCGCAATGGTTGGGACACCATGTCAAATGGTTGCAGCAACTAAAATGGACAAACTCCTTGATGAAGAGTTCCCAGTAGATATTAAAATTGGACTTTTCTGTATGGAGAACTTCTCTTATTCATACATGAAGGAAATGCTTAAAGAATATGATGTGGATATAAAAGATGTTACAGAGTGCAGAATCGAAAAAGGATTCGCATGGTTCTTCTTAACCGAAGATAGAACTGTGAAAATCCCTTTAAGTAAAGCAAAAAAATGCGTTCGTAAAAACTGTACAGTATGTATGGACTTCACATCAGAACTTTCAGACGTGTCAGTTGGTTCTGTAGGCTCTCCTGAAGGATGGTCCACAGTTATAATAAGGACTGAAAAAGGATTGAAACTCATAGAAGCTGCAGAAAAAGATAATTATATACAAACAAAACCAATTGCAGATTCTGGACTTAAAATAATGGAAAAACTTGCAAAAGAGAAAAAAAGTGAAAGCAAGGAAGAAATTAAAAAAAGGGAAAGAGTTGGAAGACCAGTATTATACAGAAGGGAAATATTTGGAGACGAATATGAAAATGAGGTTTCAAACTGCACTTTCCAGGACTTAAAAGGAGATGTAGTAGATATAGGTGCATGTGTCCTCTGCGGAGCATGTGTTTACGCATGTCCTGAAGAAGCCGTTGCAATAAAAGACAGAAAACCTGAACTTGTAGGTAAATGTGTTGAAGGATGCAACGCATGTTATGTTGCATGTCCTAGGACATATATTCCAGATGAAATATTAAGCAAAGAAGCTGATAACAAACCATTTGGAGATTACATCAAAATAGTATCTGTAAAAGCCCCTATGGTAAAAGGTCAGGACGGAGGAGTTGCAACAGCTCTCTTAACCTATGCATTATCCAGCGATATGGTTGATAATGCTATGATTGTTGATAAAAGCAGTATTGAACCATGGAAACCTGAAGCTAAGATTACAGATAACATTGCAGAGGTTCTTAAAGCTTCAGGAACTAAATACTCAGCATGCCCAATTTTTAAACCACTTAAAGAATCTAAAGAGGGGGGAAGTTAAATGCCATTCAAGGTAGAAAAAAACAAAGAACTTTGCAGAAGAAACTTCGACCGGCCGGGTTGCTGCTGGTACATGTGCGACAATAGAAATGAAGAACTCTGCAAAAACTGTTATTCCTGTTTTAATAACTGTCCTCATGGAGTTTATGAGATAATTGATGATGAATCTTATCCTATACATCATGAAAACTGTGTTGGATGCAGAATCTGTGAAGAAATGTGTCCAAATAATGCAATTGAAGTAATTGCAGTCCCTGAAGATAGGAGAAACGTCTGGTCATTTGCAGACCTTGTAGAAATTAACAGGAAATCAATGGAAGGTTCATACAAGGTAAGAGGTTGTGGAGCAACACGTGTCATTCCAACCTTTGACGACCTCGTAATTGTACCTGCACAGGTCTCAAGACCTCCTATTGACAAGTACAGGGAACCATGTAACACAAAAGTAACTTTAGGGTCCAGATATGCAGAAAACCCAATTGAACTCGACACCCCAATAATGATTGCAGCAATGTCATTTGGTGCATTAAGCAAAGAAGCAAAAATAGCACTTGCAATGGGTGCAACCCTTGCTGGTACTGCTACAAACACCGGTGAAGGTGGAATGCTTCCAGAAGAAAGGAAATACGCATCAAAACTCATAGCACAATACGCATCCGGAAGATTTGGCGTATCTGCAGATTACTTAAACAATTCAGAAGCAGTGGAAATCAAAATAGGTCAAGGTGCAAAATCTGGTATGGGCGGACACCTTCTAGGTGAAAAGGTAACAGCAGACGTTTCAATGATACGGAAAATCCCTGTGGGAACTGACGCTCTAAGTCCAGCAAGGCACATGGATATTGTAGGCCCTGAAGATTTAAGCATGAAAATAGACCAGTTAAGGGAAATAACCGACTGGAAAGTACCTATAATCGTTAAATTCACTTCAGGTAGAGTTAGCGACGACGTTAAAATTGCGGCAAAAGCAGGTGCTGATATAATTGTTGTAGACGGTATGCAGGGAGGAACTGGTGCAGGACCAGAAGTGGTCACAGAGCATTCAGGTGTTCCAACCATAGCTGCAATTGTAGAAGCAGATGAAGCATTAAAACATGTGAACCTGCGTAAAAAAGTGAGCCTTGTAGCTGGTGGAGGTATCAGAAGTGGTGCTGACGTTGCGAAGGCAATTGCTTTAGGTGCTGATGCAGTTTATATAGCAACATCTGCTTTAGTTTCACTTGGATGTAGAGTTTGCCAGACATGTTACACAGGAACATGTAGAAAAGGAATTGCAACCCAAAATCCTCAGCTTAGAAGACGTTTAGATTACGTAGAAGGAGGTAAACAGGTTGCAAGATACATAGAAGCTATGACTGAAGAAGCTTGTATGTTGACCCAGCAGGCAGGAAACACTGACCTGCAGAAACTTGAAAAAGATGATTTGAGGGCACTAACTGTTGAATCATCACTTTTAACCGGTGTTAAACTGGCAGGATTAGAAGCTCCTGTTAAATATTAACAGGAATCACTTGAAAATCCATCAAAATCCTCAAAAAACCATAGGTTTTTTGTGCCGTCGAACACGAAGTGTTCGGGCATTCGAAATCTTTGATTTCGAAAGGTTCGGAAAATCCGTGATTTTCCTCAACCTCAAAAAATTCTATGAATTTTTTGAATTTTGGGGCATAGAAAATCTATGATTTTCTAATGCTCTGATGAATCAGAGATTTTCGGTGTTTGAAAATCTCTCAAAAATTCGAAGAATTTTTGGAGCGCAAAACCTTCGGTTTTGCAAGTTTCGATTTTCAACAGTAAAAAATCGAAGATTTTTTACATGCCCCAAATACTTCGTATTTGAGGGCTTCTTTTTCTTTAATTTTTGAATTAGAGTTAAACTTTTTTTGAAAACGTTTTATACATATTTTTTTCCTAAATTTTTATACTATTGATCTACACCCTTAAGAGCTATTTTTAAGATACCTGATCAAATATCACCACAAAAGATATATATGATGCTGTAAGACTCTTAATATCGGAAATCGGTTTCCTACACCCCCCTTCCGTCGGAACACGGAAACATAGTTCCGATGAATGAAATGTATAAATTTCAAATTCAATGAATGTTACAGTCTAAAAATCAGGATTAAATAAATTGGAGGAAAAATTGTATGATTCTTGATAGTGGTGATACAGCGTGGATGCTAATATCCACTGCACTCGTAATTCTAATGACGATTCCTGGTGTAGCCCTATTTTATGGAGGTTTAATCAGGAAAGAAAATGTTTTAAACACGATGTTACTCTCGTTTGTTACCTTTGCAATAGTAAGTGTTCTGTGGTTTATCTATGGTTACGATCTAACATTTGGTGCTGATATGTGGGGAGTAATAGGCAGCATTACAAACCCCGTATTCAATGGAGTACTTGAATCAAAATCCCTTGCAACTCTGGCCCCTACCATACCCACAGGCCTTTATGCAATATTCCAGATGACATTTGCGGCTATTACAGTGGCACTTATATCAGGTGCTGTAGTTGAAAGAATGAAATTTTCAGCATGGCTTGCATTTGTACCAGTATGGCTTACACTTGTTTATGTGCCTGTAGCTCACTGGATGTGGGGAGGCGGATTCCTTGCACAGATGGGTGCTCTTGACTTTGCAGGAGGTATAGTCGTGCATTTAACCAGCGGTATAGCTGCTCTTGCACTTGTACTTGTCCTTGGGGCAAGAAAAGATATAAGATTACTTCCTCATCACTTAGGATATTCAGTAATGGGTGCTGGACTACTCTGGTTCGGCTGGTTCGGATTTAACGCAGGATCAGCATTATCTGCAGGGGACTTAGCAGTCTCTGCCATGATTGTAACCAATACTTCTGCTGCAGTAGGTATGATTGCATGGATGCTTATGGATAAATTAAAAACAGGAAAACCTACTTTACTTGGTGCATTATCAGGTGCAATTGCAGGACTCGCATCTATAACACCTGCAGCAGGATATGTAAATATTACAGCAGCAATAATAATCGGTTTCTTTGCATCAATATTTGCATACAACGCAGTATCATGGTTAAAACCACGCCTCGGCTACGACGATGCTTTAGACGTATTTGGTATACATGGAATATGCGGTATCACTGGTGCAGTTGCAATTGGTATATTCGCAAATCCTCTCATAAACAGCGTTACCACCGGAGGTATTCTCTTTGGAAATTTCAATTTATTAGGAGTCCAACTTTTAGCGATTGCAGTTGTTGCAGTTTATTCATTTGTACTCACTGTTGTTATTGCTAAAATAATCGACAAAATCATCGGACTTAGAGTTACAGATGAACATGAGGTACAGGGTCTTGATGTTAACCTTCATGAGGAATCCGGCTACAGATTATCTTAGGTACATATAAATGGGCAAATACCTAAATAATGGAAATATACTGGAAATAGAAGTAGTGAGTTGTGAAAAATGAAAAAGATACTAGCCATCATAAGACCTGATAAACTGGAAGCTGTGAAAAATGCTCTTGAGGAGATTGGATGTCATGGGATGACTGTAAGGGACGTAAAAGGTCGTGGCCGACAGCTTGGAGTTACAGAAAACTACAGAGGTCGGGATTACAGAATAGATCTTCTCCCAAAGACTGAAATTGAAATAGTCACTCGAGAAACAGACGTTGAAGGTATAGTCCAGACTATAATAGAAACAGCTAAAACTGGAGATATTGGAGACGGAAAAATATTCATATCATCAGTTGAAGAGGTTATAAGAATCAGAACTGGAGAAAGAGGAGACAAAGCAATTTAGCTTGCTTAATCCCAATTTGATCTCAAACACACTTAGTGTTTGAGTATTTTCTATTTTTTTATTTAAATTCATTCTTTTTTTAAACTATTTAATAACTTTCTGAATTAATTAAAGAAAATTCTCGCTTTAATATAGTAATTACTTAATTTCTAGAAACATTTATATATTTTAAAATTTAATAGTAAACCGGAAGCATGTTTCCTTATTCCGGTATAAAAGAAAAGGAAATAAAATAAGGTAACAGCCCACGTAATTTAGAATTAAAAGAAAGATAGTAATTTAAAACAAACTTGTCATGACATAATACACATTATAACCCACATATTGTGTAAATTAGGTTATTACAACAAAAAAATCAATAATCTATTTAATCTAGGAAAAAGGTAGACATTTAAACCATATTTTTCTAAGTCAAATTGGTTAATTTGTATTAAAAAAACGATGATTAATCATGACAGTCGAAACTTTTATATACGATTAAGTAGTAAGTTTTACTATCGGAAGGAGGTTTCCGACATCCGAATGTAGACTTAACATAAGGATGGGGGTGTGAAATTATAAAACGCATATCTGGTGCAAAAGTTTGAATTTAGATTACAAAAATGCTTTAAAATATAAAAAAGCAGTTATACACATTACATTTTTAAAAATATTCACAAATAAGATTTAATATAAAAAAATAGCAATAATGGAGGAAAAAATATATGGTTCTTGATAGTGGAGATACAGCATGGATGCTCGTATCCACAGCTTTAGTAATGCTCATGACCGTTCCAGGTGTAGCATTATTCTATGGTGGTATGTCTAAACGAGAAAACGTTTTAAATACCATATTTATGTCACTTATAGCTTTTGCAATTACAAGCGTAATATGGATTTTATACGCATTCCCACTCGCATTTAATGCTAGTGTGGATCCATGGGGATTAATTGGTGCTCCAGCAAATCTCCTGTTCAGCGGAATAGGTGTAGATGATCTTGCAGCACTCGCACCAACCATACCTACAACAGTTTACGCAGCTTTCCAGATGACATTTGCTGCAATTACAGTGGCACTTATATCAGGTGCTGTTGTTGGAAGAATGAAAGCATCATCATGGATAGTATTCTCAGTAATCTGGGTATCATTAATATACGTCCCAATTGCCCACTGGGTATGGGGTGGAGGATTCCTTGCACAGCTAGGTGCTCTTGACTTTGCAGGAGGTACAGTTGTACACATAAATTCAGGGGTTGCTGGTTTAGCTTTAGCACTTCTCCTCGGAAAAAGAAAAGACATCGCATTACTACCACACCACTTAGGTTACTCCGTAATTGGTGCCGCACTTCTCTGGTTCGGCTGGTTCGGATTTAACGCAGGATCAGCATTAACAGCAGGCGGTCTGGCAGGATCTGCATTCCTCGCAACCAACACTGCTACTGCAGCAGCAATGATCTCATGGGTAGCAATAGACATAATTAAAACAGGAAAACCAACCATTCTCGGTGCTGTTTCCGGTGCTGTAGCTGGTTTAGTAGCTATAACTCCAGCAGCAGGTTTTGTAACAGTAGACGCTGCAATAGTTATCGGACTTATAACTTCAGTATTCTCATACTTCGCAGTATCCTGGTTAAAACCACGCCTCGGCTACGACGATGCTTTAGACGTATTTGGTATACACGGTATTTCTGGTACATGGGGAGCTATTGCAACAGGATTATTCGCAGCACCATTCGTAAATTCATTAGGAACTGGTGTTTTCTACGGAAATCCAGGACAGTTACTTACTCAGATAATAGCAATAGTTATAGTAGCAGCCTACTCATTCATAGGTACATTAATCATAGGTAAATTAATAGACATAACTATGGGTCTAAGAGTAGACGAAAAAACAGAAATTGAAGGCCTTGATACCAACTTACACGAAGAATCTGGTTACAGGATATAAATAAAATGGATGTGATTAAATGAAAGAAATAATTGCAATAATAAGACCAGAAAAATTAGAAAATGTAAAAGCAGCACTTGAAGCAATTGAATGCCGCGGGTTAACAGTTGTAGATGTGAAAGGTCGTGGTAGACAGCTTGGTGTTACAGAAAGCTACAGGGGCAGTGACTACAGGATAGATCTCCTGCCAAAAACAAGGCTTGAAATTATCGTAAAAGATGAAGAAGTGGACGAAGTTGTTGACACCCTGGTTAAAACAGCCCAAACTGGAGATATTGGAGACGGAAAAATCTTTATATCACCAGTTGAAGATGTTGTAAGGATCAGGACTGGAGAAAGGGGAGAAAACGCCGTTTAAATATTTAAACGGTTTTAACCCCCAACTTTTACCCCCTTTATATTTTTTAAATTTTTTTTATCTTAAAATACAGATAAACCATTAATTTTATAAACACGTGCCATATTTTAAAAAGAGTAATTAGAGCGGTAAAAGGTAGCCAAATATAGATTTAATCAATCCTTGGCGGAATTTATATGTACGAGGAAATAATACCCAATCTGTACATGATTAAGACAGGCAAACCTAGTTGCACATCCTATCTAATTTTAGGAACTAAACTAAACATTTTGATTGATTCTGGTATAAATCAAAATTATGGAATCCTAAAGAAAGATTTAAAAGAAATAGGGACTAACATAAGGGATTTAAATCTGGTTATAAATACCCATGAACACGTGGATCACTTTGGAGCTAACAGGTACCTCCAGAACAAAGTACCAATTATAACCCACCGTTATGCAGCCACCAAAATTATATCAGCAGACGATGAAGTGCTGCTTTGCCGCGCTTATGGACATAACCCTAAAGGATATCACGTACATTTCTGGTTAGAAAACATGAATGTGATAGATCTGGGAGATTGGTTTTTAAAAATATTTCATACTCCAGGACATACCTCAGGATCTATTTGTATCTATGAACCACGTAAAAAAATCTTAATATCAGGAGACACAGTATTTGCCCAAGGTACTATCTCAGATATATCTAGCTCCGGAAGCTATGGGGAATATATTAACTCACTGGCCAGATTAAATACCATGAAAATTGATTTGTTGTTACCAGGACATGGTGCCATATCTAAAAATGTAGAAAAAGACATTAAAAAAGCCATAGATAACGCTAAAATGAAACATGAAGAATTTCTAAGGAAAAAACATACCCTTTAAAAAATATTTAATATTATAATCCATTTTTTTAGGTTATTGATTGTTTTATTTTGCTTTTATTTTTTTATTTAAAATTTACTTGATTTATATTACTCTAGATTTGAAATAACATTGGATTTTTGAGTTTTTCAAAATGTTTATATACCAAAACAAGTATAGTCTTAACTACCGGAAGCAGGATTCCTTGATCCGGTAGGGGAGTGAATTTTTATGGAAGCAAAAAAAATTATAGTTCTGGGAGATTCAGATTCAGGAAAAACCACCGCATTAGAATACATATGTGAAAATTTAACAAAAACTACCGCATTAGACTATGGAAAAGCATTGATAAATGACAAAAGGGCATACTTCTTCTGTTCTCCCGGAAATAAACGATTTGCATTTATGCAGGACATAATATCAAAGAATCTTGATGGGGCCATTATATTTATAGATAATACAATAGGTATCACAAAAAATAATATGAAATTAATTCGATTCATTGAAGAAAAAAGAGTTCCTTATATCATATTTGCAAATAAACAGGATATAAATAATAAACCATTAAATATAGATGTCAATGCACCCATTATTCCAACAAACGCCGTAACAGGGCAAGGAATCAAAAATGGCTTAGAAAGATTATTTAAATTAATGAGTAATGAACGTATGAAATTTAAGCAAATGGCAGTTGCCACATAACTACCCCTAAAAAGTCAATACAACTATAAATAATAAATTACAGGTGATTTTAATGATAAAAATCCTGATTTTAGGAGCTTCAGGTTCTGGAAAAACAACTGCTTTGAAGCATATAAACAACCATGAAAATGTATCTATTTCATCATTTGACTATGGAAAAGCAACTATTGGTGAAGATACAGCTTATCTTTTTAGTTCTCCAGGTGTAGAAGGATTCAAATTTATAAATGACATAATATCCCCTGATGTTGATGGAGTTATAATATTTATAAATAATTCAATAGGTATTACTGAAACAGATGAAGGAATAATCAATTTTATAGATAAACACATTCCTTATGTTATATTTGCAAATAAACAGGATTTAAATAGTTCCAATTTAAAAATTGATTCAAATGCAATGGTTGTACCCACAATTGCAACAGAAGGAATTGGAGTAAATGACGGCGTGAGAATGCTGCTCAAATTAGTGGAAAATAGTGTAAAACCGGATATAAACCACGAAAAAGAATATGATAATACAGTTAAATCAAGTAATGACAGGATTACAAAACCCAAAAGAGAATTCAAAGATATAATCAATGATATCAAATTAGCGCGTGAAAAAGATCCACAAAAGCCTGATTTCAAAGAGATAGTTAAAAAAATTAAACCTTTACGTAATAGCGAAGTTGAAAAAGCAGAAATTTGTAAATTAAAATTAATAATGCACCCCATAGAACTTGATAATGTAAAAAAAGCACTGGAAGACTATGGATTTTCTAATATAACCATAACTGAAGTTGGTCACCTTAACAATGAATCCGTATCTAAAGAAACATATAGAGCCAGCAGGTATGATATAAATATCCCTCAAAGAATACAACTAAGCATGGTAATGAAACGAGAAGATGTTAAATATGTACTTCAAGCTATAGAACCTATTAAAACAAAAGATATCATGGACGAAATGTTTATATCTCCTGTAGAAAATGTGATAAGAATTAGAACTGAAGAACACGGCGAAGAAGCAATTGAATAATGTTTTAAATAAATTAAAAAAATAAGAAGGGTAAAATTATTTACCATCCTCTTGACTGGAGCCTTTCTTCTTCTGGAATTTGGCTTATTTCAAGACCGGGCATAGCTTTTCCAAGCCCTCTTGAAACTTTAGCTATGACTTCAGCGTCTTCATAATTGGCTGTTGCTTCAGTAACTGCTTTTGCAACTAATTCTGGATTTTCTGATTTAAATATTCCAGATCCAACGAAAACACCGTCTGCTCCAAGCTGCATCATAAGTGCAGCGTCTGCAGGTGTTGCAACCCCCCCAGCTGCGAAGTTTACAACTGGTAATTTTCCAAGTTCAGCTGTCTGTTTTACAAGCTCGTATGGAGCTTCAAGTTCTCTTGCAATTCCCCATAGTTCTTCTTCAGTTTTGTTTCTGATTTCCCTTATGGTTCCCTGTATCATTCTCATGTGTCTTACAGCTTCAACCACGTTACCTGTACCTGCTTCACCTTTTGTCCTTATCATAGCGGCCCCTTCATCTATTCTCCTTAGTGCTTCGCCAAGGTTTCTTGCCCCGCAGACAAAAGGAATTGTAAATTTCTTTTTATCAACATGATATTTTTCATCAGCAGGTGTTAGAACTTCACTTTCATCAATCATATCAACACCAAGGGATTCTAATACCTGTGCTTCAACAAAGTGGCCTATTCTAACTTTTGCCATAACTGGTATTGAAACTGCGTCCATTATTTCAATAACCTTTGAAGGATCTGCCATTCTGGCAACTCCGCCTGCAGCCCTTATATCAGCTGGGACTTTTTCTAGAGCCATTACTGCTACTGCACCTGCATTTTCTGCTATTTCTGCCTGTTCAGCGTTTACGACGTCCATTATGACTCCGCCTTTGGTCATTTTTGCAAATCCTTTCTTTAAAACTTCTGTTCCATGTAACATCGAATTTTCCTCCAAATGATTTTGTTAAATTAAATTTTTTTTCCTAAATGCAAGAGTTAAAAAGCATCATTACTTAAAAACATTGTTTAGGTTAACATTATATAACAATTGTTATATTATAAATCTTTTTATAGATTACTTATTAATTTGATTTCAAAGATTAAATAGTTTAACGGGATCATTTTTTGATACTTAAAAATTACAAGTGTACCTGATCTGAATATTAATCCATTTTAAATCTTTAGGAATTAAAGTTCTCAGTTACAACTATAAACTGGAGTCCCATCTTGATTTTATGATAAAAAAATTTTTAAACAGATGGAACTCATAACTGCACACAACTGCTGGTGACACAATTTTTTTCAAATTTTATATGTTTATTTTTTGACATAGTATATTGATAGTTAGTACTACAAATTTTTTGCAATGACTGCGTTAAACGGTTAGTTCGTTATAGTTCAGTTTAACGAAGTATCTAAGCACATAATTTTCAAAATTTAATAAAATAAAATAAATTTAAAATTACCAAAAATCACTCACCAGAGATACATGTAGCCAGTAATTTACTTTAATTTTTTCAATTTTTATAATAATTATAAATTTCATCAAGTAAAAACTACCTTTTCACATTAAAGCTACATAAACTAGCATTTTTTTTATTTTGCAAATTAATAGATCAGTTCCAATGTGATCATGTCATTAATAGTTAGATTTTTTGATATTGCAGTAAACTTAAAGTATTAATAATTACAATATAATTAATATATTGAATTAATTGATTTATATATAAAAAGGAGATAAGAAATGAAAATAGCAGATGAATTAAAGGGTAAAGAAGTTATAGATGCAGCTGGAAATAAAGTAGGTGAAATAAGTGATGCAGAATGGAGCCCTCAAACCAACAGGGTTGAATCGCTAATTGTTACAGAAGGAGGGGCTTCTGCTAAACTGGGAATGGGCAAAAAAATAGAGATACCCTACAGCGAAATTAAAACCATAGGCGAAAAAGTGCTCTTAAACGGTACAAGTAAATCTGAAAGTGTAGAAGAACCTCCAAGCATAGAAGAAATCAAAAGAAGGGAAGAAGAAATATAAAATTTCCTACTAACCATATATTCTTTTACAAATTACATACCCAAACTCAAAAGAAGAGATAAATATCCCCCTTACTTATTTTTACACTCTTACCATTTATTTTTATAAATTGTATTCCTTTCCATTACTAGAAAAATACAAACAATATAACTAATTTATGGATCTATCAGCCGTTTCGAGTAAAATTTTAAACTTAACAAAATAAAACTATTCTATGGGGATATTAACGTTTCATTTATCTAAGCTCAGAATGATTTTTAATTTAATCAGATTAACCTTTCATTTAAATGATCAAATAGGGTTAACCATATAAAAAAAATAGTCTAACTTGATAGTAAACAATATTATAGAATATACCTCAATTTCCAGTTAGAAAATAGCGAAATATTATTGGAAATAAAAATTATTTAAAATTTAATAAGTCTTTGTCTAAGTTTTAGAAAGTACAATAGTACTTTCCATATTAAATAAAAGTTAGTAATTTTCTAGACATTCATCCTTTAAAATTTAAGTATCTTACTTTGATCAAATTGAAATTCATTTTTGTTCTTCGATCTCCGCAGCGAAGCTTACGAAAAACTATGTTTTTCGTGCTGCAAAAACAAGTTTTTGCAAGCTTTTGGAAATTTCCAATTTCCGATGTTTGCAAATCTTCGATTTGCAACCGCAAAAACCAATGGTTTTTGCATGCCCCGAAAACTTCGTTTTCGAGGGCGAGGATTTTTCGATCCATCCCTTGCAAAATCAAAGATTTTGCACGCCCAAAAATTCTATGAATTTTTGACGGCTTTTTTTGAAAAAGTTGGCAAAATTTTCAATTTTGCCACGTTAAAAATCAAAGATTTTTAACAGGGTGGTTAGTAATTTTCTAAACATTCATCCTTTAAAACACGGGCATCCTCATTTGCAGGATTTATAAGTATAGCCCGGTTAAAACACTCTGCTGCTTTTTCAAACTCATCAAGCTCCATAAGGGCCACACCTTTATTGCTCCAGATAATATCATTTTTAGAATCTAGATTTAACGCTTCGTCGTAACAATTTAAAGCTTCATCAAACCTTCCAAGCTCTAAAAGGGCATTACCTTTACGGTTCCAGGTTGATGCATCAGGTGATTCTTCAAGGCATAACTCCAATGCTTTATCATAAGCTGTAAGCGCTTCTTCAGTTCTTTCTAATTCTGTTAAAATATTTCCCTTTGCATTCCACACATCAGGATTTTCAGGCTCTATTTCTAGAATCTTATCATAGCATTTTAAAGCATCTTCAAATCTGCCAAGCATCTCTAAAATAAATCCTCTCCAGTACAATACAGCAGAGTTAGCTTTATTTATCTTTAAAGCCTTTGTATTGCACTTTAATGCTTCTTCAGGCTTATTTGAATTTAAAAGTGCTATTGCCTTGTTGTTCCAGATGAACTCATTCTCAGGATCGTTTTCTAATGCTTTATCATAGTTTTTGATGGCTTCATCGAACTTACCTAAACGTGACAGATTGTCTCCCCTCTTATTTAAAAGATAAACATCGTCAGGGTCATGTCTTAAAGCTGCGGTATAGCACATTACAGAATCATTGAATCTTCCTGAATCAAACAGTATATCTGCTCTTTTGGTTATCAAAGCTTTTTCATCTATTTTTTCGCCTTCCCATTTATCAACGGGATACTTTTTAAACCTTATTATCTGGAACAACGAATCATCGCTTGTATCATCAGGATACATCTTTCTAAATTCTGCTTCCAGCTCTGCAGCACTTTCAAAACCTTCTTCTCTTGCAAGATCATCATCTTTAATGATATCTTTAAATTCCATAATCTCTACACCGGTTACTTCAGCTTCAAATAGCTTTTTACGCTCTTTGGATATGAGATTCCAGTAACAGTGAAGACGATCCCCAGGAGACAGTGGTTTTTTCCATAGTTTCCTTATTGTGGTAGTTTTTTTACCCGTTATAAGTTCTAAATGACTGCTTCCAAATAATAATATAGGCATATACGACCTCCGCCTAATGAAAAATAATAATTAATTAATTTATAAATTCATTTCCAAATTCTGCTGTTTTTATTCTCACTTTTTTTAAGAATGGTTTTACAGCCTTACCAATTTCTCTAAGTTCATCCCTTGAAGGAACAGGCGTGCCCTGTAATTTTTTATCTAATACAATTTTATCTCTGAATTGTTGAATTGTATATATATCTGAGGTTATAGTTTTTGCAATTGCAATTATGTCTTGAGGATCCATTAAGAAGGGTACATAAGTTGTCCTGCACTCAAGATATATTTTATTATCTATGCAAATTTCCATACTTTCTTTAACATTATCCCCTATATCTGATCCTATAATCTCTTCGTACTTATCAAAAGGAGCCTTAATATCTAAAGCTACATAATCCAGCAGATCTATAAGTTCAGAAAGTTTATCTGGGAAACATCCATTGGTATCCAGTTTAGTTTTTAATCCCTGATTTTTACAGTATTTCAAGATTTTTTTCACATCATCATACTGTATAAGAGCTTCCCCTCCAGTTATTACAACGCTGTCTATAAAATCAATGGAACTTTCAATTTTTTCAATGATTTCATCAAGTTCTACTGATTTTCCATTGTCTATGAGTTCAGGATTATGGCAATATGGACACTTTAAAATACAACCTCCTGAAAAAATAACGATGGACATTTTTCCAGGAAATTCCAGAGAGGATACGATTATATCTCCTATCATCATTTAAATTACAACCTCAAATATCAAATTACCCAATTAAATCTGCAAGTATTTCAATAAATCGGGCATCTTCTTCCATTGTCCCGACACTTACCCTTACCCAGTACTCATCCAGTCCTTTAAACGAAGCACAGTCTCTTACAATGACTCCTCTTTTTAAGAGCTCTTCTGCAAATTCACTGGAGGTCATTCCAGTTTCTTTAACACCTACAAGCAGATAATTTGATTTTGAAGGGTAAACATCAAGTTTATCAAATTTAGACATGTTTTCATATAAAAATTCTCTGCTTTGGATTCCAATTTCTATGGATTCTTGTATGTACTCCTTATCATCCAGCACTGCCGATGCTGCCTCATAGGAAAGCTTTGTAAGGCTGAATACTGGTTTTACCCTGTGCATGTATTCTATAAATTCCGGATTTGAGATTGCATAACCTATCCTCATTCCAGAAAGTCCAAAGACTTTAGAGAATGTCCTGAGCAGAAGCAAATTATCATAATCTTTTATTAGATCAACATTGTTAACTTCTGAAAACTCAAAATATGCCTCATCTGCAACCACAAGCGCATCTGTACTTTCAAGTACTCTCTTAATATCTCTTTTATCTATTAATGTCCCTGAAGGATTATTTGGAGTACATAAAAAGATTATTTTTGTTTTTTCAGATAAAGCTGCTATTATTGAATCCACATCAAGTTCGTTTTTTTCCATGTCCCATCGGGCATATACTGGAACTCCTCCGTGAATCTTTAAAGTAAATTCATAGTACATATATGAAGGTAGTGGGACTATAAATTCGTCGCCTGGTTCTATTAATGTTTTCCCGAGCACATCCAGGATTTCATCTGCCCCATCTCCACCTATTATTATGTTAGAACTGTCCACTCCAGAGTATAAAGCTAGTTTTTCCTTTAGTGGTTCCAAATTTGTTTCAGGATACTGACTTATTAACTGGAGACTCTCTTTTATCGCTTCCATTGATTTTTCAGAAGGGCCAAGTGGATTTTCGTTTGATCCAAGCTTTATGATTGTTTCAGGATCAAGATTATATTTCTGTGCTATTTCTGGGATTGATTTTCCCGGAACGTAAGGATCAAGTTTTTTTACAGTTTCTTTTACTTTAACCATATGATCACCAGTTGTTCTACTAATATTAATTACTGGACTAATGTGTTGTGTTCTAAACCATGCGATTGACTGGATTAATTTAACCAGATAACTATTAATTCTAATTACAGATTTAATTATGTTGTATTTAATAGCGTGATTTAAACCACATAATTTATTTTGCTAATTGTGCGTATCTTACAGCATGATCTTTAATACCTTCTATTTCTTCATCTGTAAGCTTTCTGACCGCCTTTGCAGGAGCGCCCAGGATTAAACTTCCTTCTTCAAATTCTTTTCCTTCTGTAACTAATGCACCTGCCCCAACAATACAGTTTTTCATGATTTTTGCACCATTTAAAACAGTAGCATTCATTCCAATCAGGCAGTTATCTTCGATTTTACACCCGTGTAAAACTGCAGCGTGGCCTACAGTCACGTAATCTCCTAATTCAACCGGATAATTTTTTGATGAATGTACGACGCAATTGTCCTGAACATTAGAATATTTTCCAATAGTTATGGATTCTATATCTCCTCTTAAAACAGCATTATACCATATTGAAGATTCTGAATCGATTTTAACATTTCCAATTATTTTTGAACCTTCAAATGTCTTAACACTTTTATCTACAGTGCTCATTTGGTTCACCTACTTAAAAGTTAGTTAATTTACGGCAATTCTATTTTAAACATGTTTAAACATGTAAAAACCATAGGTTTTTACGGTTAAATAATCGAGAGATTATTTAAACACAGTTAAATTCAATAAATCTAATCGTGTTATTCACTTAATAAATAACAAATTTATTCATCATATTTTATGATTTTATATTCCTGTTTTACTAAAACAAGTGTATTTGAAGGTATATCTTCATAAATTATAGTGCCAGAACCTACTGCTGAATTTATACCCACTTTAACTCCGGGATTGAAACTGGAATTTATACCTGTTTTAACGTTATCTCCAAACACTGCACCAAGTTTTCTAATACCGCAGTCAAATTTTTCGCCTTTAATTTTCATCTTGACATTTTTATTATCAAAACGCAGGTTTGCAATGTTTGTACCTGCAGCAACGTTACAGTTAGCTCCAATTACTGAATCACCGACATATGAAAGGTGATTAACATTAGTACCATCCATTATAATTGAATTTTTAATTTCAACTGCATTTCCCACGTTTACGTTATTTCCAAGGTATGTATATTTTCTCAAATAGGAATTAGGTCCAATATCACAGCCTTCTCCAATAAAAACAGGACCCAAAATGTAAGTTCCAGACCTGATGATACTGTTTTTTCCAAGAATTATCTTGCCGTGGATTGTGACTCCTTCTTCAATTTCACCCTGGATATCCTCTTCCATTTCACTTATGAAATGTTCATTGACATTTAGAAGCTCCCATGGTCTTCCAACATCAATCCATTTATTATTAGATTTAAGCCCTCGTACTATTTTATTTTCGTTCATCTGAATTTTAAGGGAATCTGTTATTTCATATTCTCCTCTTTCAGACTTTTCTGTCCTGTCTATTGCATCAAAAATTGTTTTATCAAAAAGGTATATCCCGGCATTTATAAGGTTACTTGGAGCTTCTCCAGGAGCTGGTTTTTCAATAATATTTTTAATTATGTCGTTTTCTATTTCTACAACTCCAAATGAAGATGGATCTTCAACTTCAGTAAGCATGAGAATTGATGAAGTTTCCTCTGACTCATATTTTACTATTAAATCCACAATAAGCTCTGGATCAACTATTATATCCCCATTCAGAACTATAAATTCATCATCAATCATATCGCGGGCAGAATTTATGGCATGTGCGGTTCCGAGTCTTTTTTCCTGAGTGATGTAATCAATGTTAACTCCAAATGAAGAACCATCTTCAAAATAATCTTCAATAGCCTCTTTTTTATAGCCTACAACCATTATTATATCTTTAATACCTGCATCTCTCAGCGCTTCTAAATTATATTGAAGTATTGGTTTTCCTCCAACCTGCAGCATTGTTTTTGGTCTTGTTAATGTTAACGGGCGCATCCTTGTGCCTTCACCTGCCGTAAGCAATACTCCTTTCATAATATTCCCTCTATAAATTCTCTGGATTTAGTTCTAATTGATTGAGCTATTTCAACATTTCTACCCTCTAAAGTAATCCTTATGTAAGATTCGGTACCCGAAGGCCTTATTAGAACCCAGCTTCCATCTTTCATGGAAATTCTAACTCCATCTATGAAATTGACATCATTTACATCTTCGAAATAATCTGGAAGTTCCTCTTTGACTTTTTCCATTATCAGTGTCTTTTGAATGTTTTCACATTCTATTTTATCTCTCACTGTTGGATAACTGGGTATTTCATTTAAAAGTTTAGAAAGAGGACCATATTTTTCCACAATTTCTATAACCTTAAGTGCAGAAAGTATTCCATCAGGACACATGCAGAAATCTGGATGGAGCCATGTACCAGAAGGCTCACCACCAAATGCAGCATTACACTCCACTATTGCCTCTGCAACATGAACATCTCCTACTTTAGTACGTACTACTTCACCGCCGGATTCTTTCATACATTTATCCACACAGAATGACGCGTCAACAGTTGTAACTATTTTTCCACCAATTTTACTTGATACAAGTGCTAAAAGCTTATCAAAATCTGCCATCTTTCCTTCATCATCGATTGCAACCATTCTATCTGCATCACCATCATGTGCAATTCCAATGTCCGCCCCTGTAGCTTTAACAACTTTCATAAGTTCAGAAAGATTTGCCTCTGAGGGTTCTGGCATTCTACCCGGGAAAAATCCGTCGGGTTGGCTGTTTAAAGTTAAAACTTCACAACCTGCCTTTCTAAGCACTGTTGGAGATACAAAAGAACCTGCCCCATTTGCACAATCGACAACAACTTTAAGGCCTCCTTTAATATCTACATTGTTCAGTAAGTCGTCCATGTACCCTGAGATAATGCTGCTGTTATCTTTAATATCCCCTATATGTTCCCATGAAACTTTAGAGAAAGTCTTCTCATGGACTATTTTTTCTATTGTTCTTTCCTGATCCTGAGTATAAGCCATACCTTTTGGATTCCATAGTTTTATTCCGTTGTACTGGGAAGGATTATGAGATGCAGTTATCATGATTCCTATATCTGCATTGAGTTTCATTGCTGCATATCCAACCAACGGCGTTGGAACCATTCCAAGCCGAATTACATCGCAGCCGCATTGTAATATCCCTGCGATGATTGCATTTTCAACCATCTTATTTGAAGTCCGTGTATCATATCCTATAACAGCTTTACGCCCTTTTCCACCAACATATGTTGCTGCTGCCATTCCAACATCTGTTATTAAGTTTAAAGTGATTTCACTGCCTATTTTACCTCTGATACCTGATGTACCAAATAGTCTTGGAATCATATCTGTCATACAATACACCGTTTTTACTTAATTAGGCTCCAAATTTTTCAGACTTGTTCATGAAATCCATTAATATATTCATGATATCGGAGCCTCTTATTCTGCATAATCCGCCATATGCTGCTGCCCTTTCACTAAAACTGTTAACATTATCCACTTTAACTTCAGGTCCCTTTATGATAATAGGAACAGGATCTCCTGTGTGATCCATTACAGAAATTGGAGTTGAATGATCTGCAGTTAAAATGAAATAAAGATCATCTATTTTCATTACTTCCTCAATTACAGCGTCTACTTTTTCGATGAATTTCACCTTTTCTTCCATCTGCCCGTCGTGACCTGCTTCATCTGCGCCGTCTATATTAATTAATATAAATTCATAATCATCATTCTTTGCTGCTTCAACAATACTTGCAGTCATATTTTCAAGGTTGGTATCAATTCCACCGGTAGCCCCTTCAACATCAATTAAATCCATACCAGTTATTTTTCCAATTCCTTTAATAAGCCCTGTTTCTGCTATGCATGCAGCCTTTACTCCATATTTTTCTCCAAATGGAATAATATGAGGAACTGCACCTACTCCTCGAGGTAAAACCACATTTGCAGGGTTTTCTCCTTCATTTATTCTTTTAAGATTTACAGGGTGATCTTTTAAAAGATCATATGAAGTTTTAACGAATTTATTTAATATTGCTGCTGTTTTTGCTGCTTCAGGAGAATCATCTAAAGGAACAACTTCTTTAGGAGGTTTTCCTTCATGTTTTGGATCGGCGTCGGATACTTTATCAGATAATCCGGCTCCCCTAAGTACAAGTACAGCCCGGTGTCCTGTAGATTCTTTAAATATTATTTCTATATCTTCAAATCCTTCTAATTTTAAAGAATTTATAGATCCCGCAATTTCTTCTGTACCTTCTCTTATTCTCCCGGCTCTCCTATCTACAATAATACCATTTTCATCTTGGGTTGAAAAGTTACATCTAAAGGCTATATCTCCAGCTATAACATCTAGCCCTATTCCTGCTGCTTCAAATGGCCCCCTGCCAGTATAAACTTCATAAGGGTCATAACCCAGTATTGAAATATGAGAAGTATCACTCCCTGCCCTTATGCCTGGGCGTATCGGATCCATGATACCATTTATGCCTATTTCAGCTAATTTATCCATATTTGGAGTGTTTGCAGCTTCAAGTGGAGTTTTATATCCAAGATCTTTTATAGGACGATCTCCCATCCCGTCTATTATCATTATAATTCCTTTCACACTATCACCCAACTATGTAAACATTGTGCGTTATACCTATTAAACTATAAGAATTCCTAAAATTGCCCCTGATACAGTAGCTAAAAGATTAACATGTTCATTTGTAAGATAATTCCTTGATTCAAGTACGGCTCCAAGAATACTGTCTACAAAACATCCGAAAGTACCAGATATAACTGCTATTTTAAGTGCAGTGAAAGGATCTGCAGATATTCCTAAAAGATAAGCAATAATACCTATAATTCCTGCACCTATAATTCCTGCAGCAGTCCCCAGCGGAGAGATTCCTCCATCTGTTCCAGGCGGGACTTTTTTAAAAGTAGTTATAAGCCTAGGATGCTTATCTACAACTCCTATTTCACTTGCAAGTGTATCTGAAGTTGCAACTGCAATGGAACCTATAAACCCAGCATAATTTCCAAATGCCGCCATAACAAAAGGAACTATTCCATTAGAAATTACATTTTTTACACTTCTTGTACCCTCGTAAATACCCATTTCCTTCTTGTATTCATGTTTATATTTGGTAAATATCAGGCCAAGAATCAGGAAAGCAAAAATTAAAAGAAGCCAGTTAACTCCAGCAGTAAAAATAATAATTATACCCATGATAATCATGAAAATGGATCCTAAAAGATCGAGGGCTCCTTTAAGGTATATTAAAAGCCCTACGATTACAAGTAAGATCACATATTCTAAATATATCATTTATCTCCCAGATATTTTAGTAACTAAACTGATTATGCTGGTTCTTCAGCTACTTGAGTTTTAATTATTTCAACTCGTTTTAAAGGATATATTTTCTTTGTTTCGTGGTATATACTGGATGCCATTTTTCCAGTTATTACCCCTTCCACAAATTCTGGGAAAGTTTTTCCATCCACTGCCTGTTGAATAAGGTTGCCCATAGTTTCCCTTATAAACTTCTGCTGGGATGCTTTTGCCCTTTTTACGGTTATTGCAATGATATGCACATTAACTTTGTAACCGTCTTTTGTAGTTACCTCTGAAAGGGTATCTATTCTACTTGTTCCTCTTCTTATCATGCTTCTAACATAATCTGTTGTTACATGATGTCCAACAAACTTGGTGTTTGCTGTGTCTCCAGCTACGTTGTTAATCTGGAAGTAAAGTTTAACGTATTGTTTGCTGAAATCACCAGTTAATTCTCTCATTGATGATTCAACTCTTCTTTTTAAGAGTATATCTGGATCTCGTGCAGGTGTGGTTCCTATTTCTGCCTCTCCAAAATCTTTAGGAGTCATAATTTTATACCATTGTTTTTCTTTCCACGTATCACGCACTCTTCGCCTTCTAGCTTTAGCCATATTATCACCTTTATAAATTTATTTGTAAAATACCGTCCCTAATAGACTTATAGAATAATTCCTTTTATTATAACACTTATAAAAAAGGATTTCATAAAAACTATTTGGTAGATTAAATTAAATTAAAAATTTACTTAATATACAATCTCATTCCTAGTTTATAAATATATGGAAAATATCTGAGGATAAAACAGAGTTTTTATAGTAATTTTCCATTATTTTTAATTTTAAATTTATTTTTTAAAAATCCGCCCAGGTTATACACTACTATTTAGCAGGGGTAATATTTATACTTTTAATGTTCGAAAATCAAAGCCCGCAAAAATTAAAAAATTTTAAGAATATTTTTAAAATAAGGGTTTTTTCATGAAGTTATAATGCTTAACAAACTTCTCAAGAACATCTTCTATGCTCCCTTCATCTTCTACAAGCCTAATTCCCGCATTTTTAATGCCAAATTTACCTTTTAAACCTGCTTGAACACATATAACAACTTCACAATCACTTATTGCATCTAATGATTTTTGCCACTGGTGTTTTTCACCCTCGGTTTTAAGAGATTCTCTTTTTTCTATGAAATTCATATTTTTTTCATCAAATTCATAAATCATGAATCCCTGCGCTTTACCAAAATGATCCACATCATTACCATTAGATGTTGCTACAGCTATTTTCATAAATGATCACTTAATTTAATATAATCTTAATTACTCAAATATTTTCTTACAAAGTCGACCTTTACTATTTTACACCCACAAAAACAGGTCTTTCCCCATTTCCAATTTCATAAATTTCATCTTTAAAATTAGAGTAGATAAAAGTTTTAAATCCAATACTTTTCATTAATTCATCGACCTTCTTTATTTCAAAGATTCCCAATTTATGTTCATCAATGTCAAAATCAACTTTTCCATTCTCTTTTACCAGAAAAATAAAATTTGAATTAAGAACTCCGTTTTCCAAATGTGCTTTAGAAATCCGGGCTAATTTTAGGTCTTTATCAACTACAGTATCAACACTTAAATGTCCGTCAACCCAGTTTTCCTTATTGATCCCCAGATCAAAGATTAAAACACCGCCTTTATTTAAATGGCCATAAAAATTAGTTAAAGTCAATTTCAGCTCTTCAGCTGTAACATTGTAATTCATGGCACTGAACATACAGATTACAACATCGAATTTTCGCCCTAAATCAAGTTTTTTCATGTCTCCAGTTATAAACTCAACATCCGGCACTTTTTCTTGGGCAATTTTTAACATTTCTTTGCTTATATCAATCCCCAGAATTTCAAAATCATCCTTCAAAAAATGGGCATGTCTTCCAGTTCCACATGCAATATCCAAAAGTACATTACTTTCGCTGTTCCCATGTTTGTTTACAGCCCATTTTATAAATTTAGATTCCCTTTTGTGGTCTAATTTTTCATAGATCTTATCATAATAACCTGCAAATTTTTTATAAAGCTGTTCTTCAGTCATTTTAACACCTGAAAAAGTTAAAAATAGATATAATTAAAAAAAATTTATAAATTTTGATTATTCGCTTATTTTTTTAATTAAAGTTGCCACATTGTATCCAAATTTCTTGATAGTCCTCATTCCTTCTTCATCATCCTGCACATCTCCAGGGGCATGGCCAAATACCATGTTCCAGTAGGTTGATCCTGGAACGATCATATCATTGATAAAAAAAAACATCAGCATTTCCTGTATTGTTGCTGTATGTCCCCCTCTTCTTGCAACAGCTATTGGACCTCCCACTTTCCATGACAGAAAATTATCAGAAGCCATTGAAACCATTCCTATTCTCTGCAGTGCAGACATTACATCTCCACGCGCGGTTCCAAAATAAACCGGTGCCCCTACAATAAAACCATCTGATTCTCTAATTTTTGTTATAATATCATTTAATCCATCATTAATTGCACATTCGTTTAATTCTTTGCATCTTCCGCATGCAATGCATGATTTGATACTTTTTCCTACAAATGAGATTATTTCAACATCCAAACCTTCATCTTCTATAGCACCTGCACATTCTTCAAGTACCTGATATGTATTTCCACTTGGTCTTGGACTAGCACATAATAAAAGAACTTTTTTCATTAAATTGTTCCTCCTAATACATCTATTCACTACTTTGTGGATTTGGTCAATGGGGATAATAAAGTTAAAGGTAACCCATCAGTAACCAATTCATTCTTTACTTTTTATTACCCAATGCCAAAATCGTTCCATAATTCAAGATCATGTATTATTTAATCTTTGATTTTTATCTAAAAAAATTTTATCTCCCCAAATTTTATATGCGGCGCCATATAATATCGTAACACGATATATTTGAAGGCAAACAAAATGATTATGGGTACATATTAATCCCACAAAATAGCCAAATATAACAATTAGAGCAACACATGGCGGTATATAATTGAAAAAAGGAAATATAACAGAAATATTGAGATATTGGGAACATATAAATAAGTTAATACGATTAAAACACCGCGAAACAGCCCAAAAATATGAGTTAACATTTGAACAGTTCCATTTGATGATAGAACTGGATCACCATGCTGAATTCAAGCTTGATACCTATGAGTTACCACCAACAGTGGGAGAAATTGCAGCAGATATCGGAAATGCTCCCCATACATTATCTGAACGCATAAAAAGACTCGAAAAGAAAGGTATGGTTAAAAAAATAAAAGATGAAGAAGATTTACGGATAAATCGAGTTATGCTTACTGATAAAGGCCAGAACCTGATTGACCGCATAAAAAATGAATCAAGCAATACCTTCCTTTACAGTGCACTTGAAGAAATGGATGAAAAAACCTTAAGTAATTTATCAAATGGTTTAAAGCAGTTGGATGAGAATTTACTCAAATAAAACCAATTAAATTAAAATTAAAATTAAAGATTAAAATAAAAGATAATATAAAAAAGATATTTAACAGGGGATAAATCATGAACACAGAGAAATCTTGTAAGCAGACCAATACTATTGATAATCGAATACCCGCTCTGCTGGTAGCCACGTTAGCTTCATTTTTTACACCTTTTATGGCATCTGCAGTCAATATTGCTCTTCCAGCAATTGGTTATGAGTTTGCTGCAGATGCTATCATATTAAGCTGGATTCCAACAGCATATTTATTAGCATCTGCTGTTTTTGCAGTGCCTTTTGGAAGAATAGCCGACATACATGGCATGAAGAAGATATTTACATACGGCATAATCATTTTTACATCAGCAACCTTTTTATCAGGTGTAGCCCCCTCTGTAATTTCACTTATTGCATTCAGAGTTTTACAGGGGATCGGTTCTGCAATGATATTTGTTACAGGTTTAGCTATTATAACATCTGTATACCCTCCAAAAGAACGAGGAAAAGCAATAGGTATAAATATTGCGGCAGTTTACACAGGTTTATCAATGGGCCCTGTTCTAGGGGGAATATTAACACATTATCTCGGGTGGAGAAGCATATTCTATGTAATTATACCCTTAGGATTACTTGTAATTGCCCTTACCTCATTGAAAGTCAAAGGAGAATGGGCCGAATGTAAGGGAGAAAATTTCGATTATTTAGGGTCAATTATCTATGGTATCGCCATTATAATGTTGATGTATGGCTTTTCAATAGTTCCCGAGACTTCAGGAATTATACTATTAATTTCAGGCATTATAGGAATTTTAGCGTTTGCAATGTTCGAATTAAGGGTTAAAAATCCTGTTTTTGAAGTAAGGCTCTTCAAAAATATAACCTTCGGATTTTCCAGCGCGGCAGCTTTAATTAATTACAGTGCCACATTTGCAGTTACATACCTTTTAAGCCTTTATCTGCAGTACATAAAAGGGTTTGATGCCCTATCTGCAGGACTAATTCTTGTAGCCCAGCCTGCAGTTATGGCAATCACCGCACCAGTAGCAGGAAGATTATCGGATAAATTCTCACCAGGAGCAATAGCATCAATAGGAATGGCGATTACGGCAGCCAGCCTTTACTTCCTGACATTCCTAGACAGCAATACTGGTCTTGAGTTCATCATAGTAGTTTTATTGATACTCGGATTTGGATTAGGATTGTTCTCATCACCAAACACCAATGCAATTATGGGATCAGTTCAAAAAAGATTTTACGGTATTGCATCAGCTACTGTAAGCACGATGCGTCTTATTGGGCAGATGCTCAGCATGGGAATAGCTTTGCTGATATTTTCAATAGTTATTGGAAATGTTCAGATACTGCCAAGCAGTTACCCTGCCCTGTTAGTCAGTATAAAAATTGTATTTACAATTTGTGCAGTTCTCTGCTTTATAGGCATATTCGCTTCACTGGCCAGGAAATAACTTTTGGCCAGTGCACTAAATTCTCAATTCTCATTTCTTATATTTTTATTTTAATTTGATTATTATCTCTTAAATCATGTTTAATGTTTTAATATTCTTATTTTATATAAAATACCGATATTTTAATGAAATATACTAATTTTAGCCATTAAAACACCAAATTTATTAGACCTACAGTCAATAACCATTGACATTTAGTAAAGTTTATATAACATTATGTAAAGTACTATTTACATGAGGAGATTTAATGGGGGACATTCTTAAAATAAATAAAAAAACATCATTTGTAATTTATATAGTTTTAGATACATTATTGGTTGGAATGGGAATGGGCGTACCATTTTTTTGTATATTATTTGGATTTCCAGCAGGATGGTATCTTTCAAAAAGTTTAAAACATCAAAAATTGCAGATCAATGACATTTCAAGCAGAATTTTAAAATATGCAACCCTCACATCTCTAGTTACGTTAGCATGGATGTTAATCATATGGGGGCCTATGATTACAATGCTGCAGAATCCATCTGCAAATTTTACAGATTTTGGAATTCCATTAATCCTTTATGACCCCAAGTTAAGCTTCATTGGATGGATTACCCTTATGATATTCATATCTCCATTTTTACAGCTGCTTATGACAGTTTTCGCTTCACACGTTGCTATATGGAGATTATTTAAAAAAAAACAAATGAGTAAAAATAACTAAAGGTGAAATCATGAATTCAAAGTCAGGAATAATCATGAAAATACTTTCAATTTTCGAATCAGGTTTATTTATAAAAATATTATCAGTTTTTATAACAGGACTGTGGATTGCAGGCCTATTACTGGCAGATATTTACATTATTATACTGGCAGTTGTATTTTTAATTGCATTAAGTACCGTTTTATATATCCATAGAGATAATTTGAAAGAAATATTCCAAAAAGACAGTAATGCTATTGTTGAAGATGAAAGAACCCAATTGATTAATGAAAAAGCCGCTACCATGACTTTAGGAGTCCTTATAGCGGTTATGATCTATGCAGGCATTGTAATTATTGCACTTAGAAACAACTATCCCCAATTTTTACAAGCAGGATATACTTTATTTTTAGCATCAATTTTATGTTTTATACTTTACTTTACATCAAGAGCATATTACACCCACAAATACTAAAATATTCATATAAAGGTGATATAATGGAAAATTACAAGATTGTAAGAATAATAATTACCATATTTGTTGCTATGATAGCAGGAATATCTGTTGAACTGGGAGAAATTATCCCAGCCATACTGGCCATTGTAATTGGTGCCATGGTATCCTATATCTACAAAAAAAATACCAATGAAACTTTGGAAGATGAAAGAATAATTAAAATAAGTGAAAAAGCCTCAAGAATGGCAATGGTACTCTTTTCCATTACAATAGCCATTATAGGATTGTTCTTTATTACCATGAGAAATCAGTACCCCGACTTTATCCAGGCAGGTTATACCCTTGCATATTCAGCTGTTGCGCTTTTAGGTTTATATTATGTCTTTTATGGATATTATAATAAAAAATACGGTTACTGATTCCTATGAAAAATAATCTGAAAGTATACAGGGCCATGAAGAACCTGACCCAGGAAGAACTTGCCAAAGAATTAGGCGTCACTAGACAGACCATAATTGCCATAGAAAAAGATAAATATGATCCTTCCTTAATCCTGGCGTTTAAAATGGCTAATTTCTTTAAAGCACAGATTGAAGACATATTCCTCTATCAAGAAGAATAGATAATAAAACTTATTGGAAAGTAATCCATATGGTTCAAAAAAACGCTCGCTGGAAAAGCTATTTTAAAACCAGGATGTACATTGCTTCATTTATCCTTGCCATGGTTGGATGGTTCATTTTGTTCGTTTATTTGTTCGGCCAGTTTTTTGAAAAGGAACTCATAGTTTTAGAAGGGAGCATACAATCCCCTTTTTTTATATGGGGGCTCCGAATTCTCATCATTGCACTGGTTGTCCTTTTGATCAAAGAAAAAGGAAAAATTAAAAAATTATTCGAAAGTGTTAGGTGGGCAGTGTATGCCACATATTTAATAGGCGCTTTAGGCTGGTTAGCATGGTTTTTAAGCCTATTTTCTAATTAAATTATTATAACTGCAATTGTGGTAACAAAGTATCGAGTATAAGTCGAATGCAACTATTACAGGAGAATTTTATGGAAACTTTAAAAAAATCACAGGAATACAAACATTTTATAAAACTTTTATGCAAAGTAATAATTATATTAATTATAATACAACTTCTAAGGGCTTTTGTAATGGACAGCCTGTGGTATGTGATAAAACCCGGAGAAAATATAGTATTGTTCCAAATTTTAAATGGAATTTCGTTCCTTATTGTCGGAATATTACTTTTAGTATTGTTTAAGCCATCACTAAACGATTTGAGCCTGAATTTAGACGATGTTAGAAAAAGAACAAAAATAATTTACTTTGCAGGGATGATAGCGCTTCCAGTTTTCATAGTTTTACCTGTGGTTCTAGGAGCCGAGCTTGATATTATCATGCTGAGTTTTATATTCGGACTTATTGTGCCTGCATTTGAAGAGCTTTTGTTTAGGGGATACCTTTGGAACAATATGCAGAATTCTCTTAAAGGGAAACATTCAAGATTAATTACATGGATTACCATTACTATTCTATTTGGATTATGGCATATTGGATACATAGATGTATTTCTAATCCATCCAAAAGAGTTTGCCCTGGTACCACTGTTAATAGGTAAGATAGAAGTTGGACTAATATTAGGGGCTGTTGTAGGTTTTATACGCCTTAAGACCAACAAAGTATATGGATCTTTCTTATTCCATGGATTCTGGAATATTTTTGCACCTTAATAGATGAAAATTGGAGGTTTAAATTAATGAAACAGTTGAAGTTTATTTATGATATTTATGAGTGGTACATATCAAAAAATCTCAAACCAGAAAGCTTGCCTAAACACATAGCAATAATAATGGACGGTAATAGAAGATACACAAAAGTGATGGGCAATATGGAAGTTATAGAAGGCCATAAAAAGGGGGTGAGTACCCTTGAAAAAGTTCTGGACTGGTCCATTGAACTGGAGATAGAAATTGTTACTGTTTATGCATTTTCTACAGAAAACTTCAAAAGGCCTCCTCATGAAGTGGAGGGTTTAATGAAACTCTTCCAGAAAAATTTTGAAGACGTGGCGAAAAACCCTAAGATCCATAAAAATGAAGTCCGAATTAAAGCAGTTGGTAATTTAAATTTACTTCCAGAATATGTTAGGGAAGCCATAAAAACTGCAGAAGAATCCACAGCCCACTACCACAAAAAACATGTGAACTTTGCAATCGGTTATGACGGGCGTATGGAAATTATAGATGCTATAAAAAAGATTTCAAATGAAGTAAAAGAGAATAAATTAGATATAAATGAAATAGACGAAGATCTGGTTAATAAGAATTTATATACTGCAGGTTTAGATGATCCCAATCTTATTATAAGGACAAGTGGAGAGGAAAGGCTCAGCGGTTTCCTATTATGGCAGTCTTCATATTCAGAGTTATATTTCTGCGATAGTTTATGGCCCGAGCTTAGAAAAGTTGATTTTTTAAGAGCTCTCAGGTCTTATCAAGAAAGAGAAAGGCGCTTTGGAATTTAAATGTCATTCAAATAAATAAAATTAAAGTTGAGAAAAAACCACCGGTTTTTTCGAACATTCGAAAATTTTTATAAAAATTTTCGATGTTTGCAAATCGTAGATTTGCAACCGTAAAAATCGATGATTTTTACATGCCCCGAACACTGTCAAAATTTTCAATTTTGACGCAACAAAAATCTTCGATTTTTTTAAAGTTGAGGGAAATTTTCAATTTCCCGAACCTTAGAATTTTACGTAGTAAAATTCTAAAGTTGAGAAAATGCAAAGCATTTTCGAACATTAAAAATCGGAGCATGAAAAAATCGGAGATTTTTTCTGCCCCAAAATTCGTAGAATTTTGAGGGATTTTTAAAGTATTTTACGTTTAGGGCGTTCAGTAGCGCATGAAGCACTTTTATTTGGTAGTACCATATTTTGAGGTGTTTCAATACCTATTTTATCAAGAACTGCCCGGATATCAACTTTAGTACAGACACACCCATCTTTCAGGAGAGGGACCCCCTGACACGGGACATGAGATAAGTTCATCATTGCTAAATTCAAGTCTTGATGACATGCAACACCTAAAACTCCTTTAAACTCGTGATTTTGGGCAATCTTCTTCAAAAAGGTTGATCCTGGTATTATAAACACGTCGTACCCTTTATTTTCTGCTTTATTTTTTAAAACGCCTATCACGCATCGATTACAGTCAGTGCAGTGAAGGCCGGTAGAGTCCAGTTTAGCCTCGCATTTTGGACTTCTTAAACAATGGGGAAGTACTAAAATCTTATCATTGTTGTCTACATCATTAAAAGCCTTTTCATTAACTTTATTTCTTACTTCAACACCCATTTGATCCACAATTTTTTCATCTAAACCAACATTTCCTGCAAACTTTTTAAATAAGCCATAAAAAACATCTATTGTAAACAGAAGCAGCTTAGGAAAAATAAGGCGTTCCTGTTTTATAAGAATCCGTCCAAGGATAAGTGCTACCGATAGCAGACTTAAAATAAAAATACCTGCGATAAACACTATCTGTCCAAAAATGGTGTAAAATTCGTAAATTGACATATTGATCTAAATCTAAGTATTTTATGTTATATTAAACTAATGGTTATTAAAATTAGCTAAAAAAGAGTTATTTAGATTGATTATTCTTCTATTCAAAATTTTTCAACTTTGAATTTTTTAACAGTTCCTTCAACTTCAACACCATCTTTCGATGCTGTTATTTGTGTATCTGAAAGATCATCACATGCACATAATATATCCTGTTCTGGATGAGTACCTGGAACTATATTACAACTCAAATTAATGTGGTCTCCTGCTGCTACAACCATAGGAAGCCTTCTGGAAGTTGGATGATTTTCTGGAAGAACAGTAATGGGAAAATTCATTTCTCTAAGTAAATAAAGCATGCACCTTATTCCTTTTTCTGCTTTCTTACTATTTTCAAATGCAGAAACTGCAATTATATCATCTGGCTCAAGAAAAGCAACTATCTCCTCTTTATCAGGTGTACCTATAAATATCTGCTTTTGTTCTCCAGCTTTTAATATGCCCAGTTCTCCAGATTCTCCTATTAAAAATAAAATTTCGTCTCCAGTTATTCTAATGCTTCTACGTTGTCTGACTGGCATGATGGACATACTACTCTTTTTCCAATTCCTTTAAACTCGTTTCCGCAATCCAGGCATCTATATCTTTTTGTTTTAAGCTTTTTCAGTTTAATATCTGCCATTGGTCCTCCGACTGTACACATATTATCACCAATTCTGCTTATGTAATCGGTGTTATTTATTATTTATGATAAATCAATTCCGCCCTATTTTCCTTAAATTTCCAGATAACCACCAGTTATTGGTTAAAATAATATTATTGATAATGTATTTATGGATCAAATTATTATGTATTAATACTAACCAAAGTTCTAATTTAATAAATTAAAATTATTTCACAATATCAAACGGTGAGACTATTGAAAAACCTTATTTTTCCATTTTCGGCAATTGTAGGTCAGGAAAACGTGAAAAAAGCGCTTATACTAAATGCTATAAATCCAGGGATCGGCGGGGTCCTTATCAAAGGAGATAAGGGGACAGGGAAAACTACCGCAGTAAGGGCGCTTGCAGATCTTTTACCATTATTAAAAGTTGTAAAAGGATGTCCATTTAACTGTGATCCTGATGATGAGGAATCTGCATGCGATACATGCAAATCAGACAATGCAGAAATTGAAGAGAAAAAAATGAGAGTAGTAGAACTTCCACTCGGTTCTACAGAAGACCGCGTAGTTGGATCAATAAACATTGAAAAAGCATTAAAAGAAGGTACTCGAGCTTTAGAGCCAGGAATACTGGCAGAAGCCAATAGAAATATACTTTATATTGATGAAATTAACCTTCTTGACGATAATTTAGTAGATGTCCTGTTAGACGCTGCTGCATATGGGATAAATATTGTAGAAAGGGAGGGGATCTCAGTATCACATCCCTCCAGATTTATACTGGTTGGAACAATGAACCCTGCTGAAGGTGAGCTCAGGCCACAGCTTTCTGATAGAATTGGCCTGCACATCATAGTGCACAGTATCATGGACATAGAAGACCGTGTTGAAATAATGGCAAGAAGAGAAGAATTTGAAAGAGATCCCACTGCTTTTAAAAGAAAATTCAGTACATCACAAAAAGAGATACTGGATAATATCTTAAATGCTAGAGCATTACTCAAGGATGTTAAAATTTCTCCAGAACTAATGAAAATAATAGCACATGTCTGTGTTGATATGGGTGTTGATGGACACAGAGCAGATATTGCAATACTTAAAACATCGAAAACCATTGCCGCTTACAATAAGCATTTAAAAGTTGATTATGATGACGTCGAAGAAGCCGTGATGCTTGTACTTGGAGAAAGACTTCAAAAATCTTATGATCAAAAAAAGATTAAACAAAAACTTGAAAAAGCAATTTCAGATACAGAAGATGAAGATCAAACCCAAGAAGAGCAAGATAATAATGAAGAAGATTCTGAAACTGCAGAAAATCAGGACGAAAAATCCGATGATAATGAAAATGAATCTCAAGAAGGGCAAAATGAAGATAGTGGTTTAAAACCTGAAACTGAAGAAAATCAGGAAGAACCCCGTGATAAAGATGAATCCTCTGAAGAGGAGAGTAATGTAAGTGTTGTTCCCAATCCGGTTGAGCCGTCTGAAAATCCTGAAGAAAAAAAAGGAATTATGTTGAAAAGTATTGAAGAAGAAGGAGATCCCGTAGATTCTGATGATGAGGAAGTCGATATAAAAAAGCTCCTTAAAATGAAAGGTAAAAAAAAGAACAGGTTATATGGAAAACGGGTCGATTCAAAAACTCAAAAAGGGAAGTACATAAAAAGTAAAATTCCTAAAAATGTCTCAAATGATATAGCAATAGATGCAACTTTAAGGGCGGCTGCTGTTAAATCAAAAGGCAGCATTAATGTTAAAAATGAAGATATACGCCACAAAGTTAGAAAGCATGGCGCAAAAGCATCAATAGCTCTCGTGGTAGATATAAGCGGATCTATGTTCTCACAAAGGAAAGCAAATAAGATTAAAGGTATTTTAAATCAATTGATTGAAGATATTAACCGTCACAAGGATAAAATAAGTGTTATTGGATTTAAAGGTCAGGAAGCTGAAGTTATAATTCCAACAACAAGAAGAGCTTCTTCATTTAAAGAAAATGTTGATAATATACGTGTTGGAGGCACCACTCCACTTGCAGCAGGTCTTAAAAAAGGGTTAGAGCTTCTTAAAAAGGAAAAAATTAAAGAAGAATTCGTTCCCATGATGATTGTACTAACAGACGGCATGCCGAATGTAGGCATCAACGACAGGCCTGCAGAAGATGCCCTGAAAATTGCTGCAGACTTAAAAGAAAATGAGATACATACTATCATTGTTAATTTTGAGAGATCAGTTAAATACGGGCGAGATATGAATATGGAACTTGCACTGGCATCTGGCGGCCGTTATTATGATTTAGAAGATATTAAAGACACAAAATGTGTTGTATCACAGATTGTTGAGCAGGAAAGATCCGTTTTATAAATGTACAACTGTAAATAACTTATATAGACATCATAGATACAGCATCTGCGTTATAATGGCAGTTTATTCATTTTTAACTTATTTTCATTTGAAAGTGTAATTTTCAAGGGTTCCAGCCATTCCATTTCTGCTCCACCTCCATTTCACATCTATGCGCAATGGAAATATAATCATATAGCCTGTTTTCTTTTATTCTACTTACTATTCCCGACATTTTACATATCTCATCATACACGAGGAAAAGTATTTTACTTCCTTTACTCCAGCCGCCAACATAATGTGAACCTGGAATGAACACATCCGTCCATTTTTCATAAGTATCCCTATCGAGCATGGTCTTCCAAACCTTTTCTTTCAGGGCATTTTATAACGGTTGAGAAACGTAGTTCTTCAAAATCTTCGATTTTAAGGCCATGAAACTGTGTTTGCGACGGTTTTCCATATTTTTTCCTCTTTCGTATTTAGCTTAGATTCTTGTTTAACTCTTTAAGACATCCAATTCAGCAAACAATTAAAGGTACCCTAAACATGGTCTTGAGGTAAAACAGCAATAGCATCCATTTCTATTAGAAAATCAGGGTTTGCCAGTCCAGACACGAACATCATGGAAATAGCAGGAGGATTATGTCGCCTACCGCCTACCTGTTGGAATACTTCAAAGCCCTGCTCCAATGATTGGCCCTGGACCAGATACACGTTCCACTTAATAATATGCTCTAATCCCGCCCCAGCAGCCTTTAGAGCCTCTTGCAGATTGGTAAATACCTGGGAAACCTGTTTCTTGAGGTCTCCTTTCCCTACAATTTTACCGGAAGCATCTATGGCATCCTGTCCCCCAATGTATATCGTTTTTACATTGCCAGATATAGCAATTACATTGGTGAATGCAGGATTGGTGGACAGAGTATCGGGATTTATATACTGAATCTGCCCGTGGGACAGGTGTTCCATTTTATCGTCCTCCATAGGCCTGCTTCAGAGTTTCTATATCAATCTTATTCATCTGCATCATAGCCTGCATTACTCTCTGGGATTTTTCATTATCAGGATCGCTTAGATACTCTCTCAAAATAGTGGGTACGATTTGCCAGGAGACACCAAATTTGTCCTTAACCCAACCTGGTCCCAGTTCCATTCCACCATCAGAAAGCTTCTTCCACAGCTCATCCACCTCTTCCTGCGTCTCGCAGTTTACAAACAGTGATATAGCTTCTGTAAATTTGAATTGTGGATTACCATTTAATGCATAAAATTCATGTCCTTCCAGCTGAAAAGTCACGTACATAACCGATCCTTCCGGTCCAGGGCCAGCTTCTCCGTAACGAATGGTATTCACTATCTTCGAATCTTTAAAGATGCAAGTATAGAAATTGACAGCATCCACAGCTTTACTATCTTCAAACCATAAAAATGGAACAATTTTTTGCATATTAACTTACTCCTGGTTGTTTAAAAAAAACTACATTTAACTATCATTTATCACTGTTTTGATGTTATTGCAGACTTTCACAGTGATTATTCTATTTCTCTGCCAGTTCTTTGAGCTTTTGCAGTGCTTTGGGCCATATATCCTATAACATTTCTTTGAATTCCTCATTTGCATCCATATCCACCAGAACTTCTGTCTTGTCATCTTTTTCATGGAATGTGTAATTTTCAAGCGCTCCTGCCCATTCCATTTCCTTTTCTTTTCCGTCTTCAACTTCACCCCTATGCTCAATGGAAACATACTCATATTTTCTGTTTTCTTTAATTCTGCTTATCATTCCAGACATCTTACCTGACTCATCAGGGGCAAGGAAAAGAATTTTGCTCCCTTCACTCCATTCACCAACATAATGTGAACCGGGCATAAATACATCTGTCCAAAGCCGATAAGTGTCCTCATCGAGCATTGTTTTCCAAACCTTTTCTTTTGGTGCATCTATGACAATTGAAAAATGCATTTTCTCCATTATTTTTCCTCCATTTAAATATCCAAATTCTATTTTTGCATCTTTTCCAACAGCTCATCAAGACGATTATACGAATCATTAACTCCTTCTTCCATTCCAGACTGGAGCATTCCATCACGATCTTCAATTGTCAGAAAGACAGATTGAGATGTCATCTTTGTTCTGCCGCCAGTTAACGTCTCAAATATAGTCTTTTCAAGGATAACATGACCAGTTTCTGGAAGTCCTTCGAATTCAAATGTGCCAATGATTCTTTCTGGAGCTTTAACTTCATGATTTACTCCATGAAATGCAAATTCATTCCCTTCAGGATCCTTTTGAATATATCGCCAGGACCCTCCGTTTTTCGATTCAAATATTTCAAGATTAGTTTCAAGTTCCCTTGGCCCAATCCACTGCACATAAAGATCTGGATCTGTGTATGCTTTAAAAACAAGCTCCCGCGGCGCATTAAACTCCCTTATAATAAAAATTTCCTGTTTTCCAGGTTCTGCAGTAATTTTTGTTTTATTATTCGCCATTTTTTCAGCCCTTATACCGAATTCTTTCTCATTTAACATTCCAATTTTAACTTTTCGCCAGAAGTTCGGCGAGTTTATCTAATGATTCATCCCAGCCCTGCTGCATATCCTTTAGTTCAGCCTCACTGATGCTACTGACATCAGAATGTTTCAAAATTAGCTTAGTCTTACCACTTTGTTCTTCAAATGTCACTTTGATTTGCATTTCCATTGGAAATTCTGCCCCCATTTCATAGTATGTCGTTGCAACTTTGTTGCCCTCCTTATCTGCAAAGGAATCTGTCATAACCAGCCGTTCTGGTTCAACAACATCCATGTAAACACCTTTACTGCAGAAATCTTGCCCGTCAGGTGCCCGCATGCAGTTGAAGTATTCACCTCCCTTTCGGAGATCTATCTTAGAGACAGGTGTTGTAAAGCCTTTTGGCCCCCACCACTGCATGAACATATCAGGATCCGTCCATGCTTTCCATACAACTTCACGCGGCGCATCTAAGTCACGTGTGAGAACTAATTCTTTTTCATCTGCCATTTGTTTCAACTCCTTTTTGCTCGCTATCTACAAACTTAATAATCAATTAAAGTCATATAGTAATAATAAGTACTTCAAAAATTATAAACTTATCTTAAATCCAAATTAGACCATTTATCTAGAGAATTAATTAATGGTAAATTTAATATAACAAAAAATCATAACTAGTAATGTCTTTTATTTTTGAATTCAAACTGAAAAATAATAATGGCTCTAAGCTAAAATAATATTAAATGTGTTTTGAAAATGAAAATCGTTGTTTATCATGCAGAAGAGTGCGACAGGAAAAAATGTACTACAGTTAAACTTGGAAAACAGGGAAAAGTTAAAGTAGTCACAAAATTAAACCAATTACCTACCGGTGCAATTGTTTTAGATCCATACTCCCCAAAATCATTATCTGTTGAAGACAGGGAGACAGTAATGGAAAAAGGGCTTGTAGGACTTGATTGCTCCTGGAAAAGGTTAGACAAAGTTCCTTATAGAATAAAAACAGGCAAAAACAGCAGATCACTGCCTTTCATGATTGCTGCAAATCCCACCAATTATGGAAAGCCATGTATATTATCTACTGCTGAAGCAATTGCAGCAAGTTTTTATATAATTGGATTTAAAGATATAGCTACCGATATTATGTCGGGGTTCAAGTGGGGACCGCATTTTCTAACGCTCAATGAAGAGCTTTTAGAAAGGTATTCTAAAGCTAAAAGCAGTTTAGAAGTTGTAGAAATTCAAAATGAATATATAAGTTAGTAGTGAATAACCAAATGTTTTTGACTAACTATTTATAAAAAATTTGTTTATGTGCTTTAAACTCTCAAAAACCAAAGTTTTTGGGGTTCCAAACACATTGTGTTTGAGAACTTTCGAAAATTTAAAAAATTTTCGAATGTTCAAGAAATGTTATTAAAATCTGTCAAAATTTATAATTTTGACGCGACAAACACGAAGCATTCGAAAATTTTCAATTTTCGATGCGCCAAAATTCATTAAATTTTGGCAGTGTTTTGCATACATACATTTCTTTCAGCCTACAAAAAATTTTCGAT
Source organism: Methanobacterium veterum (assembly GCF_000745485.1). Classification (NCBI taxonomy): domain Archaea; kingdom Methanobacteriati; phylum Methanobacteriota; class Methanobacteria; order Methanobacteriales; family Methanobacteriaceae; genus Methanobacterium; species Methanobacterium veterum. The sequence continues at coordinate 429,703 of NZ_JQJK01000008.1, forward strand.
TTTTTGGGTTTCGAAAAATTCTATGAATTTTTCTTCAGCCTCCAAATCTTTGATTTGGGGTTCAGAAAATCTCGAAGAGATTTTCCTCAACTTATCAATGTAAACTCAACTATCCAAAATTTATAAGTTTAGAAAGTTAAGTTATTCACTATAAAAATATATTTATATAAAAATAAACTAACGAGTATAATCAAGAACTCAATTTTAAACTGTATTAAAACAGATTATAAAGGAGGCTAATAATGGCTAGATTTGAAGAAGCAGAAAATAGAATATTCAATATCAAAATATGCTTAAAATGTAACGCAAGAAATCCACCAACTGCAAAAGTATGCAGAAAATGCGGTTACAAAGGTCTAAGACCAAAAGCTAAAGAACCAAGGGGATAAATAAATTCCTTGAAGTTCGATTTAGGAGGATATACCCTCCTATTTACATTTATAACATTTATTTACTTAATTAACTATTTTCTTGATGATGCTAATGAATGTCGAAAACTACATTAGAACTACACTTGAGGATCATAAATTACATTTAACACTTTTAGATCCAGAAGAGCAGAGCCCTGAAGAAGCTGTCAGAATAGCTAAAGAAGCAATTGCAGGCGGCAGCGATGGCATAATGCTTGGCGGATCTACAACAGAGCCTGAAGAACTCGATGCAACTGCAAAAGCGCTGCGTGAAAATGTCGATGTTCCAGTTATTCTTTTTCCAGGTAATATAAGCGGTGTAAGCAAACATGCAGATGCCATATTTTTTATGAGTCTTCTAAATTCAACGAATCCATACTGGATAATAGGTGCTCAAGCGTTATCGGCCCCTGGTATTAAAAAAATGGGAATAGAAATCCTGTCTATGGGTTATCTTGTTGTTGAGCCAGGCGGAACTGTTGGATGGGTTGGAGATGCTAAATTAATCCCAAGGAACAAACCAGATCTGGCAGTAGCATATGCAATGGCTGCAGAATTCTTTGGAATGAAATTAATCTATCTCGAAGCTGGCTCTGGAGCTAATGAACATATTCCAGAACAGATGATTGCAGGGGTCAAAAAAATGACCGACATAATTGTAATTGTCGGCGGCGGAATACGCGATGGTGAAACCGCTGCAAAAATTGCAAAAGCAGGTGCAGATATTGTCGTGACTGGAACTGTAGTTGAAGATAGTTCTAATGTTAAAGATAAAATTGAAGAGCTGGTTAGTGGAATTAAATCAGCTTAAAACTATTCCTTTTTTATATGAATCTGCTTTTTTTCATTTAATTCTTATTTTAATTTCATATTTGTTGATTATTAACTATTTATATGATTTATTATTTTTGCTTATTTAAATATGTCAATATAAGCTCTTATATCACGCGAAAATCCATATTATCTATTACTTATATTCTATTTTAAAGAGAATTTCAAATAGAAATAAATAATTTAAATAATATAATAAAAACGGTGAAAATCATGGCAGAAAGCACTTGCGAAGTAGAAGGATATGATATGATATCTAAAGAACTTAAAGAAAGACTCGGTTTAGACAAATCCCCAGTAGCAATAAAATTCGTTTTAAGGGAAGAAGACATTCCAGGGGGAATAGAAAAAATAGACGAAAACATAAGACACTGCGAAATGGTCCAGAGGGCAGCTCAGGGCGCCATGTTCTATGCAACAAACGATGAACAGATGTGTAAAGGTGGAGCATCCGCTATTGGGCTTATGGAGGCACCAGAGAAGATAAAAACAGGTGAATTTTACCAGAGCCTTGGAAGGTTCTCCAGTCTTGGAGCTGCAAAGCGTACGCTCGATGAAATACCAAAAATAGACCCTATGATGAAGGCTGTAATCTACGCACCTTTAGAAAATATTAAATTTAGCCCAGATGTAATTGTAGTAATATGTACACCTGTTCAGGCAATGAAACTTGCTCAAGCTATGGTCTATACTCGAGGAGGTAAAGTAGAAGCAAGCTTTTCAGGAATTCAATCTATATGTGCTGATGCTGTGGCCGGTCCGTTCACTAAAAATACCGCAAATATAACCATGGGGTGCAGCGGTTCAAGGGGATATGCTGATATAAAAGAAGACGAAGTAATTGTCGGTATGAACGGTGAGAATATAGGGTGCGTTGTAAATGCACTTGTATCCATGAAATAATAACTGATAAATAAGTTAAAGGGGGATTAGATGGCCGAAACAAAAATATTTGAAATATTGGATGAGGCTAAAGAACTGGATGCAAAAATGGAAAAATATAAAGATGTAGCAGACCAGGAAATGATGATGGTCTGGATGGACAACATACTGAAACTGGTAACTAAACTTGGAAAAGCAGAGGAAGAACTGCAAGAAAGATTTGAGATGCTAGAAGACAGTTTAGAAAAATAAATTTACTTTTTTATTTTTCTCTAATGTTTCAATTCGTTTCAAAATTACTTCTTTTAATATCAACCATCACTTCATCCACTAACATGCCCCCATTAGATTCAGCGGCCAATCTTTTAACAGTTTCAAGATGATACAAGACATGCTTAACTATTCTTTCTTTTTCTGTTTTATCCTGATTTTCATCCAGAATACCAATTGTAGAATCCATAATTACTCTTAAACCTTCACGGAATGTACCATAATCATATTTCATCAAGGATGCATTCATGATATCAATAATTGGCTGTATTGGGTCGTCTTTTTCTATTAGTTTCCCATCTGCACTGGCAGCTGCTAAAATACTTTTCTCATTAATTCTTTCTGCAAGTTTGCCAATTACAACAGAAGGCTTCATAAGGTCTAAAATATTCCACATATACGGTATCAAAGCTATAAATGCAAACATGCTGATGTAGTATGCAAAAAGAATATAATTTTCAAGGTCTGAAATCCTGCTTTGAGTGTCAACTATGAGTTTCAGTAAAGTTACACAGTATGCTATGGCAAAAATGTAAACCACAATCAAAACCCAGAGGTCTGGAGTTCTTTTGAAGATATCAATTACCCTTGGAGAAGACGATGCAGCAAGCTGCACTGCTACTAGACTTAAAGTAACGACTATAGCCAAAATAGTAGCTTCACTTTCAATAAGGGAACTCAATATATAACGGGCACTGTCTATATCCGTATAAAGTAGCTTAAAATGATAAAAGAAAAGATATGAAACCAGCGTAACCATTACAAAAATAACTAAATAAATCGTCAATCCACGCAGCCAATCATTTTTAAAGGAAACATTAAGAACCATATATTATTATAGTTCATTATAAAGAACTTTCTTTTCTCTAAACTCAATCTAATTTTTTTTTATACATTACCTTTTCTCCATCATGAATACTTTTTTCCTTTATTATTTTGTTAATCTTTTCTAAGGAAGACTGAGCGGCTAAGCTTGTTTCTTTAACTCCCAGTTCTTTTGCTCTTTTTCTTATATTTTCAAGGGATTCTTTGGCATGTTTTAATATACTATGAGCAGCCAAAACACTTAATTCACTCCATACAGCTATTCTCCCAATTTCCCACAAATATTCAGCCACGTCATTTGTATTTTTGCTAAATTCAGATTCTAGAGCAGCTGTGCCCAAATTAGAGAGATAATTCACTATCCTTATGGTAGTCTTAGGGAGATCATTTCTTGCCGTATATCTTCCCATATTTCCCATGGAATTTACTGCACTGGAAACCGACTGATCCAATTTTTGAGTTATTGCCAACTTCCCAATTCCGTAGATAGTTCCCCCCATCCAAACTGTTTCTTCCAATCCACGTTGAGCATGTTTAGCTGCATCTATAGCAATAATTCCCAGTGAATTAACCGCTACGCTGGTTGCAAAATCAAGTTCATTTTGAGCAGTCCATCTGCCAATTTCCCCTATTAAATCAGTTGCCGCTGCTCTTATATCAACCATTTCTCGATTTATAGCCAGCCTAGCAATATTTTTAATGGAATTAACTGCTTCACCCACCACACTCTCAATCTTATTTTCCATGGCCGTTTTTCCAATTAAATAGATAGTAATTATTACTTCCATAACAGAATCTTCGTCATCACGGCTTGCTGCTAACTTTCCAACCCTTTCCAGATGAGTAAATATGTGCTTTACTACTATGCCCTCTTCCCGCTCAAATTTTCCATTTTTAAGTGTAGCCATCATATAATTTTCAAGTACATTCAATCCATACCTCATTGTTCCATAATCATATTTCATCATTGAGCTGTGTATAATATCAATTACAGGTTGAACTGGATCACTTTCAGTGTCAATAACCGGCCTCATTATATCTGAATAAATGTAAGAATAGCTAATATCATTTGAATCAGCGCCAACAATTTTTTCAGATTCTTGAACACCGGCTAAAATGTTTTCATTTGTTATCCTTTCAGCAAACCTATCTACTACTGTTGAAGACTTCATAATCTCAAGAGATCCTAACAAATAAGGTATTAAAGCACCAAATGCAAAAATACCAAGAAAATAAGCAACCCAAACACTAATCTCAAAATTTAAAATACCACTTGCATGAATAGCATCTATAGCATTTAAAACTGTTAATCCATAGCCAATAGCAATAATATAAATTCCCACAATCAGCCAGATTGATGGAGAATCCTCAAATATATCTATAACCCTAGTTGAATAAGAAGAAGCAGTTAACTGGAGAACAACGAGTGTTAATGTTATGACTATAGCTATGACGGTGGCTTCACTTTCAACAAGAGTAGACAAAACAAATCTAGTGCTTTCAATAGATTTATAGATGAATGCTGGCGAGAAATAATACAAAATAAAAGATGATATCAGTATTAAAGAACCTGAAACCAAGAAATATATTCTTAAACTCAGGGATAATCTAGCTAAGAAGAACAAATTAAGCACCAGTATACTATCTGGTTTTAATGTTTAAAATAATAATTTTATTACAGAAAGTAATTTAAGCAGGAATGTTTTTTTCCAAGATATTGAAGTGATTATCAAATTTATTGATGTTTAAAAGTCCCATATCCCATAAAGACCCCCATAAAATGTAATCTCCAATTTAGCTATAAGATCCGCTCTTACCTTTTTAAAATATGTTAAGCATTATTTAAAAAAATTAAATCTAAAATAAGGGGAGAAGATTAGTCCCTCAAGCCCAATTCAGTTACTTTCTTCTCAGCGTCAGTCTTGTCTGGAATAAGGTAATATATTCCATTAACACGCTGGCTTTTCCCAGTAATTATCTCAGTCGGAGCATCATTTATGTCAAAGTCTAGAAGGAGTTTTCCAAGCCTTACTGAGTCATAAATGGGGACATTTGTATGGGTATTTTCACTCAACTGACTTAAAATAGAAGGTAATTTAGGTAAATTAGAAGTTTCTAATGATTCCCTGATAATTTCTGCAATAATTTTTTGATGTCTCTGCACTCTCCCCATGTCTCCTTTACTGTCCTGCCTAAAACGTGCATAAAGCAAGGTTTGATCTCCATTAAGTTTATGTACACCTGCGGGTGCTAATTCCGGCCTATAAGCAGCGATTTGTGGTTCGACATTGATATTAATTCCGCCCAGAGCATCCACAATACTTTTGAACTCTTCAAAGTCTATCACAACATAATAATCTATATGTATGTTCAAGAAATTTTCTACAGTAGTGGTTGTCAAGTTAATTCCACCATAACCATAGGCAGCATTGATCTTATCCATACCATGTCCAGGTATGTCTACTTTACTATCTCGAGGGATAGAAAGAAGGGAAACTTTTTTTGTGTTCTTATCAATAGAAAGAATTGTTATGGAGTCAGTATTACCTGAATAAATTGAATTTTGAGCATCTCTACCCAATAACAGTATATTTATCTTACCGCCGGTTTGCTGATCTGTAAGTTCAAATTCAACCAGGATAGCTGCAGTAATTGAAACTAATATCAATATTATAATTATAAGAGCTTTTTGCCACCTTTTCATTTTTACCCCTCTCGCGTATCATACGTTAAAATTCATTGATTTACGGCTTTAAACAGTTGATATTCATTTTGCAAAGACTTCAAATTATTTTACAATCAATAATTTTATACTATTTTTAATTTTTTATAACCCAAATAATGAATCATTTTTCACATCCCAAATAATCATCATACCTATTAATGTTTACAAGTTCCAGATCATCCTTTGGAGGAACTCCATAAAAAATAGCCCCTTCTTTAAGTATTTTTCTCAAAATTGGGTTTAAATTATCTTTATTTCCAGTTAAATATTTTTTTAAAATATTTGTATGGCATGCAAAGGGCATGCCAAGACCTTCGGCAGTATCCAAATATCCGGATTTTCCCCTTGCAAGAATTGAAACTGTATTTCTAGGTTCTGAACTATGAGATATCCCATTTATAATATTTTTAAAAGTTTCAGATGATACTGTAGGTTGATCCGCTGCAACACAAAGGCAGAAATCATCTTCAGCCTTTTTAACTCCATTTAAAAGAGATTCCGATAATTCAACATTAACTTCAGGATTTATAACTATTTTAACTCTTTCATCATCAAATTCATCCAGTACTGATATTATTTCATCGCTGAAATGCCCTAAAACAACGATACATTCGTCGACACCTGCATTTAATGTATTTTGAAGTGTTTGTAATATTATTGGATTTCCACAAAAATTAAGGAGAAGTTTGTGCCGAATTTCCATCCCACGAGATCTAAAATCTTCCCTCATTCGTCTATTTTTACCTGCCGCAGTTATAATTGCTGATACCATTGGAATCACATTTAATATTACAAACCAGTTATCTATTCCATTAAACACGGAATATGAAATTTAAAAGTTATAAATAAGAGAAAAAAAGGAAATTTAAAATTATTCCTTTAAATCAATTAGGAACAAGTTCAATGACCTTAGTATATATATTCATACTAGTTCCAGACCCTTCAGTCCACATTACTATCTTAATTGGGTAATCTTTAGTATTTGTAACGGTTATACCAGTAGCAGGGTTATAACCTAATTTTACAGCATACTCCCCTGACTGCATACCAACTGGGAGTCCTAATCCTGCATTAAATAGTGCACCTCTCAGCGACCTTGCTGCAGGGCAAACACCATGAGTTACCCATCCGGCTGAAACAGTTGGATCAGAAACTCTTTCAAATCCTACAGTTTCTTTTCCTGATGAAGTTGTATGTGGCGGGATTATAGTTCCATTCCATGCTACTGCAAATGAATGTGCATTGTATGCCCTTTTTGCATTATCATACTCTGCATAATAACCAACCGTATCTGCCCCAGTTCCAATAACTTTTTGGGTTACAGAGCTATTATAAGCAAGTATTGGTAATCCTGCAGGATAAGCTTTCATATAATTTAATACATCACTCCCAAATAAAGATTCAATATTTCCAGGGGCGACTAAATTCCTTCCATCGTTGAACTTTGAAATTGCATAGTCCAGTGTTATACTATCCCCATTACTAGCGCTTTTATACCACTCTTTAACAGCACTTGCGCTCACATAATTATGGGGCACGGTGCCGTTATTGATCTGATCGTAAGCCACTACTTTAATAGTATTTTTTCCTTCTATTATCTTCAAACCATCATTTGTCTTAACTCCAAAGGTATAAGGAGTTTTATATCCATAAACAAAATTACCAGGGTAAGTAACAGTCAATTTATTATCTGTAACCGCTAAAATTCCAGGACCACTGAATCCCTGTGCAGCTCCTTCTTTGGATATACCCGTACTTGTAAGCTGATCAGTTGGAGTTTTAACTGTACCCGTGACCACCGCATCTATAACGTCTAAAAATTCCATGTTACTTATATAATACCCCAAGTATTCAGGATGATAAAGTAAAGGAACCTTTCTAATTTTACTATCATCTGTAACCTGAGTTCCTGCTATAACTGTATCACCTACACTCAAAGCAGTGATGTCTGTTGGCCCCTGTTGTGGACAGTAACTCCCCACAATATTTCCAAATGGATACATGGCTAGTGCCAGTAAAATAAGTATAGCTATGTTAATTTTTGAATTTCCCAAGTATTTCTGAAGAATATTTAACTCCCCCTTCCCCTATTATCAGAATGATATCTTCTTTTTTCGCTTCATTCACTGCCAAATTTAAGCTCTCTTCTACCTGTGCCCTGCTTGCACCTAAAGTTCCTATTTTAGAGGCCTTTTTACTAGATTCTGTCAGTATAACATAGTTATCAACATTAATCTTAGATGAAGCTTTTCTACTAGCATTCGATGCTACTACTATAACATCTGCATCTTTTAATATTTTTGCTATTTCTATATCTCCAGTAATTCCACTTTCAGAGGATACAGTATTTACAACGATTAATCTTGAGGTTTCTGGTTTTTCTCGGATTAAAGTTTGAATTATTGCTTTAACACCCGCAGGATTATGGGCATAATCTATTATTACCTGCTTTCCAATATTTACTTTCTGAAATCGCCCTTTTACCCCTTCAAAAGATTCAATACCTCTCACAATATCATCGAAATCAATATTAAGTGCTGAAGCTCCGCTTGCTGCGGCAAGGGCATTGTAAACATTGTGAATACCTGCCTGTTTGAGTTTAACTTCTGCAGTATTTGATCCTATAACAAGTTTAAAAGAATTATTCTTTACATCAAAAGCTTTAACATCAGGTTCTTTACGTTTAAATCCGCAAGAACATTTATAAACTCCAAGATGACCTAAATAATGCAGGGAATATTCCAGTTCTTTTCCGCATAGAGGACATTCTCTTGTTTCAGGATAAGCTTCTATTTCCGAATCTATACCTTCAATTCCATAAAAAAAGACTTTATGAGAGGTATCGTTACTAAAACCAGTTACCACAGGGTCATCTGCATTAAAAATTAAACAGCGGGCAACATCTACGATCTCTCTTTTGCAGTTTATATAATCCTGGAAGTTATGGGATCCACTTAAATGATCCTTAGAAATATTAGTTATAATCCCTATGCCTACTTCAGATTTAAGGGCACAGTTTTTAATTTCATCAGGATTTCCATGAGTACCTATCTCTAAAACAGCGATATCTCCGTCAAGTCTTGCCTGAAAAGAGGGTATTAATTCCGTGTTTCCCTGCATCTTCAGTTTATGTTCAGGAGTTCTATATCCACTGAGATTTAATATATTTTTGAGCATCCATGTTGTGGTGGTCTTTCCGTTGGTACCTGTTATTCCAACCACAGGTTTACTCACTTTACATGTGCTTAAAATCTCATCTGCACTTATTATATCTGCGTCTGTAACGCTCTTTATTTTTCCAATCAATTTGCTATTTTGAAGTAAGCTTGGAGCAACTACAATTACATCTACATTTTTTAGGATGTTTTCGTCATGTTCTCCAAGATTGAGTTTTATCCCCTCTTCTTCAAGGATATTTATCTGTGGACTGTCTGTTGAAAGATCAGATACAGTGACGTCGACACCGTTATCCTTTAAAACTCTTGCCATTAAACTCCCGACAGTTCCGCAGCCGCCGATAACTACTGCTTTGAATTCTTGTTCTTTCATAAAAATAAATCCGTTTAGCTGGTTCACTGAAATTTAAGTTTTATCTTTATACTCTTTAATACCTTTATATATCTCTGATTTTACATTGTCATATGCATTAACGACACCGGGACCTATATGGATTATTGTATCTCCCTCTTTTGCAATTTCCAATGCTTTAGATATTGAATCTGCAATATTAATTGTTTGGTATGTTTCTATACCATCAGCTCCGTCCACCACTGTCTCCGCTGCTTCAAGATCTACCACTTCAGTAGTTTCATTTTTTGCGCTTGCAATAACCACATCAGCATACTTTCCAAGCACAGTGCCCATCTTAAATTTATCACGAACTGTAAGTGTATCTGGATTATCTACAGATATTATAAGCTTTCCTTCAAGAGTTAAACCATCTAGAAGGCGTTCTGCGGCTTCAGGATTGTGAGCCGCATCCATGAATATATTTATGCCGTTGATCAAGTCAATTTTCTCAAATCTTCCAGCTACTCCAGAAAAACTTTCCATTTTATCTTTAATATAATCTAAATCAAAATTTAAAATCATATCTACAGCAAAAGCAGCCATTGCATTTTCTATATTGCATGCGCCGGGTGATTTAAGCATTATTCTCATAGTACATGGATCTCTATACTTTCTTTCAAAGTTACCGCAGTTACAGTACACTTTACCACAGTTTTTACAAACCACTGTTGGAATAACTCCAGTTTTAATGGTAAATTCTGAACCATAAAGACCTTTAAGCTCAACATCCTCTGCTAATATATCAAAGTCTATATTATTTTTATGAGGATAAGTTCTACCTTCACATACAACTGTTCTAGGTTCATTAAAACCATAATATATGACTTCTTTATCAAATTTAGGGGCCAATATACTTATGATTGGATCATCACCATTTGCAATTAAAATCCCGTTTTTATGGAGTAAATCTTTTATAGCCACATTTCTCTCCACGTATTCTTCATATGTGTTAAATTCATCCATATGATCTGGAGTAAGGTTAGTTAAAACCCCTGCACAAATTTCAAGCCCGTCTAACATTCTTATAGTACCATGAGGAAGTTCAAAAACTGCAAAATCTTTATTTCCAGTTCCGTTTTCGACTATAAAATCAACTAGCCCCTCAATAACAAGCGAGTTCTGCAGGGATGAGAAAAGTAATGTTTCATATCTATCAGATAATGTATAATTTGTCATGTTGGTGGTTGTGGTTTTACCATCTGTTCCAGCAATACCAATCATAGGGATCTTTATAATAGAATTTATCATCTTTCCAATGTCCCTTGTACCAATTTCCATGATTTCGTAGTTCTCTTCACACTCATTAATAAATTGTCGAATTTCAGAATTTTTAGGTACATTTGGAGAAACAAAAACAACATCCGCCCACATTGCATGTTCATTTACATGGGATCCCAGTTCTACAGCTATTCCTTTTTCTTTTAGCTCTTCAATTCTTCTTCTGGCTTTTTTTGGCAGCTGTTCAAATTCTTTAATATCCGAAATAATAACCTCATTGCCAAGGTAGTTTAAAAGATGTGCTGCAGGCCTTCCCGCGTTTCCTGCGCCTATTATCAGTACTTTTTTGCCCCTAATCACTGTATCATCCTTTGTTAATCTCCGTAGTGTTTCCTGTATTTCTATAAGTTTAGTTTGGCCATTTCCACCTATAAATATATTTTTACATTTGTCACTGCACTCCACTGCAAAGTCAACAACGTCGGCTGTATCTTTCATTATTTTAACAGTTCCATTATAACCTTCATTTTTTAACTTTTCAAATGCAATATCTGTTGTATTGTCTAATCCCGGAAATAAAACTATAGTTTCTGGATTAACTTTGACTACTTCCTTTAAAATTTCATATCTACAGGTTTCATTCTTTCTGGGCGTACCAATTATAGCCACATCAAATTTTAACTCATTAAGCACTGCTGCAGTTGCATCAACGTTATCTGTTTTTCCAACCACAAAATTACATCCAGATAAATTAAGAGTTTCTGATCTTCCATTAACTCCTTTAAATCCACTTAACGCATCATCAATATCGCCTTGTGGAATCTCTAAAAATTGTGCAACTTTTTCTGCAGCAGCAGCATTTTGAAGGTTAAATTCACCGAACAGTTTAAGATCTCTGTATCCATTTCCAAAAAAGAACGTTTCATTAGGATAATCTTTAATTCCAGATAAAAATTCATCTTGTCCATTTAATATAGCCGTTTTCCCTTTTAAGAATCTACCTAACGAGTTTCTATAATTCTCAAGAGAATTATGGAAATCCATGTGATCATGCCCTATGTTTGTTACAACTATCAGGTCAAAATCAAAGGCATAAGAACAAAAATCAAGAGTCATATCACAAACTTCAACTATTAAAATGTCACATTTTTGTTTAGAAGTTTCCAGTATAAGTTTTGTGTATCCCCCAAATCCTCCACCAGCATTTCCGCCGATGAGTACATTAAAACCTGCTTTTTCAAGTATTTCCTTAATCATAAAGCAGGTAGTTGTTTTACCATTGGTTCCTGTTACTCCTATTGTAAAAATAGATTTATGATCTGCCAGAATGTCTGATAAAGACTTCTTATGAGATCTTATTTTTTCGCCGATCTTACTACTCCACAAGCTTGGACTTAAAACTACTGCATCTGCAGAATTTATTTTATCAAAATCATGATATCCAAGATCAAGATCCATAGCAGAGTTATGTTTTAATTCCACATTTTTTTGCATATCAGAAGCATAAACTTTATATCCATAATTAATAAGGGATTTTACAGCATTTTTACCTTCTGTTCCCAATCCGACCACTGCAACTTTCATATTACCTACCGATATTTATAATCCTAAAGGTTATTATGACTATCTAAAAATGGCTTCTAAAATAATTTAAATAATATAGATATTTAATTGTAACGCTTGAATTTCTTCGAACTCTGTAAATCGAAAACAGCCGATCCCGTAAATTCATAAATAAGTACCCATTCTTATTATTAAACCTTAATTTATCTATAGAAAGCCATAAGATCATTTTCAATATTAGTTACCTCAAACAGCCATATTTACTTTTTCGTATTAATTTTTTTGTTATTTGTAATAATAAATTTTTTGATAATTCTATTATTCAAGTAATTTGATCTATACAAACTAGAATAATCAATTTGTATTTATTACAATCATATATAAATGATTTTTAATTAATATCATTTGATAAATATATCGTAAATATAAAATCAATGAAATGAAACTAGTATCTCCCAACATAAATAATTTCAAATAATTAAAGCATTTTATTTCGCTAAATAATCCCTAAATTCCTATTAAAATTCAATAAAAATAATAAATCAGCAATTATATAACAATGTATTAACAATATATGAACAATAAACTAAATTGTTTATTTAAAGTCATTACCTAATAAATATCCTTAAACTTATCTGTTAATCCAAGGATTTAATGATAAATAATTATAACAAAAAAATGATTTGATACAATCAACAACGAAAACAGATCAAGGTGACATCATGAAAAATCTATCCAAAGAAATAGTAGAACGCATTGAAAACATTTCAAGGCCCGTTAAAATAATGCACGTATGTGGCTCCCATGAACATACTATAATGCAGCATGGAATAAGATCATTGATTCCAAAAGAAGTAGAAATAGTGGCAGGGCCGGGGGGTCCTGTTTGTTGTGTACCTTCAATAGAAGTTGATGAATGCCTGTACCTTGCACGAAAAGGCGTTACCATTGCAACATTTGGAGATATGCTGAGGGTTCCCGGAACAACAGGGACACTTGCAGACGCAAAGGCCGAAGGTGCAGACGTAAGAATAGTTTATGGGATAAACAATGCGGTTGAAATTGCAGAAAAGATTGATAACGATGTCGTATTCATGGCAGCCGGTTTTGAAACTACTGCACCTACCACTGCAGCAGAAATAGTTGCAGGGCTTCCGAAAAACCTTTCAATTTTATCCTGTCACAGGTTAATACCTCCTGCACTCAAATTTTTAATTGAATCAGGAGAAGTAAACTTAAATGCCCTTATAGAACCAGGTCATGTTTCAACAATAATAGGTACAGAACCATATGAACTATTTTCTAAAAAATATGGTATTCCTCAAGTTGTTGCAGGATTTAATCCATTTGACATACTGATTGCAATTTATATGATATTAAAACAGATGGATGAAGGCAAAGCCGTAGTTCAAAATGAGTATAAACGAGCTGTTAGAGAAGAAGGAAATATAAAAGCCCAAAAACTTATGGATGAAGTTTTCTATATTAAAGACAAAGAATGGAGAGGTTTTCCAGAAATTCCTAATTCTACATATGAAATAAAGGATGAATTCGCAGATTCCAACGCAAGGGAAAGATTCGATATCAAAGTAGAGCAGGGTGAAAAAGTCCCAACTGGCTGCATATGTGGTCCAATTTTGAGGGGAATTGCAAGACCAGAGCAGTGCAAACTTTTCAGGAAAGAATGCAATCCTATGAACCCAATCGGCGCATGTATGGTCAGTAAAGAAGGAACATGCAACATAGCATTTAGATATGGATCAGGATTATAGTCAAAATCTCTAATTGTAACCTCGAACCTAATTTTCAGGTTCCAATTCAATATTTTTTAAATAATTGGAGTAATGTCAGAGTGAAAGCAATTGCTGTAGACATAGATGGTACGATTACTGATAAAAATCGGAAGATATGTGTAAATGCAATAAATGCACTGCGAAAAGCAGAAGATGCAGGTTATCCTGTTATATTAGTGACTGGAAATGTACTCTGCACAGCGAAAATGGTATCCACAATGGTAGGTACATCTGGCGGAATAGTATGTGAAAATGGCGGAGTTGTATATACCACAAAAAGAAATTTAATTCTTGGAGATATCAAAAAATGCAAACCTGCCTATGAACTATTAAAATCAAGGTATGATGTGGAAAAAACAGAATTTTCAGATCTTCGGTCATCTGAAATTGCGATAAAACGCACCATTGATGTAAATACTGTAAAAGAGACTGTAAAAAATTTTGATGTTGTGGTATATGACACTAAATTTGCAATACACATTACAGACCCCCTAGTTAATAAAGGAAAATCGCTTAAAATCATTGCAGAAGATATGGGCATAACCGCTGATGAAATAATTGCAATAGGCGACAGTGAAAACGATCTTGAATTCCTGGAGGTTGCAGGGTTCAAAGTTGCTGTTTCAAATGCAGATGATGATCTTAAAGAAAATACTGATTATGTAACAAAAAAGGCCTACGGTGATGGGGCTGCCGAAGCAATTGAAAAATTCATTTTAAATAAATAATTCAAACCGGGAGGTTGAAGGAAATCCTTCAGATTTCCTGAACATTCGAAAGCAAAGCTTTCGATGTTTACGGAGCATAGCATGCAAATCTATGATTTGTACTCCAAAAATTCGGAGAATTTTTGATAGCTCCGTAACCGTGAAAAACAGAGTTTTTCACATGCCCCGAAATCCTCAAAAATCGAAACTTCGATTTTTGGAACTGTCAAACGCGAAGCATGCAAAAACTCCGTTTTTGCTTGTGCCAAAATCATAGATTTTGAGCAACGTTTGGGGCATCACAATCAAAGATTGTGATAGCCTACAAAAACACAGTTTTTGTAGCCGAGGAAACAGAGTTTCCTCCGGCATCGGAAATCTATGATTTCCAAAAGGTTAGAAAATGCAAAGCATTCGAAAATCGTAGATTTTCGATGTGTCAAAATAAAAATTTTGACAACATGCAAACATGAAATGTTTGCTGTTACAAAATCAAAGCATGCAAAATTTTTAATTTTGCTGCGTCAAAAATCCATGATTTTTGACAGATTTTGTAAACATTTTTCTAAAATTCTTATGAATTTCAAGGGCTTTCAAAAACCAAGGGTTTTTGATGCACCAAACATGAAATGTTTGAGTGCCCCAAATTTTGTAAAAAATTTCGGAGGATTTAAATGATAAATACTGCAGAACGCGCATTAAATCTTGCTTTAAAAGATTCTGATTATGCAGAAGTGTATATAGAAAGAGAAAAAAGTATTGATGTAGACATCCAGAGAAATGAAATTAGTTTTGCAAAAGAAGAAATTACCTACGGATTAAGCGTAAGAGTAATTTTGAGAGGAAAAATGGGATTTTCTTATACAACTAATATTGATAAAATTGATGAAACCGCAAAGAATGCAATATTCAACGCGAAATCTAATATTGAAGATGAATATTTTGATTTTGCCCATGAATCCCAATATGGTCAAGTTAAAGGTACTTATGATAAAAAAAATGAAGCAATGGATATCGAAAGTTCCATAGATTTTGCAAAAGCTATGATAGCTACAGTTGAAGAAGAAAAATGTGAACCAACCTCCGGAGGATTTTCTGCAGGAAAAACAGAGAGTTTAATCCTAAATTCAAATGGTGTAAACCGCAAAGAAATAGGAACATCATTTTCAGGGTTTATAGCAGTAAATGCTGAAAAAGATGGAGAAATATCAACAGCATATGAAGGGGACTCATCAAGGCTCTTTGATATTAACCCTGAATGGATTGCAGATAATGCATGTGATATTGCAAAAAATTCTTTAAACGGCCAACCTGTAGAAACAAAAGATATGGATGTAATATTAGATTACCGTGCATCTGCAGGTCTTCTCGGGACATTTGTCGGTGCTTTTAATGCGGATAATGTTCAAAGAGGCAGGTCTATCTTTGCAGATAAAATAGGAAACGAAGTTGTTTCACCTTCATTAAGCATCTATGATGATGGTACACTTGAAGGAGGACTTGCTTCATCAATAAGTGATGGAGAAGGAACCCCTACCCAAAAAACTGCCGTAATTCAGGACGGAATCCTAAAAAGTTTCATTTATGACATATATACATCTAAAAAAGGAAACACAGAAAGTACAGGTAACGGTATGAGGTCTTCATTTGCAGATATGCCTTCAGTGGGCTTAAGTAATTTTGTTCTTGAATTTAAAGATACCCTTGAAATAGAAGATATTAAAGAAGGAATACTTGTTACAGATGTTTTAGGTGCACATACAGCCAACCCAATTTCAGGAGACTTTTCAGTTGAGGCCAACAATGCATTTAAAATAGAAAATGGAGAAATTAGTTACCCTGTTAAAAAAGCTATGCTATCTGGAAACATATTTGATGTCATGAAAAATGCATCAAGCGGTTCTAAAGAAATCAGACAACGCGGGCCTTTCGTTATTCCACGTATTCTAGCCCCAAATTTAAGAGTGGTAGGTTAAGTAATTCTATTTTTAGTCTAATTAAAGAGATTTGGAATTAACCAAATCTATCTTTAGTTTTAAAATAAAAGAAAAAAGTAATTCCTTAGAGATACTTGTTTTATAGTGAATGAAGTAACTTTTTAAACTTATAAATTTTGGATATTCGAAAATCTACGATTTTCGATACGTCAAAACTGAAAGTTTTGACAGTAGTTGATTAAGTTTACATTGATAAATTGAGGAAAATCCCAAAGGATTTTCTGAACATTCGAGAGTTTAAAGCACATAAACAAATTTCTTATGGTTAGTCAAAAATATTTGGTCATTCACTATAATTCAAACATTTAGAGCGGCCTGTAACTTTCATTAAGTATCTTACTTTTAACATTAGATGCTTCTTCCTTAACTACAGGCATCTCATCGTCATTGAGATACAGATTTAATTTAATCATTCCTTCAGGTTTTACAGGGCCCACCACAATATCTGATCTTCGATCTATTCCTGTAAACCGCAGGTGAGTTGCTTCATTTTCATTTACAGGTTTACCCTCCTCATTTTCATATTCAACATCATGCCCCGTATATGTTGAAGGAATACGAACTTCTGAAGCAGGTATATCTTCAGGCACATTTACATCTTCAGGTATTGGAATCAATTCTATTCTTGGTAATTTTTTCCATCCTTCCCCAGGCAAAATATCACCTCCACTACTAATTCACAGAAACTACCTTTCATTCAGTTTATGGATCAATTCATCCTTGTTTTTAACTTCAAATGTATATGTACGTCCATAAAATGGTTCAGCGAATTTTTTAGACTCTTCAGATACTTTCATGACATGTTTCAATGGGGATCTTTTCATAGTACCTTCAGGATATACAATATTGTTTTCAAACCATTCAGCATCTTCTTCATTTTTAAATTCAACTATTATGGCTATTTTCTGGTCGATTAGTTTACATTCACCACAATTATCCTGAAAGGCGCTTTTTATTTCCTCAAACTGTTTTGTCATAATGATCTTTTATTATTATATATGACTTCATTAATACTTTTGAGTCAAACATATAATCTATTCAGAGTATAAAATTAAGATCAATGAACAGCGCTATAAAAAAGGAACTTTCAACTTATTTTAAAATTATGCTCAATCAAAGAGCATCAAGAGTTAAAGTATCTTCAATGATAGAAGCAGAAGAAAGTGAGAATAATAATGCTCTTTGGAGAGAGCATGAATGTATTCGAAGCGAATTTAAAGAAATATTCAATACAATATCCTTTGATGACATTAAAGAACCAGATTTTTCTTATCTTGATCTAAAAAGAAAGATTGCAGAAAAAATATTTGAAAACTGCTATTTTTGTGAAATGAAATGTCATATTAACAGAACTACAGAAAAAGGGTTTTGCAACGTGGAAAATCCAAAAATAGCATCTGAATTTATGCACATGGGTGAGGAAGCCCCCATTATACCCAGCCATACCATCTTTTTTACAGGCTGTAATTTTGAATGTATTTACTGTCAAAATTTTGATATAAGTCAATTTCCAGAAGCAGGAATAGAAATAAGTGAAATGCACCTGGCAGAAATAATTGATAAACGGAGAAAAGAAGGTTCAAGGAATGTAAACTTCGTTGGAGGAGATCCCACCCCAAATTTATATTATATTTTAAAGACAATGGAGCTGTGTAATGAAAACATTCCCGTGATCTGGAACAGCAATTTTTACATGAGCGAAGATGCCATGAAACTTCTTGATGGTTTTGTCGACTTATTTTTAAGTGATTTTAAATATGGACCAGAAGGATGTGGAGAAAAGCTTTCTAAAGTGCCTAATTACTGGAACATCGTAACAAAGAATCATAAAATGGCAAAAAAATCTGGAGATATGATCATAAGACATCTTGTACTTCCAGACCATGTTGAATGCTGTTCAAAACCTATTTTAAAATGGATAAGTGAAAATTTAGGGAAAAAAACAGTTGTAAATATTATGGGACAGTATAGGCCCGTTTATAAAGCCTATGAATCTAATGAAATCACAAGATATCCAAACCATCAAGAAATGGAAGAAGTAGTTAATTATGCAAAAAGTTTGGGTTTAATAAATTTAATTTAATTACAAGTTTTATCTAACACGTTTATTTTACGTTAGCGCTAATTATTTATAACTTTTTATTAGCCCATTTATTCCATTACTCGCATCAACTGTTTTTAACAGTCAGCAGAAATATTAATAGTTAATTTATGTAAAAACTAGTTGATATTTATTTCTATAAAATACCCCATTTACCTAATAAATATACATCATTTTACAAAAAGGAATAAAATTCTTATAATATCCATTAAATCATTTTAAGTTAAATAGAACGTTTAAAAAAGTTTATTCCAAATTAAGACAGTAATAGTTGAATTATAAAAGTAATAGGTATAACCCCTTTTGATATACAATGTTTGAAATAAACTGATCTATCCAAAATAATAATTGAAAGAGCTCACCCCACATATCTTATTTCAATAACCACACAATAGGCCTTAAATACTAAAAAGAGCTTTAAACATACTTTTTTTGAGGATTAAAATCAAAATATTTATATGATATGGAATATTAACTATTTTCTACCCATAGAAAAACTTTAATTAGTTTTTTTCCCACCACAAAACCACAGGTTTTATAGGCATGGAAAAATTAAAAAAATTTTTCAGTATGGGTAACTGGAGGCGTTATTATTAAGAGAAAACTGCCTTTTGCAGTTCTACTAGTACTTTGCCTATTTCTGGCAAGTATAGCTGGCGCAAGCGCAGCAGATGTAGGTACTGCACAAGCACAGGCTGCTAATAACAGCACTGTGCAAGGAAATGCTGGAATACACACAAATGATACAGACAATGAAAATGGATCGGTTGTAAATGAAACCGATGAAAGTGTAAAAACTGTGGAGGATACGAGTACTGATACATCAAATGCCAGTACTAACCAAACCGCCGTTGAAACACAAGCAGTTGCACAAGATAGAGCAAATACAAGTGCTAATCAAACTGCAACAAATTTAACAGCAACTTCAACAAATTCAACCAGCAAAAATTCAACAAATACAGAGACAGATACAAAAAACGCAGTACAAACTGCAGTAAATAACAGTAAAAATTCAACAGTCACAAAAACAAACACAATGAATAATGCAACCAGTACTCAAACACAAAGTGTTGGGTACAAAACTATCAGCAGTGATAGTTCTAAAAAATATGCAGCTGCAGGAGAAACAAAAGTTTCTAAAAGCTTTACTGTAAAGCAAATCAACGATGCAGCGGCAAAAGTTAAAGCATATATCGAAACCCACCATGTACTTCCAAGTTATGTGACAATTGGTACAACTCAGGTGCAAATGTCTGATTTCCTGAAATTGTTAACTGCAAATTTACTGCAGTTAAACAGCGGGAAAACAACATCAATAACACTAAAAAGCATACTTAGTGCGCCAAAACCTACTGAAAGCGTTAAAAGTGGCACTATAAATAAAGCAGGTTATTTAGACCTTGCTAAAAGAGTTAATGCATTTATAAATACGAATGGTATCTTACCAAATTATGCAAACAGCAATCTTGGCAAACTGAATTATAAATCATTGATTTACATGTTTTCCAAGATAACAGCTTTCTACAATACAAACAGTAGACTGCCAAATTATGTAACTGTTAATCCATGGAGTAAAGTCGGAACTTCAGATACATCTCCGTCGACTCCATCAACACCAGTACCTGCATCACTACAAAAGTATCTCAAAGCAACAAAAAACTGTCAGGTGACTAATTCACAGATTCAGGCACTGGCAAAATCAATAACAAGCGGTAAATCATCCACATATGCTAAAGCATCAGCAATATTTAACTGGGTAAGAGACAACATAAAATACGACTTTTATTATAATAGTATAAAAGGAGCAACAGGCGCATTAACATCAAAATCAGCAAATTGCTGTGATACTTCTAACCTACTGGTAGCTCTCGAAAGAGCAGCAGGAATCCCAGCAAGATACGAGCATGGCTACTGTAAATTTTCAAAAAACTGGTATGGACACGTCTGGACACAAGTATACGTAGATGGTAAATGGTATAGAGCAGATGCAATCAGTTACAGCAATACTTTTGGTGTTATTAACAATTGGAATACATCAACGGCAACAATATATGGAACATATACATCCTTACCATGGTAAATTATAGTTGCAGTAAATTGTTCAGCTGAGAAAAAAATATCAGCTAGAACTATATAAATTTTATTAGCGGCTGTAAAAAGCATTATTTAGACTAATAACAGTCATATGTAGGCATATAAAGCAGATAACATTAAAACAAAGTTACAAAAAAAATATTCATAAAAAACAATCACCTTCACACATTAAATATTCTATTCAAGTACGCAATACATGTAAATGGACAGAGAATATGAATATATGCCCTTTATTGAAATTAAGATGCACGGGTAAGGAAGTTAATGCTTTAACGGACATAATGTTGGAGACACTGAATTTAGTGTGTTCCTCTAAAATTGGTTTAAACTGGAAAAATCTCAAAGAGATTTATGCTCGAAAATTCTATGAATTTTAGAAAATGCGAAGCATTTTCTAACTCCCAAAAATCGGAGATTTTTGAGGATTTTCGGCACCCTAGGAAACATAGCCTACGAAAAACAAAGTTTTTCGTGCTCCAAAAACCGAAGGTTTTTGAGAGTTTCCTGGGCCCCAAAATCATAGATTTTGAAGGCCCCAGAAATTCACAGAATTTCTGAGGGGTCCTTTTTCTTTTTAGTCTTGAAAAATTAAGATCTATGTAATCTCCTTTAATTTTTAATGTATTTGTCTCGACATATTCACAGCATCTAAATTTTCAATTTTGTATTAACCTTGTTTGAGTCATACGTTATCACTGAAATTTTAGTATTAACAAATGGAGAATAATAATTAAGCTATACAAAAAACAGTTAATACCCCTTTTTGTTAGTAAATTTTTTAACATAATAATTAATAATTAATTAATAAAAATGAATAAAATTCTTAAAATTTCAAATAACTTCGTTTAACCCAAATAGAATGTTAATAGAGTTTATTTAATGATTACTCCAATTATGCCATGAGTATAAAAGCAATGTAAATACCTCTTTTTGCCAAATAATGTTTAAAATAAGCTGATTTACTGAAAATAATAATTGAGAGAGTTCATCCCAAAGATCTTATTTCAATAACTCCACAGCGTGTCCCAAATCGTAAAAAGAGCCCAATACGTGCCTTTTTTTGGCATTAAAATCAAAAGGTTTATATGGTATAGCACATTAACTACTCCATACCCATAGGAAAACTCTGATTGAGTTTTCCCATGATTGGTAATCGGAGGCGGTATAATTACGAGAAAATTGCTTTTTGCAGTCCTATTAATATCCAGTCTATCTTTGATGGGTATAGCTGGCGCAAGCGCGGCAGACGCAGGAACTGCACAAACACAGGCTGTTAACAACAGCACTGTGCAAGAAAAAGCCAATATACAAATAAATAATACATGCAACACAAACAAATCGGTTGCAGCACAAAATTCAACCGATGCAAGTGTAAAAACAGTGCAGAATACAAGTACTGCCACATCAAATGTCAGTACCAACCAAACCACCGTTAAAACACAAGCAGTAGCACAGAATACAGTAAGTACAAAGGATAATCAAACTGCAGTAACTTCAACAGCGACTTCAATAAATTCAACCAGCAAAAATTCAACAAATACAACCAGTACTCAAACACAGGCAGCAGCTGCAGGAGAAACAAAAGTATCTAAAAACTTTACTGTAAGCCAAATCACAGATGCCGCAGCTAGGGTCAAAGCATACGTTGAAACCAACCACAAACTTCCAAACTATGTGACAATTGGTACAACCCAGGTTGAAATGCCTGAGTTTTTAAAACTACTGACTGCAGGTTTACTACAGTTAAACAACGGAACAACAACATCAATAACACTTAAAGATATAAATAGTGCAGCAAAACCTAGTGAAAGTGTTAAAAGTGGTAATATAAATAAAGCAGGTTATTTAGACCTTGCTAAAAGAGTGAATGCGTTTATAGATGCAAATGGTGCTTTACCAAATTATGCAACAAGCAGTCTTGGTAAATTAAATTATCAATCTTTAATTTACACATTTTCCAAGATAATGGCTTTCTATAAAACAAACGAACGGTTACCAAGTTATGTTACAGTAAAGTCATGGAGCACAGTTGGAACTTCAAGTACATCAACTTCAAATTCTTCAAACACATCTACATCGGTACCTGCATCACTGCAGCAGTATCTTAAATCTACTACAAACTGTCAGGTAACTAATTCACAGATCCAAGCACTGGCAAAATCAATAACAAGCGGTAAAACTTCCACGTACGATAAAGCAGTGGCAATATTTAACTGGGTAAGAGATAACATAGGTTATTCCTTCTATTACAACACCAAATACGGTGCTGTAGGCACTTTAAGCAAAAAAACTGGAAACTGTGTTGATACAGCTCATCTGTTAATAGCACTTGAAAGGGCCGCAGGAATACCAGCACGATACGAACACGTTAAAGCTAAATTCACAAGCGGTAACTGGTACGGGCACGTTATTGCCCAAGTATACGTAAACGGCAAATGGTACAATGCAGACGCAACCAGTTCTAAAAACACGTTTGGTGTTATTAAAAACTGGAATACAGGAACAGCGACATACAAAGGTACATACGCTACATTGCCTTTCTAAATCTAGTTAAATAAAAAAATGAGGTTGAATGATGATTAAAAAATCAATAGTTGCAGTAGTGGTAATGCTGGCTGCAGCGGCACTGGTATTCGGTGCTTCTGGAAACCACATAAATTCCACCAGCAATTCTAATCAGGGACAACAGTCATCTGTTACTGGCGACAGTTCGTCTAGTGACAGCACATCAGATAGCGACAAAGCATCAGATAATACAACTAAACCAAAGATAACTTCAGAAGAAGCCCAGAAAATAGCCCAAAAGTACATTAACGTAGAAGGAGCAACCGCAGGAACACCCAAATTGATCAAAACTGATGGTCAATACATATACGTGGTTCCTGTTATCGACAACGGAACAAATGTTGGTGAAATAGACATTAACGCTATAACTGGCAAAAACGTTGGAGGAGCAGGTGGAGCACCTTAAGGTGTTTTCCCAAATTGATTACACTGAAAAGATCTCTTATGATATCTTTTCCTATTTTTTTATTTTAAAATTGCCCAATTTATTATCTTCTTTAAAATTTATTATCACACTTTTTAAGGCATGAAAGTCTGTAAAGTTTAAAAAAATAAAATAACAGGATAGTACATAATTTTAAATATTTGAGTCCATAGTTTATTACATAGTTATAAATAATTAAAGGAGTTAACATACCTAAACACGATAAAGCAGATAAAATATTTATCTCAATTTTATAAATAACACATGGTGAAGTAATTAGATTTATTAAAACCACAAATAAGTGATAAAAATGATATGTGATAACTGTGGGGCAGAAATAGATAACAAAGAAACATACTGCCCTAACTGCGGAATGGAACTTCCAACTTCTAAATCCTCAAAAAAGAAAAGTTATAAAAATTCACAGCAGTTTGATAGTTTCCAGTCAAAGAAAAAATATAAAAATTACCCTAAAAAAGAACATTTTGAGGGGAAAAGCTCAAGAAGAGAGACTGATACATCTGATTTTACATATGATATTCCCCATCCAAAGGCAGATTATACAAATTATAATGAAGAAGAAGATTACAAAAGAAAGCCTTTAAAAAGAAAATATTACGGCAGCCCTTCAGCTTCTAAACGCCATGATTCACCCTATAAAAACGATATGGATTATGAAAGTTATTATAATTACGGAGAAGAAGAAGTTCCTGAAACAAAAAAATCAAGACTTAGTTTAGGTACAATATGCCTCTTCATGATCATGATACTTCTGCTTGGATTTGTTATAGGGCTGATACTGTTTTCAAATACGCAGATAACTCCTAGCGTTCCTGGATTCAACAGTTAGTATCAACTCCCAACTTATTTTAAAATAAAATTTAGCTAGTATCATTATATCTAAAAATGAAGCTAGCTAAACCTGCGGTTTACTAATACCATCCTGAAATTGAAAACTTACCTTCCATAATTCTTTTTTTAAGATCACCAGTGAGTTCCCGTGCCCTTTTAATATCAGACTGTCTGCATATTATAGGCACATCTATAACTTCATTGTCCATTTTGAATTTCAGTTCACCACGTTTCATTTCGAATGCACCATGTTGACATGAATAAGCACACATGCCACAACCAAAGCACTTCCTTTCATTTAAAGTACCTTCGTATGCTCCAGTAGGACATCTTTCACGTACCATACATACCCCGCAGTTTAAACATGCTTCAGGATCGTAAACTGGCCTTTCATCATTATCACTCCATACAGAAGCATAGTCTGTAAACCCTAAAACTTTATGTCTTCCACGTATATCTGCAACAGGTAACGGTATATCTTTATTTAGGATAAAAGTGTTCTTCAAAATTTCATCATTTAGAATCGGGATCGCAGCAGCTACACTGTTGAAAACTTCGGGCCCTGCTGCTGTTTTGAACCCTCCCAAGTAATGTGGATCCATATCTGCCATATCTGCAGCTACCATTAAGTTCGGTTTTTCAGGAGCACTTCTTGTCCCACTGCCAAGAACAATTCCTTCAGATCCACACAACAGCACTTTAGTTCCTGTTTTTATTGTTTTCATCTCCGGATCATTTTGCAGCGGATTTAATTCGCCGCAACCTGAAAATGAAAGCCCTTTAAATGGACCTTCCATATCTACAGCATTAAATATAGATGCAACAGGTTCTTCAGTTGGGTTTAAAAATGCAGTGTAATTTTTAAATGCTAGACGAGTTCCAATCATCCGCGCCATGCCCATTTCTTCAATATTAGTGGTTGATTTTATAATTTCCCCGTGAATGGACTCGACTTCAATTTCTATATCTTTTCCTTCTACAATATCCTTAAATAAGAATCCTCCACCATAATCCTCATCATAAATACTGTGTGACGTACCGTAAGCTATCAAATCAACAGATCCCAGCCATTCATTTGGACATGGACCTGGGAACCCTGGGACACCGTTTAAAAGAACTTTTTTTGCTTTTTTAAATGATCCTGGTTCCCCTGCTTTTATGTGAAATACCGCAGCTGTTCCAGACATTATTCCACATGTTCCTGCAGTTACAACGTCAATATCTTCTGCTTTTGGTTCTTCTCCATCCCTTACAAGGTTACTAACTTCTTCTGCTGTTAGTACAGTTGCTTCTCCTCGTTGGATTTTCTGATTTATTTCTTCAATGTTACGAATGTTCAAAAATATGACCCCGTGATTTTTTAAAATTTATAACTATTGTTATATTAAATGAATTTATATAAAACCTTATTTAATGTTATCTCAATTAAACTATATTTATTTTATTAAAATTAAAAAAAGAGAAATTAAAACAGTTAATAAAATATAAAAATCAAAGAAATCATTGTATTCAGCAAAATAGTTAAATATTTATCTATTTGAAGGTATAGCAAAATATCTACGGATTCCTCCAGCTATAATCCATATTATAACAGCGCCAAATATTCCATATTTCCATTCATATATATCAAGTATAGGTGCAAGAAGAACTAAAAGTC
The DNA here is from genome assembly GCF_000745485.1 of Methanobacterium veterum. Taxonomy (NCBI): domain Archaea; kingdom Methanobacteriati; phylum Methanobacteriota; class Methanobacteria; order Methanobacteriales; family Methanobacteriaceae; genus Methanobacterium; species Methanobacterium veterum. The sequence continues at coordinate 456,187 of NZ_JQJK01000008.1, forward strand.
CTACAACGCCTAAAATGTAAAGTATAAAATCTGCCTGCCTATCTTCCATTTTTCTATCTCCCCATGTTAATTTAAATATAGTTAAGCTAAAACTTATTGTTATTTAGTTATTTATGAGCCAATATATAAGTTTTATGGGAAAATATAACATATTAACTATTTTCAGTAAATAAAGAGGACATATTACTATTTGTGCCTAAATTATACTCCGCCAATTCTTAAAGAGAAGCTATTTTTCCATAAGCCGTTGTTAATATTCCCATAAAACATGCCACTGCAAAAACCTTAAATGCAACCCTTATGCTTCCCAAGAGATTGAAATAGGTATCAGGTGTAATTTGAACCTTTCCAATTAGCAGCGAAAAGATCAATATAATAATTCCAAAGCTTAAAACCTGCCCGCTAAGCCGCATTGTACTGGCCGTTGCAGAAGCTACTCCATAATTACGTTTCTTAACAGATCCCATAATTGCGTTGGTATTAGGGGAAGAAAATAGAGCAAATCCAGAACCAAGCACAAGCTGTCCTGCTATTACATATGGCAAAGCTGTAAAAAATCCCACATAACTAAAAAACGATAGTCCTACAGCAGTTAATGCCATTCCAACTGAGGCTAGTATCCTCGGATCAATTTTGTCAGATAGTTCTCCTGCAATTGGAGATACAATAACCATTATAAGTGGCAGAGGTAACAGAACTAATCCTGCCTTTTGAGGTGTATATCCCAATATGTACTGCAAGTAAAGGCTTAATAGAAAAACCGCACCTGTAGTCGTGCTGTAGTTAATTAGAGCCGCTAAATTGGATAAAGCAAAAACTTTATTTTTTAAAAAAGGTCCATGTCTAGAAGAGGATTATCTACCTTTGTATCCACCAATATGAACACAATGATTCCGATGATTCCCATTACTGTTAATATTATCCCTAAAGTTCCAGGGAGAGATGAAAATCCATACATCAATAAAAGGAGTGTAAAGCTATATACAACTGCGCTTTTAAGATCGAATTTTTCACCCATACATTCAGCCCATTCTCCTTTTAACCTCAAAATAACAAAAGAAATCACAATTACACCAAGCAGTACATTTAAAAAGAATATACTCCTCCATCCGAGATATTGCGTCATGATTCCGCCTAAAAAAGGACCAATTGAAAGGCCAAAATAAACTCCTGCAAGATTAATTCCCAGGGCTTTCGAAAATCATTGATTTTCGAATGCACAAACACAAAGCATGCGAAAACTTCGTTTTCGCTGCGTCAAATCGAAGATTTGACAGTGTTTGTTAGTTTTTCCCCTTTCTGCTAAAGGGAATACAGAAGTTAAAATTGCCACCCCCGTACCAAACATCATTGAAGCTCCAATACCCTGAAAAGCTCGAAATATGATAAGCGACATTGCAGATGGTGCAGTGCCTGAAAGAAATGAAAAAATAGTATAAGTAATTATTCCACAGGTAAATATTCGTTTTAATCCATAAATATCAGCAATTCTCCCAAACGGAAGTGTAAAAATAGCTGATGCCAACAAAAATGATGCTGAAATCCAGCTGAGCAAAATCGCATCTGCAGCAAACTCATTTCCAATGGTTGGAAGTGCAACATTGAGGGAAGAACCCATAAACGGTACAAGAAAAGCAGCTAATGTGGCAGCCAGTAATGCAGTCATTTTAGTTACGTCATTGGCCTTGTTTTCCATAGCAGTTCCTTCTTAAAAAATCTAAAACAGTTGAAATTAAAATAAAATTACAACTATTCTAGTAACCACCAACTATTAATCTTTCGTAACTAACCTGTTTCAATATATAACTAAGCCACAATTATTTAAAATACAGATATTGCATCTTTAATTCTTATAACTCCCATAAAAAAGATAAATCTTAAATTTTCCTAAACTATAAAACTTCACCCCCTGCATTTTTATTTCATCCAATTAACCCATATTAGAATACCTGCCAAATGTACCTGCCGTTACCCATATAGCAATTGTACCCAACAGTACGTATATCAATGAATAATGAAATGTACCTACCATTAAAAATATCAATCCAATACTGCCTATAACTCCCATTACAGTTTTCCCAATAGCACCGCCTATGATCCATAATATGAAAGCAGCCATTAACCCATAATTAAGATTATAAAGCTTAAATAGTCCACCTAATAAAATTATAAGCCCTAAACCACCTAATAAATAGGTTAAGGCGTTTTGTTCGTTCCTCCGCATTATCTTTCCTCCAATCAGCACCATTAATGTCATTATGTATCCTAAAAAAGATATTCCAAAACCTGTTGAATTATTACAGAACAATACCTATATAACCTTTATGAAAAAGTACAGTATTAGTATTATCAATAATGCAAAAGAAAATCTAAAATTATGCAGATTTAAGTTTGAACTAAAAATAAGTGTTTAAATTAATAAAAAAGAAATTAAAAGTCCAATATTACTTAAAAAGACATATTTAATTATTTAAATTAAAAAATAGAAAAAAGATTAAATCTTTTTTAATTCAGTAACTGCAAAATCAAGTGCTTCTTGCATTTTTTCAGCTTGTGGCCCTGCACCTTGAGCAAGATTTGGCCTTCCGCCCCCACCACCGCCGAGAATTGCAGCAGCATCCTTTATGATACCATTAATCTTGATACCGTTTTCAAGCGCTTTTTTAGAGATGGCACCAACTATTTTACCTTCGCTGCTTCCAAGAAGCACAACATCAACTTTTCCCTGTTTTTCGGTTAAGTCAGTTGCCATTTTTATAAGTTCATTCATGTCTGAATCAATAATCTCACTTAAAACAGTTAAATCACCAATTTTTTCAGTTTTGTTTAAAATTCCTTCGGTTTTAAGTGATGCAATTTCTCCTTTAAGTTTATCAATTTCATTTTTAAAGGATTTCCACTCGTTAAAGAACCTATCACAGGTTTTAGGAAGTTGTTCTGGTGTGACTTTAAATACGTCTGAACTTTCTTTTAATATATTATCGTTGCGCTGTGCTGCTTCAATTGCAGCTTCACCTGCTGAAAATTCAATCCTTTCTACACCGTCTTGAATTCTTTCGGTCTTGGTTATTTTTATAAGTCCGATATCTCCAGTTTGATTACAGTGTGTTCCGGCACATGCCTGCACGTCAATTCCGTCAACTACAACTGTCCTTATGTCCATTCCAGGGACAATTCCGCCCTGATATAATATGAACCCATATTTTTTCTCGGCTTCTGCCCTTGCCATCCAGTTTGTAAGTACAGGACGATTTTCCATGACGAATTTATTTGCCAGCAGTTCAATTTCCTGAAGTTCTTCAGGTTCTATCCGCTTATAGTGAGTAAGGTCGATCCTTGATTTTTTAACGCCTTTTTGGGCTCCTGCTTGCCATATGTGATCTCCAAGGATCTTTCTTGCTGCTGCAACGATTAAGTGAGTTGCAGTGTGGTTTCGGGTTAAAGCCATCCTTCTGGAAATATCGATCTGGCCGCTGATTATCTGACCTTTGTAAGGATGCACTTTTTCAATATCCTCTTCAGCCACCCTGTGTAAAACGGTACTGTTAACTTTTTCAGCGTGTAAAACTTTTATTTTTTCGCCGCGGATCTCAAGATACCCAATATCCGAAGGCTGACCTCCCCCTTCAGGATAGAATACAGTTTGATCCAGTACTACATTATTTTCATATGTTCCAAGCACATGAGCCTCAAATTGTGTATCAAACGGCTTCTGGTAGAACAATAAATCAGTGGCTGGGAACTCAAGTTCAATTTCGGCTTTTTCTTCCGGAGCTTCTTCTTCATGCTCAGCAGCTACCAATGTATAGAAATTATCAGGCACTTTTACCTCAAATTCCATCTTTTCAGAGATTTCCTTGGTAGTCTCTGGAGGAATTCCATGGGATTCATAAAGCTCTTTAAGTGTCTCAAACGGCATCTCAGTTTTATTCTTTTTCCTGAGTTTTTTAATGCTTCTTTTAACAAGTTCTCTGCCTTTTGAAACAGTTTTATCGTACCGTTTATCCTCTAAATTAATTACATTAATTATATGATCTTGACTTTGCCTGATTTCAGGATAGGTCTTAGACAGGAAATCAAGCTGTATTTTCATTATATCTGCCAGGGACTCTTTTAATCCCAATTCTTTTATGAAACGGATTGTTCTCCTCAGGACAAGTCTTGCAAGATATCCCTCTTTAACATTGGAAGGAATTACACCATCGGCAAGCATGAATGCAAGGCATCGTGTATGGTCCGCAATTACATAAATAGCTTCCATTGGTTTTGTAGCCCTTTCAAGGTCATCTAAAGATATATTAAGCCTATCTGCAACCTTTGACCTTAATTCTCTCAGGTCTGCAAATGTTTCAATGTCCATCATACCTGCAACTTGAGCATTCTCTGCTAAGATTCTCTCATCAACTTCAACACCAGATAGTTCCTTTAATGTCTGTATTACAGGTCCAAAAGAAGCATCGTAGGCTGTTGGTGTTCCTTGAGATATCCATGCGAATCTTTCAAGTCCATATCCAGTATCTACAACTGTAAGTGGAATTTCTTCAAGTTTTCCATCAGGTAATGTTTTATATTTAATAAAAACAAGTGTTGCGAGTTCTACTCCCCTGACACAAATTTCATAGCATGGTCCGGCGTTTCCTCCACCTTTCCACCAGGATTCAATATATGTGATTTCTTCAGGGTTGATTCCAATTGATTTAATAAAATCATGACAGTATTTTACTGTTTCATCTTCCCAGTAAATCTGTTCTTTATCAGTGTTAAAAGCGTGATGTGCACCCATTGTAAAACACGTCATGTGTCTGCCGGTCCTTCCGACATTATCCACATCGTTAAGTCTTATTGATGGTTGTGCGACTACCAGTGGGTTTGCAGGTGGTTCTACGGCGCCAGATGTTACCCATGGTTGAAAATCGTAAATTGATGCCCCTACTAAAAAAACATCGTCTCTCCACCTTTTTGCAAGAACCGGATATCTCTTTATAGGTGTATGTCCGTGTTGGGCAAAAAATTCCTTAAAAGCTTTTTGAATTTCGTAGAGGTCATATTTTTTATCTGTTGCAGGATTTCCAATAAATGTATATTCATCGCAGGGTGCATCCCCACATGTCTTTCTATCTCCAATTGACCAGAAATCGTTTCCACAGGTAATACAAGTTTTTTTAGTAAATCCTAGTTCTTCAAGTTGGCGAGACATAGTAATCATTGATAAAAGTTATTAAATTATAGTAAATTACCAAATATTTTTATACAACACTTTGAACTGTGTTTTTATTTTTAAATATTAATTTTTATAAATTGAATAATTTACATTTTTGACTTAAAATAGCAGTGTAATTAAAATAAAAAAATAGAGAAAGCCAAAAAATGGCTTTGAAGTTTTGGAATTATCCGAAGAGAGCACCGAGACCTGCTGCGGCTTCTTCTTCTTTTTCTTCTTCCTCTTCTTCTTCCTCTTCTTCTTCTTCAGCTGGAGCTGCTGCTGGAGCTGCTGCTGCTGGAGCTGCTGCTGCTACTGCAGTTTTTTCCATTGCTTCTTCGATGTCCACATCTTCGAGTGCTGCGATTAATGCTTTTACTCTAGCTTCGTCTACTTCTGCTCCTGCTGCTTCTAATATTTTAGTTACATTTCCTTCGTTAATTTCTTGACCAGTTGTGTGCAATAACATTGCTGCGTATACATATTCCATTATAATCACCTTTCAATTTTATAAATTTAACCAAACAAGGCACCTAACCCTGCTGCGGCATCTTCTTCTTTTTCTTCTTCATCTTCTTCTTCGTCTTCATCTTCTTCTTTTTCTTCTGATTTAACTTCAACAGCCTGTGGGCGTGATTTCAGTTTGTCCAGAAGTTCATCATCAAGTGCTTCTTCATTTTTGCTAGCTATTTCAGATGCCAGTGCTAACATTTGCAAGTAAGCCTTGGATAACAGTAAGTCTGTTGTTTTTGATGTGAGAATTTCTGCATTTAATGCTAGATTCATTGACTTGCTTGCAGCATTCTGTATTATGTATGGCATAGCCACTTTGTTGTATATTGAAGCATTTACTGATAAGTTCAATGCTTGAGAGAATGCAGTCTGTATATCAGATATGGTTTTACTCTCATCAATTGTTAAAAGATCAGATGTGTATACTGTTTGATCTTCATATGCTGCTACTAAATCAATTCCAACTTCCATTGGGTGGATATCAAGTCTTGTAAGAATACCTGCTATCTCCCTGGAAACTACTTCCCCTTCAGCTACAACAACCTTATCCTTGGTTATGACGATTTTTCCTTTATCAATTTTTGCAGGAATACCGACTTTTTGAAGTTCCCCAAGAATAGGGCCGGGTTTGAAAGCTGTGTCACCTTTAGGTACTACAATATCTGCAGGGGCAATACTTCCAGCCTTTGCAGGGGCAGGAGTCTTACTAGCTTCAAGAATCTTAAAAAGCTTAAATGGATTCATATTTGTAAAGATTAATGCAGGTTGCCCTTCCATATGTTCTCCGAGAGCATCTATATTAGATTTTTGAGATTCACTTAAAGCAAGGCTCATTAATGTCTTTCTTGACATTTTTACAGTTGCGTCCTCTTTTAAGGTTCTTCTCATCTTTTGGAGTTGAGGAGCCGGTATATCTGCCAGATTAGCCATACCTACTACGCTATGGCCATCAATCAGTTCTTTAAGGTTATTTACCTCGTCCTTTTTCCAATTAGCAACATGAGCCATTAGATCACCCTCGTTACTGGACCCATGGTTGTTTTAACATACATGGATTTTATTTGGTTTCTTCCTTTTTCAAGGTTCCTATCCAATACGCCAAGCACAGCTTCTACATTATCCGCAATTAGTTCATCATCCATATCTTGTGAACCTACAATCGCCTGAATAACTGGCTGATCTTTTATTCTTACTTTTACAGTATTAGAAAGCCTTTCCAATATAGGATCTGGTTTTACAGTAGCTGGAACTGGTTTTGGCATCTTTTTCCTAGGTCCAAGAACTGGTCCTAAAAATCTACCAACCTGCGGCATCATATCTGCCTGTGCAACAAAAAATGTGTATTCATTGGCCATTTTTTTGGCCTGTTTCCGGTCTTTTCCCAGCTCTTCTAAATCAGCTTTGCTGATTACAAGGTCTGCGCCGGCATTTTCTGCTTGAATTGCCAGTTCACCATCTGCTATAACGGCAATTTTAATGCCTTTACCTCGTCCATTTGGAAGGAAGACTTCTTCATCAAATCTGTTTTCTGGTTTTTTCACGTCTAAATCTTTGATGTTTATAACAACATCGATAGACTGTGTGAAGTTTCTCGGCTTGGATTCTTCCTTAGCCTTCTTCACTGCTTCCACTATCTCTTGATTCATCAAATTCCTCCATGAACTTTTTTGATAAAAAGTTCACAATTATAGGGTATTACACCAAACGGATTGGTCAACTTATTTTATTAAAATTTATAACAATTTATCGTCGTACATACCTTCATCGATTTCTTTTTGAACTGTTTTAGGATCCTTTCCTTCCACAGTTAAACCCATACTTACACAGGTTCCTACAACTTCTTTTGTAGCCATTTTGTAATCGTTTGAAAGTAACGCACTGAATTTCATTCTAGCCACTTTTAACGCTTGTTCTATGGATAGATCAGCGACTTTATCAAGTCCAGGATCTTGAGAACCTTTTTCAATATTAAGTTCATCCATTATAAGTGCTGTTGTTGGAGGTGTACCTACCTCAATTTCGAATGCTTTAGTTCCAACATCTACAATTACTTTTACTGGAACTTTCATTCCATCGAAATCTGAAGTTTTTTCGTTTATCTGTTCAACAACTTGCATCATGTTAATACCAAGCGGTCCTATTGCAGGTCCTAATGGTGGTCCTGGTGTGGCTTTTCCGCCTTCAATGAGAATTTCTACGGTTTCTTTTGCCATTAATCTGCCTCCTTCTGTATTAATCTAATTTGGTCACCTTTGACCGTAACTGGGATTGGAATCGCAGCTTCAATAAGTTCTAAAACTACTTCTTCCTTAGATTCATCTATTCTAACTACTTTAGCTTTTTCATCTTTAAAAGGACCAGATATAAGCTCTACAATACTTCCTTTTTTAACAGAAGCAAGTACCGGTTCTGGGTTTAAAAATGTTTTTATCTCTTCAAAGGATATTTCACCCTCAACTGATCCCCTTAAATTTGGAACTTTAAATGCGGGATCCTGCATATCTACTTTTGAAGGAGTTTCTACTAGTATATAACCTTTTAAAGTATCTGGAACAAGTATTGAAGTTACGTCTATATCACTGTTTCTAACATTTCTTGCAAGCAGCCTTGCAACGTTTTTTTCTTGTCCCACAAGGGTTCTAAATGCATATATCAAATTATCACTTACCTAAAACATTTAAGCTAATTTAATGCAGTAAATCAATAAAAATTATGTTTGACCAATTAACTGAGCCACAAGAGTTATTACAAAACCTATAACCCCTATGATTATAATTCCAATTCCAGTTATCTTTGCCACGTTTATATATTCATCACGTTCTGGCCTTTTGGATATGTATAAAACTCTTCTGTATTGTTTTAAAGCTTGGGTAATAGATTCTTTATTCAAATTCATAAAAATACCTACTTAAATTCATAATAGAATAAGTTATTGAATTAAGGATTGGGAATAATGTATTTGGTAATTATTCTATATAAATGATAATAGTTTATTTTCATTATGAATTTATAAACCTTTTCATTTTTATAGATAACTAAAACTAACCAAGAGAGAGAAAATCATAGGGTGTTTTTATAATTTATATTATATGATTAAAAAACACCATCTATAAACTCTTCTAAAGCAGATTCATGCACAGAATCTTTACTTTCTTCTTCCAGATACTCGCGTTCAGCAGGCGCGCCATATATGTGGGGAGATTTTACTCCAGCTACTACTATAGTTGTCCTGATGATATTTTGAAGGTCTTCCTGTATCTGTGTACCCCAGATTATGTTTGCATCGGGATCAAGTTCATCAGCCACTATCTGGACAATCTTTTCAGCTTCGTGTAATGTCATATCTGAGCTTCCAGATATGTTTATCAATGCACCCTTAGCATTTGAAATATCCAGATCAAGTAATGGACTGTTTAATGCCTCATGAACAGATTCAATTGCCCTATCGCCAGATTCAGATTCACCCATACCAATCATTGCCATTCCAGAACCCTGCATTATACTTCGTATATCTGCAAAGTCAAGACTTACAAGACCAGGTTTAGTTATAAGCTCAGTTATTCCTTTAACAGCTCTTCCTAAGAGTTCATCTGTAACCATGAAAGCTTTATTTATAGGCAGATTTGGTGCAACTTCCAGTAATTTATCATTAGGTACAACAATTACTGTATCCGCATTATTCTGCAGCTTTTCAAGTCCTTTTTCAGCATTTTCTCGTCGTCTGAGTCCTTCAGCACTGAAAGGCATTGTAGCGACTGCAATAGTTAATGCACCAATTTTTTTGGCTAACTTCGCAATTACTGGAGCAGATCCTGTTCCAGTACCTCCACCAAGCCCACAGGTTACAAAAACCATGTCGGCCCCTTCTAACCTTTCTTTTATCTGTTCTTCACTTTCTTCAGCGCTTTCTTCACCTATCTCAGGTATACCGCCAGCGCCTAATCCTCCACATGTTCCTTTACCTATGAGTATCTTTTGGTGAGAATTTGAGTAGAATAAGTCCTGTGCATCTGTATTTACCGAAATAGTATCTGCGCCTTCAATTCCTATTTCCATAAGCCTTGAAACTGTATTATTTCCAGCCCCTCCAGTTCCAACAACAAATATTTTTGCTTTACTCTGCTCTATAATATCTTTGAGGTCACTGTTGATGTCTGATATATCGAAGTTATTCTGGATATCACTTGGTGTTCTCTCCCTTCTCACTTCAGATTCTTTTAAGGTACTATTTATAAGAGATTTCAATTCCTACCCCCACAGCCAATGTTGTTAAATTTATTTGTGGTATTGTAATAACTTATATTTAAAACCAGCGATTATATCAATGACAATTTACTATCTTGCAAATAATTTTTTAGTTTTATGATGATATACCCACCACATCTTTTAGATATTGCTCAAGTATATTACTACATTAATGTCTTTGATTTTCCAATATAAGTCCACGTTAAATTCATGAAAATATATCTAAATATAAGAATTATCTCCTAAAATTTAAGATTTAAAAATTATTCTCGCAAACTAAGATCGAGGCATTGCAATTATCTCTTTAAATTTAAGATCAAAGAAATTATTCATATGCGCCGGCTCTAAAACTACCGCAGCATCTGCACCTCTTGCAGTTCCCCCAATTGCAATTATCTCAGAGTCTATGGGTATTAAACCAGCATCAGCAGCCATAATAGTTACTTCAACACAAACCTTTATTCCCTGGCCAAATAATCTAAGGGTGCCCGCTATTATCTCAACAGGTGTTACTCCCCCAAATTTATTTGATATTCCCCTGCCAACACCACTTAAAGCATGAGATCCTGTGTAAAATGTTATACCATTTTCTACAAGCTTATTTTTGTCTTTTTCAGATATTTCCAACTTTCCTTTTTCTTTAAATCCTGCATGATGAGTTATACTTACTATATTTACATCAGCCATCGCTTCTTTTAGTTTAAGCGCAGTTTTACCAGATACGGAGGCAACTACAATATTTTTTATGCCTAATTCTTCTTTTCTCTGCTTTACAACTTCTACCAGTTTATCTGTATTTTGTTCACCGGGACTTTCAAAATAATAAATGCTCTTTTCCATTTATTTCACCTCAATAACACCATTATTTATTTATCTCTAAAACTTTATATTTTATTGATATTTTTTGCACTATGTCGGTTTACCCATAACCGAAAGACATTGCCCTAATAAAAACGTGACTAAAAATTTTATTTTTGATAGTATTATCTGTTACAATTTACATACTTATACAAAAATTAGAATGTCAAATTAACAAACACAAACTTTAAAATTTACATGCATTACTATATAAATCACAAAAACAATAAGACACTGACATAATTAGATTTAATTGTTTTAGAAATTTATCAAAAGGTGAATTAATGAAAGCATTTAACTTTATTACACCATATCGAGTTGAAAAACCTCGTAAAAACGGAATTACCATGATGTTAGACAAAGGCATGGGATTAAGAGTTCTAGAAGATTTGATGGAAGTATCAGGCGAATATATAGATTTTGCCAAACTGGGATGGGGAACATCTGCCCTGCACGACAGAGAACTCATACAAAACAAGGCCGAAATGTATTTGTCCTATGATGTAAATCCATATCCTGGTGGAACCTTATTTGAACTTGCATATATGAAAAATAAGTTTTCGGAATTTTTAGATGAATCTGACAAGTTAGGATTTACCGCTATTGAGATATCAGACGGATCTACCATCATATCACCTGAAGAAAGAAGAAATATAATATCTAAAACTAAAGAAAGAGGATTCACAGTTATTTCTGAAGTTGGGAAAAAAAATCCCCAAGATGATTGTAAACTGGATACTGAAGACCGTGTGAAACTTATAAACTCTGATATAAATGCTGGTTCAGATAGAATATTAATTGAAGCACGTGAAGGTGGAAAAGGCATAGGCATTTATGATGAATGTGGAAATATCAAGGAAGATGAGCTTGAAATACTGGCAAAAACAAATATGGAAAAAATAATCTGGGAAGCCCCCCTTAAAAACCAGCAGACAGACCTGATTTTAAAATTTGGACCAAATGTAAACCTAGGCAATATAGCTCCAGAAGAAGTAACTTCACTTGAAACACTTAGACGTGGGCTTAGAGGAGATACCTTAGGTAAATTAGATATTTAATTCCATCTATTCTTTTATTTTATACAATAAAATCCGGCCTGCATGTAAGAATACCAGAATATTTCAACCACGCGGAATCCGATTTTTCTCAGTAATAAAAGATGATCTTCAACAGTTATAGGGAAATACTCCACACCAAATCTTTTTATATGGTTTTCAGCATCTTTAACTGATTTACCCTTTGAAATTTGAAATTTCTCCCAGTATTCTTTTCCTACTTCAGTTCCTTTTTCTGTAAGCGGGCGAATATTTTCAAAGGCAACATATACTCCATTTTCATTTAAATTATCATAGCATGACTTTACAGCTTTATATCGTTCATCTTCACTTAGATAGTGATGTGATTGAATTGCAGTAATTACATCTACATTTTTTAAAAGAGAAATATCCTGGCTTGGTGTGGGTTCTAAAAATTTTATGCCATTACAATCTATTAACTTTTCCTTTGCCTTGTTTAGCATATCAGCAGAAGGATCAGCTAGAATAAAAGCCGTATCTGGAAATTTTTGCAACGCTTTTTCTACCAGATTACCGGTTCCACAACCAGTATCTAACCAAATATTAGGGTTTATATCCATTGATTCAACTAAATTAAGGATTTCCTGGTGAAAAAAATTATAATAAGGAATTGTATTTGCTATTTGAGAGTCATACTCACTTGAAAGGTGTGATGATAAGTTATCTGATTTATGCATTTTTATTTCTCCAAACAATCTGTAAATTAAGATTAAAGCTAATCTTTAATATAGTGAATAACTAAATAGTTTTGACTAATTATTATAATAATCTGTTTATAATGTCGTTGACCTCCCAAAAATCAGAGTTAGCAAAAAACTTTGTTTTTTGCACTATCGAAAAGCAAAGCTTTTCGATGCCCCGAAATTATAAATTTCGAGGGCTCCGAAATCCTCAAAAACCATAGGTTTTTGGGAGTTAGAAAATATTTCATATTTTCTAAAATTCTACGAATTTCGAGAGTTCCGTAACCGTGAAAATTCATAGAATTTTCACATGTTATTCACTATAATTTTAAGGATATACATGATTTGATTGTAAATTTTATTTTCTAAAAATATCAAATTTAGCCCATACAAATAAACCAATTAGATGTGCAGATATGAAAACCCAAAAATATGAAATTATTCCAGTTAAAACAGGTTACATCAAGCCAAACGAATCATACAACATAATCATTGATAATGCAGAGAATTTATTAGAAGATGGAGATTATCTCGTAATTTCAGAGACTCCCATAGCTATAGCTCAGGGCAGAATAGTTGATGAAGCACTAGTTAAACCTTCATACCTTGCAACTTTTCTTGCAGATATCTGGTCAAAATATCTATGGGGTTATATCCTCGGGCCTCTTTTAAGAATTAAACAGAGAACAATTAAAAATTTAAGAAATTTACCCCCGGAAGCGCGATCACATAAAGAAGTTGTACTGAAATATTATGGATTAAAACATGCTTTAAAACCTGCTTCTGAAGCTGGAATTGACCTCAGTAATGCACCGGGGACTTATGTCTCTCTGTTACCACACGAACCACAGCAGGTGGTGGAAGACATTGCACAAAAAATATCTAAAAATGTTGCAAAAGAAGTTGTAGCTATAATAATTGATACAGATGCAACTTATGAATTTTTAGGTATGAAATTTACATCACTTCCCATAGCTGCAGAAGGAATTAACGCTGATTTTGGAATAATGGGATATCTGTTGGGAAGATTCGGCAGAATCATAGGCCCTACCCCCTTAGCTATCTCAAAACCCCAGAATATGGAAAAAATTCTGGAAATTGCCAAAGTTGCCGATGATTACCAAAACCAAACTGAGTACAGTATGAAAACTGTTTACGATATGGGAAATACCTTTGATAAAGAAGTAGACGGCATAACAATTGAAATGTTGAGTTCCATAGAACATACCCCTGCAGTCATCATCAGGGAGCTTAAACAATGATCATATTTTATTGACATCATTGTTCGCCATGATCAATATTGTTGCATCCAAATAATTAAATAGTAGTATAACAATAATAATAACAAGAGTCAAAATGTGTTACTTGACATCATTTTGATAAAAACTAAAATTTAAATGTCTTTAGAACCAGTGTTTTTCAGAAATGCTCGTTAAATATTTTTTTAATTTAACTTTAACGACTTTGCAATTTACATCTACCGCACTTTTTTAAAATAATTTCCTAGGAGGATAAACATGCTTAATGTTAATGGCCCAGTAACTCAAGAATTAATTAAATCTTCCCTATCTAAAGAAGGAACCGAGATTCTAAATGAAACTATGGTTCAAGAATTGATCCATGAAGTCACTGAAGATAATGAACATAGTCTCACCATTATCAAGTGTCTTTTAGAAGGTAAAATAACCGATGAAGAAATTTCAGAAGAAATTGAAGTAAGGCTCAATATAGTGAGAAGAATTCTTTACAAACTTTACGATGCAGGACTTGCAAGCTACAAGCGAAGTAAGGACCCGGAAACTCAGTGGTACACCTACAGCTGGACATTTGAAAAAGACAGCGTTATTGAAACTATTTCTAAGAACTACGAAGAAAAAGCAGAAGAAATCGAAGAATCATTAGCATATGAAGAGGACAATATGTTCTTTGTGTGTGTCAACGGTTGTAGATTTAAATTTGAAGAAGCTGCAGAGTACAACTTCATATGTCCTGAATGTGATGAAACACTAGAGTACCAGGATAACACTTCCGTAATTACTAATTTAAAAGAACAAATGAACTAATTCTTTTTCAGGGGCAAATAGTTGACTGTTGAAATTTTAAAGCATTTAAATTGCCCTACTCATTTAATTAATCATTCCAAGGCTGTCTGTAGAAAAGCCTTGAAATTATCTTCTAATTTTGATGTTGATATCGAACTGGTAGAAACAGGTGCCCTACTCCACGATATTGGGAGATCTAAAACAAACGGCATAGATCATGCAGTAGTAGGTGCAGAAATCCTAAAAGATATGGGATTCCCAGATTCCGTTTCAAATATTGCACTGAGACATATAGGTGCAGGTATTCCAAAAGAAGAAGCTCTACAACTGGGTTTACCGCCTCAAAATTATATTCCACTTACACTCGAAGAAAAAATTGTCGCCCATGCAGATAATTTAACCCACTGGGACAAAGAAGTAGATTTAGATTTTGTAATTAAAAAATGGAAAGAAAGACGGGGAACTGATCATCCATCAATTCCACGAATTATCAAGCTCCACCAGGAGATTGTAGGTTCTGATATCAATTAATTTCAGCTATTTTTACTATATATAATTTATATTTTCTTATTAGTAATTACATCCGATTTTTCATCCTGTTTGAAGCTATTGGTAAATTCTACAAGTTCAATTTTACAGCCAGACCCAATGATTATATCAGTCCCTCTCACCACTTTTGCAGTTGTATTTTCAAGGTAAACCCTGTCTCCTTCAATGATATCTGCAGTAAGTTCATTTTGCCTGCCAGGCGTAACAATAAGTTTAAGGCCTAAAAAGCTTAATTTTCCACTTTTTTTAACTGTAATTTCCGATCCACCAATTTCATGTACTTTACACGGCCAGTATAAGTTTATTTTTACTATATCTGCATTTAACAAACCGTCAATTGTAAGGCCTCCTTCTACAGTGAAAATTTCAGCGTTGCAATCTCCGCCAGAGCTGATATTTCCTGTAATTTTCACCTCATCTGCAAATAACTCGCCATTAACTTCAAGTTCCCCCTGAACTTTAACCTTTTGAGCTTTTAAATTACCTTTAACATCTGCCTCGCCCCTTATGGTCACTTTACCTTCCGATTTTAAACTGCCATCAACTCCACATTCCCCATTAACTTTAAAATCAGTGCAGTCAACATTTCCATCTAACATTCCTTCCCCCATTACGCTGACATTATTTACTGCTTTTAAATTACCTTCTACTGTACCTTCTCCACTTATTTTAAGATCGGTACAATTAATATCGCCATTTATTCTTCCTTCTCCCATTATGCGGATTTTATTGTATTCCCCGCCAGATGAACTTCCAGATCCATAAATTTTTAAATCTTTAACTTTTTCCATAATAATCATTCCCTAAATGAAAGAGGATTAATCCTCTTTCCAGCTAAAAGTAGCTGCTCCTAATCCAAACAGTATGATTCCAAGTACTGCAACAATTGCAAGATTAATAGCCGCATCTCCAGTGTTTCCAGTAATCATAGAGCTCCTCAAACCTTCACTCAGGTAAGTTAAAGGAGATATTTTTGCCAAATACTGCAGGAACCACGGCATATTCTCAACAGGTATTAAAGTCCCTGAAACGAACATCAATGGAAATGTTATAACTCCCACAGCGTTCATGGCAGATTCTTCATTTTTAACGAAGTTTGCAACCACTATTCCAAACCCTGCAAAAAGTGCAGTCCCAAGGACAATAAGCAGTAAACTTATCAGGTTGATATTTGGATGTATGTTAAATACAAGCCATGCCAGGAATACAGCTACTGCCAGAGAAAGAATCACCAGCACAGTCCATGTGGTAATTCTTGCAGCGATCCATTCCTTACTTGAGAGGGGTGTAGTTGAAAGTTTTCGAAACACACCAGTGCTGCGTAATCTTGCAATAGTTCCCACCGCCATATTTGTTGCAGCAGACATTATGGTAATAGCAAGTATTCCAGGTAGCAGGAAGTCAAAGTAGTTCATTCCAGATGAAGCAGCTTCAGTTGGGTTTACATTGATAATATTTTTGGCACCCGCCATTTTCATGTTGAAGCCATTTGCAACCTGTTGAACCACAGAAACAGCTGCCATGGAGGTTGATTTTGACTTATCGTAGTATATTGGTAGATCAGCGCTGGGAACACCACCCGATCCTGTCGTTACAATGTCTTGCCCGAATCCTTTCGGTATTTCAAGATATGCAGAGACTTTTCCATCCCTGAGCATCTGCTCCAGATTCATGCCCGAACCATCTTTGAGTTCCAGTGCGCCCGTAGAGTTCAGCGCCTGAATAAATGTATTAGACATCTGCGACCCATCATTGTCCTGGTAATACAGTGTTATGGAGCCAGACTGACCACCAAATATGTATCCAAATAAGAGAAATAGAACTATAGGAAATACAAACATCCAGAAAATGTTCATTCTATCCCTGAAGGTCTCTTTAAAACTGTATTTAATATCAGTAGTAATTCGTGACATCTATTTTCCTCCTTCAACAAGCTTGTCACCAGTTAAATTTAAAAATACATCTTCAAGAGTTGCTTTTTTAACGTAAAGCTCTTCACATGTTAAACCACTTGCATTAATAATAGATATTGCATCAGACATGCTCTTCATACCATTCCCTTCTTCTAATTCTACCAAAATATCATTACCTTCAACTTTACAATCAGGGATAGCTTTAATAAGTTCATCTCTTGTATGTTCGTCACATTCTCTGATAATAAGCATATTACCCCCACCGTAACGGTTTATTAAGTCTTCAGGGGTTCCTTCAGCAATGATATGGCCATTATGTAATACACACACCCTACCTGCAAGATAGTGGGCTTCATCCATGTAATGAGTTGTAAGAAATACTGTCTTACCCTGTTTTTTTAATTCCTTAACTGCATCCCATACATCTCTTCTTGCTTTTGGGTCAAGACCAGTGCTTGGTTCATCAAGAAAAACTATTTCCGGATCGTTAACCAATGCTATAGCAATCCCCACACGTTGTTTTAAACCTCCAGAAAGGTCCTTAAATAAAACGTCTCTTTTATGCTCTAAACTCAACATTTTGACGAGACCATCTACGTCTACATGTTTTGGGTACATTTGAGCAAAATAATCGATATTTTCATAGACTGTCAACCATTCAAATGCATTAAAATCCTGCGGAAGCACACCAATTTTTTGTTTAACTTTCATTTCGTCTTTTTTAATGTCAAATCCAAGAATATTTACAGAACCTGCAGTTGAACTTTTAAGACATTCCATTATTTCAACTGTTGTTGTTTTACCTGCACCATTAGGACCAAGGAAAGCGAATATTTCGCCTTTTTTGATACTAAATGATATATTATCTACTGCAGTGAAATTTCCATATTTTTTTACCAGAGATTTCACTTCAATTACGTTATTTGTCATTCTTTTTCACTCCATAACTATCATAAACTCGTACGACGGTAGTTAGCCTATTTTTTTCCATGAATACTTGCTTAATGTAAGAGCATGTGAAAAGTATTATCATTATTATATCCTCCTGTGAGTACCAACCACAGTATTCTCATCCTGTTTGAAACTTTCATTGTATTCTACAAGTTCAATTTCACAGTCAGGCCCTAATTCTATGTTATTTCCCCTCACGACTTTGGCATGAGTATTCTCAAGGTAAACATCATCTCCTTCGATAACATCTGCATTAAGACCTTTATCATGCCCATGTGGCCAGATAAAGTTTTTTAGACCTCTTAATCCAAACCGGCCCATTTTTTTAACCGTGATTTTCTCACCACCAATTTCACGTGCCCGGGATGGCCCATGTAAATTGAGTTTTAATTCACCTGCGTTTAAAAGGCCTTCAACTGCAAACATGCCGTCTACACGGAATATTTCAGCGTTGCAGTCCCCCCCAATAGTGATATTCCCATAGGTTTCAGCATCTTCTACAGATAAATTCCCTTCAATATGTGTCATACCATTAACTTTAATTTTCTCAGATTCTAAATTCCCCTTTATTGAGCTGTTACCATTAATTTTAAAGGATTCTGCTTTTGTACTGCCTTTAACATTACCCTGTCCATTAATTCTCAGGTAAACACATTCCAGATCACCGTTTATACTTCCATTCCCATTTATAGTTACTGAGTTGTATTTACCCCCAGTTGAACTTCCATGACCATTGATTTTCAGGTCAGATATGCTCTTTTCCATAATAATCACCATTAAGCTATTTTTATTTTTAATTCCTCGATTAAGTCTGAAAGATTCATCCTTTCAATGATTTTCATGCTGTCTTCAAAATAAATATCACAAATATTTGAGACAAGACAGCAGCTTGAAATTCCAAGCTTACGCAGGAAAAGCAGTTCTCCACCTTTTCCCTTAAATTTAGGATATTCCTCTTCTAAAAGTTTTAATATTATTTCTCCCTCGTCAAAATTGATTTTTCCAGATTCAAACATTTTGTCCAAAATATATAAGTAAAGCATCTTTTCAAAGGCAAATTTCGCTACCTCTCCTCTCTTTTGGGTATAAAAATCAAGGGTAGTTTTTGAAACAATGTTCTTTTCCACTAATTTCTCACTTTCAAGCACGGTTTCCATTAAGTTTGGAGAAAGCATGTCAGCCAGATCATCCAGTGATACGTCTCCTTTCATGTTTTTTATCTTCTCAACCCTATCCAGTATCCTTTCTTTTGGAAAAAATGTCTCCTGGCCTGTAAATGTAGATTTCTTAATGAACCATTCTTCAGGTATGAGATTTTTCCTTTTCCAGCGGTAAAGCTGGCCGTAGGAAATTCCAGTTAATTCCAAAAGCTCTTTTTTGGATATTAAATCATCTTCCATACATAAATCACTTCCAATACGCTAGTTTCGCTAATAAAACATCTAAGATCATTATAAATCTGAAGTGACCATCAAATGATGAGGCAGTAAATATCATTTGATGGTTTCCTCACGTAACATAACATTGTTACGCTAACTATATAAACTTAACCTATTAACTAATGTCAACTTAGTGTCCAGGCCATTTGAACAGTACTACGATATGCACAACATCACCACATTTAGAAATTTATTACAGCTTTTTGAGGATTCACATCAATTTAAATCAGGAAAATCCAGGCAAAAATTGCTGAAATAAAACCTAAGCAATATACAGAAAAATTAGATTAATTTAGCTAGAAAATGGAAAACTGTAAAAAAAACTTTTCTTTAACCTCTTAAAACTCTTCCAATTTTTTTGTTAAAGTATATTTAGTATTAAATTAAATTAGAAGTAGTGGTTGGATGCTAGAATATGTAAATCATACAATAGAACAGAATATTGCATCAAAAGACATAAAAATTAAATATAAAGATACTAAACTCACTAAAGAGCAATATAATTATTTAAAAAACAGTTTAAACCTGTATATGTTCACTACAAATTATGAAAAATATCCAATGATACCATTATCTAAATATAATGAATATTACGAATCTTTAACAATAAATCTTATTATTAGTACCCCCTCTAGGTCTAGTTTTAACGATTCTGACGAATTAAACAGAATACTTGAAACCCATATAACTGGATTTCAAGAATTTTATGAAAAACAAAAAGAAGAGTTTAATCTCATAAATAGTAAAAAAGATAGATAAATCTCTTTATGGTGTTTTAAGCTATTTTTAGCTTATATTTTTTATATTCAATTTTTTATACTTTCTAATTTTAATATAAAATCAATTTCATTATTTTTAGATTAACTAACGCTATTTAATATTACATAGCCCCAATCTAGACATAAAATGCACACCAAATTAACAATCATCCCCAACATTTAAATAAATAAGTTTTTAATGCAATGCTAAAATTACCCAAAATTCAAGCATAAAAATATAATAATTGTGGAAGCATATCTATCAATACACACTTTTCAACCTTAAAATTGATTTCAAATTTAATTTAGAGCTAAAAGTCGCGAAGGAGACCAAAATTGCATTTAAACAAAAAGAATATCATAATCTTTCTCGGACCATCAATGAGTGCTGATGAAGCTTCCAAAATATTAGATGCCGATTATCGTCCCCCAATACAGAGAGGAGATGTAACAGCTGCATTGCAGGATAATCCCGACATAATTGGGATTATAGACGGTGTTTTTCACCAGCAGCCTGCAGTTTCCCACCGCGAAATATTAAATGCACTTAAAAAAGGAGTTAAAATTGTGGGCGGTGCGAGTATGGGTGCCCTTCGAGCATCGGAACTTGATGACTTTGGAATGGTTGGAATAGGTTATGTTTACAACCAGTATAAAAACGGCTTTATCGAATCAGATGATGATGTGGCTATTGTTATTAACCCCATAAATTTAGAACAGCTCTCAGATTCACTTGTCAGCATGGAATACAACTTCAAAAAGATGCTTGAGGAAGGAGTAATATCTGGAGAAGAATTTAACAGATTATTTAAAACTGCAAAATCTATCTTCTATCCAAAAAGAACCTATGATTTGGTTTTTAAGAATGCTGATATTGATGATAGTAAAGTTAAAGAAATTAAAAAGTCTTTAGATGATGAAGGAATTGATATTAAACGACAGGATGCAGTTGATGTTATAAAATACATTAAAAACATGACCGAATGAATAACAATTTCATAAGATGCAATTAATGTTATAATTAACATGAAAATTGAAAATAGCAGCATAAGATACAGTTGGATATTAAAATACATTAAAAACATGACCAACGAATAAAAATCCCATACAACTATGTTATTAAACATGAAAATTGAAAATAGCATTCATAAGATGCAATTAATGTTAAAATACATTAAAAACATGATAGACTAATAAAAATATTTTAACTCTAATTATATCTAATCAATATTTAACTAAATTTACACTTATCAAATTTTAAGGATGAGTTTATGGACCTTGAACAGAAAATAGAAAAAATAAAAGAATGCCTTAAAGATAAAGAAGTTATAATTGCTTTTTCAGGTGGTGCAGACAGCACACTTATTGCGAAAATAGCAAAAGACGTGTGTAAAGAAGCTGCAGCCGTAACAGTAGATAATGGAGTTCTTCCTCCAGACTGTATCAGCAACGCAACTGAAATTGCAAATGAAATTGGGATTCCCCACGAAGTGGTGAGGTACAATCTCCTGGAAAATGAAACTTTCAAATCTAATTTACCAAGCAGATGTTTTATCTGTAAAAATGAAATGTACAGCAAGTTACAGGATATAGCAAACGAGAAAGGGATTGACACCATAATTGATGGGACAAATATCAGTGATTTACTGGAAGACCGTCCAGGAATAATGGTCAATTATGAAAAAAATATAGTCAGCCCCCTCGTATATGCTGGTTTTACAGACGAAGATGTTAGAAAAACTCTTGAAAAGCTAAATATACATTATTCAACATCTACAACCTGTTTTGCAACCAGAATTTCCAGATACGGTGAGATAACTCCTAAAAAAATAAACAGGATAAGCTATGCTGAATCACTTATCAAAAACATGGTAAGAGACGGTCCTGTAAGGGTAAGGGACGACAATGATATTGCCAGGATCGAAGTTGGAAATGTCGAAAAACTATTAAACATGGGAATTTTAAATCATATAAACTCAGAATTAAAAGCCGTTGGTTTTAAACGTGTTGCATTAGATATTAGCGGTTATGGCGAGCCGGGAAAAGAATTAGTTGTTTATAAACCATGTAAAGATGAAGAAAATAAAATAATGTTTGAAACAGAACTGCCATATGAAGTAGATATTAAAAATACATGTTCAGAGCTTAAGAAACGTGGATCTACTAAATGTTCAGAGCAAATGGGAATAGTAATGCTTGAAATAGAGGGTAGGAATGTAACGGTATTTAAAACAGGTAAAATCGTTGCCAGACGTGTTGCAGATAAAGAAGATGCAGAAAAGATTTTAATTGATGTTCTGCCACGTATTAGAAGAAAATTGGAGTAAATATGGTTTTGAATAATTACTCCCTATTTTTTATACATTCAAATTTTTAACCATTTAAAATATAATTAAAAGTCTTTATGCACGCTTCCACTGGCCTTTCTTCTAGAACTGGTAAGTTTTTTCCAGAAGCCCCTTGTATCTTCACTTTCAAAGGAGATATACCTTCCAGTAACTTCAATTTCTACCCCATCAACGATCACACTATTTATAAATAATTCAATAGTTGATGCATCTTCTAAAAGGTCGTTTGCTTTGTAATCGTAGTCTATCACAAGATCATCGTAGTCATAAACATTTTTGATAGTGCTTCTAATTGCCTCTTCCATTAAATTAAATACTGTCTCAACTACTGGAACATTTGCCCACCAGCAGTATCCAAGGATTAATTTAAGTAGTATAGTTTTAACAGATACGTCACCATCAAGCTTGGAAACAACTTTGATATTTCCATTTCGTGATGTTATTTTGAGAGTAAGTAGTGATTCTGACATCTTAATCCTTAATTGATTTTATTAGGTCTGTAGCTCTTACAAGTCCTGTTAATTCTCCATCAACATCTATAACTGGTATCTGCTCAATATTATGATGCCTCATTTTATTGGCACACTCTGTTACAGTGGTTCTTGTGGTGGCTGTTACTAAATCAGCTGCGGAAACATCTTTAACTTCCTTATCAGAAAATTTAAGATGGTTTTTTATGACATACAGAACATTTGTACTGTCCCATGACCATTTATCTCCTTCAGTCCCTACAGATGTGTTATGGACTGTCCGTTCCGAGACAACCTCACTTTCATTTATAAAATCAGTTTCAGTGAGTATTCCAGACAATTTTCCATCTTTATTCAATGCAATTAACACTTTAAATCCAGAGTACCTCATCATTTCAAAAGCTACATTCAAAGGAGTTCTTTCCCATGTTGTAGGGATGTTTTGAAGCATATAATCTTTAACCGGTTCTTCAATACTTAATTTAGACAATGCATTTTGTATCAAGTCAAATGCAGTAACTAAACCAACTAATTCCCCATCATGAACAACTGGAACTCTTCTTATGTTGTTTTCTATCATTTTGATTGCAGCATCTTTAATATCATCATCTGGAGTAGTTGTTACCAGATTTCTAGTCATTATAAGAGCTATTTGTTCTTCATCTGGGTTATTTACAAGATCTGATCTTGTAACTAATCCAACAAGTGTCTTTGTTCCAGATTTTACAACAGGCAGCCCTGACACATTCTTTTCTCGCATTAATTCCAGAGCGTTCAAACGGTTCCCTGGAACCTGTATATAGTGTATATCCTCTGACATTACCTCTTTTACAAGCATTGTTACACCAACTAATAAAAATAACTACAAAACAGATATTCAAATTTAATGCACGACTAAAACAGGACACTGTGATGATCGTACCACGTTTTCAGTCACACTTCCAAGCAAAAATCGGTCTAATCCATGTTTTCCTGAAGTACCCATTACAATAAGGTCAACACCTTCTTCTTTCACAGTATTTATTATAATATCTGAAGGAGAGCCTTCTTTAGTACTAAGGGTCAATTTAACTTCTTTTTGACATTCGTCTTCAATTTTACTTTCCTTTAATATGTCAGAAATCTTCTCCAGTGATTTACGCCCTTCTTCTTTTAGCATCTCTTTAATCCGCACTATAAGATCCTCTGCAGGTAATCCGACAAGCGATGATGTCTCAATTACATTTAGAGCTATGAGTTCTGCGCCGTTTAATCTTGCAAGCCATATTGCATGTTTTGCAGCCTTGTTTGCATACTCAGAACCATCTGTGGGCAGTAAAATTTTTTTATACATGAATTCACCTCTTAAGATAATATATGACTTAATAATATATATTTTAATTGTACTGATTCAAATATTATATAAACTAGATTATTAATTTTTACTTAATTAAAAGCTGATTTAATATTAACGTATTACTAAAACCGGGCATGGTGCCGATCTCATAGTGTTTTCAGCTACACTTCCAAGCAAAAATCTGTTAACACCATGTCTTCCCGCAGTGCCCATTACCACAAGATCTATATCTTCTTCATCTATAGTTTTGAGTATTTTATCTGCAGGAGACCCTTCCTTAAACTTCAAATCCAATTTAACATCCTTCTGACATTTTCCGCCATCCATAATTCCGGTCAGCATGCCAGAATACTCGTCAAAAACCCTTTGTACGTCCTGCTCTAATTCTTTTTTTAGTTCAGTTTTATTAACTGATCTAATTCCACTAAATCTAGGGGTTTCAACCACATATAAAACCAGTATCTCTGCACCGCTTCTACTTCCTATTTGAAAAGCTTGTTCTGCAGCCCTTTTTGCATTTTCAGAACCGTCTGTAGGCAGTAAAATTTTTTCATACATTAATCCACCTCTCACATTTTCTAAATAATAGGTCTATGCTGTAAAATGCCCAAATTAATTAATATATACAATATTGCCTTCTGTGATTAAACCAACTATATCTTTCGGTTCTGTTCTGTTAATAAGAGATAGTATTGAATTACCTGAAAATTCTTTTACAATGATAATATCTGCAGTACTTTCTTCTTTTATACATCCTGTATCTAAACCAAAGGCATTTGCAGCGTTTACTGTCGCCATCTTAAATATTTCTGCGGGAGAAAAATATTCTCGGTAATAGCCACGAGTTACTTTCAAGGCATATTCCATTTCCCTCAACATATTAGGGGAATTAAACATTATATTATCTGTTCCAAGAAGTACATTTATTTTATGTTTAAGCATGTCACTTAGTGGTGGAATTCCAACAGAAAGTGTTCCATTTGATCGAGGGCATGAGACCACTGAACTACCGCTGTCACCTATCAATTTTAAATCACCCCTAACAGGAGATGTAACATGAATTAAAGTATTTAAATCTGCTTCAACAGCCCTTTGAACTTCACTCTTTCCAGTTGCTTTAATAGAATCCTCCTGCAGTTTTTCATATTCTGCAGTATGTATTGCAGAGATTTTTCCATGTTTTTCACATATTTTAGCAATTAAAGCCACCACTTCATCCCTTATTTCTCCAAATCCGCTTAAACCTATACCATCACATGATTTAAGGAGATTCTTAGTGATGCTTTTAATTTCTCCCTTTCCCACATCAGGATCAAAAAATGAGTTATCCCTTCCAAGAACTATTTTTCGTATTTGAATATCTTCAGAGGCTTCTTCTAGTAAAAGTATCCCCTCAAGTCCACCTTCTCTAAAATCAACGAAAGTCGAAGTACCGCTTGCAAGCATATCATTCATAGATCGCTTCATGGAATTTATGATTTCTTCAGGTTTTGATTCTTCAAGTATCCTATGTTTAAGGCCGTTTGGTGGTTTAACAATTTCAGCTATAGTTTTTCCATCCCCAACATCACATGCTATAGAATCGCCGATATGCACATGAGAATTAATAAATGCAGGGGCCACAATACATCCCTTTGCATCGATCTTTTTGCCATTTTTGACTTTATCTTTAGTAATTTCAACTATTTTATCATCTTCAATTACCACATTTGCCTTAATGGCACCCATGCCTTCTCCATATAGTACTTTGCCATTTTCAATTGTTATCATGTGAATCATTATTTTGTCTTGTATCTATAAATTGAAATTTTAAATTAATTTATTATCTTTTAGTTTAAGTATAAAAATTTGAATTATAAATTAATTATTTGGATTTAAGATAATAACAAAATTAAACTATAATAAAAAATATTTTAAAAAAATTCAAGTTCAAACAAATTTTTTTAAGGATTCTTTGTAACAACTGAAGAATATTTACTTAATAGCCTTAAAAAATGTTCCAAATTGACTTTAAAGGTTACATATAAATAATTCCATGAACTGTAGACATTCGTTTTTATGATATCCCAATCCACATTACCAAATACATTTCCTGCTACATTACTATCATACCATTTTTCAGCTGCAGCATCGTTGTAAGGAGTAGTCTGAGCAGCGGTTGGGAATTTACCATTCCAGTCGCCAACAAAAGCAGCTATTCCATGCTCATTCCGCCACACCAGGGTGCCGTTGTAACTTGTACTTTTTGTTATCTTTTCAAAGTTCTTATTGTTGGCATCAGCAAAGCTTGTTGCCCCACCTAAAAAATCATAGATTATTTCTGCCCCGCTCCAGCCAGTGGCATAATAATTTGCCCCCGCACCTGTAAACATCCTTGCAAAGTTGTAAACAGTTGCAGTAGGGTTTGCAACCTCCTTATTTTCAACCCATCCATCGGAAAAACATGCATGCAGCAGTATTACAGGAATGTTCTTTTTAAATGGCGCTTTAAATGTTTTTTGTCCTAATCCCATGCTCATTTGGCTCCCCACGCCCCATACAAAACCGTCAGATCCAATAAGTGCAAAGGGAGGGCTTGCAGTTCCGCCATTTTGATCATAATTTCCAGACTCATAGCCTCCATGCCCTTCATAGATCACAGCGTCAGCTTTATACATTCCTTTTATAATGTTTTTAGTGGTTGCATTCTTCCCATAAATCCATAAAACATGATATCCTTTATTTTTTAAAGTTTTAGCTATTTTTGAGGCTTCATTATAGTTATTTGAATCTGAAACAATAAGTACATGAGCTTCAGCTGCGGGTAAAAAAATGAAAATACATACCATCATCACTATAGCCACTTTCAACAGATTTTTTGAATTTCCATACAATTTTTAATCCCCAATATAAAAAATTTAATTTTTATTCACCATTATCCTTCAGAGCACCTGCAAATGTTATCTACTATACTTTATTTTAGTTAATACTATAAAACTATTATTTAATAAAACACTGAAAAATTAAAAATATAATAGTTAACCCTAAGGTTTAAACTATTTTAAAAAGTTTTCACATTATTATTCCCATTTGACTCCAAAACAGTATTATAATAATCAGTGCTAACTGTACCATGCGTGTATGTAAAACTAACTTGGTAGATTTTGCTTTCTCCAGGTTTAAGAGCATATGTATAAATATCTTTGTAGTAACTATTGTATGATACCCTTGTGTAACAAGCTCCAGAAATGGCTGTTCCCTGGTTTTTAACAGTTACATACAGGTAACCTCCAGATTTATAAGCACTTGTTACTGTAAGATCTGGCCTGGCACTGCTAGTTGTACTTATTACATAACTGTTATACCACTTTTCAGCAGCAGAATCGTTGTAAGCTGTAGTTTGAGCAGCAGTTGGAAATTTACTGCTCCAGTTACCAACGAAAGCAGACATTCCATGGTCATTTCGCCATACTTGAATGCCATTGTAGGTTGCATATTTTGTTATTCTTTCATAGTTTTTACTGTTAGCATCAGAGAAGCTTGTTGCACCGTTCAAGAAATCATATACTATTTCTGCTCCGTTCCAGCCAGTAGCATAATAATTTGCCCCTGCGCCGTTGAACATCTTCGCAAAGTTATAAATTGTTTCAGTTGGGTTTGCAACTTCTTTATCTTCAGCCCATCCAGTTGAAAAACATGTATGCAGCAAAATCACTGGAATGTTCTTTTTAAATGGGGCTGTAAACAGTTTTCCATTTGATCCTAGACGCATTTGGCCCCCTATACCCCATATAAAATTATTATCTGTGCCAACAAGCGCGAACGGAGCTTTTGCTGTTCCACCATTTCCATCATAATTACCAGACTGATAACCCCCATGCCCTGCATAAATTACGGCATCTGCGTTGTACATTCCTTTTATAATTTTTTTAGTTGTGGCGTTTTCTTTATAAAGCTCTAAAACCTTATACCCTTTATCTTTTAAAACTTTACCTACTTTTGAAGCTTCATCATAATTATTTGAATCCCCTATGATCAAAATATGGGCCTCAGCTGAGGGTACAAATGCAAAAATACTTGCAAAAAAAGTTACTGCTAAAGCCGTGCTTAATAGTTTCTTTGGAATTTTATGCAATTTCTGTGCCTCCAAATTTCTTTATATAAAATAAAGAAATTGATATTCACCTACTACTCTGTATTAATTTCCGTGACTTACGGCACATATTACTAAAATAAAGTTGTATATAATCCCTTTTATCAAAATAATACTATAAATTCATGAGTTAAGATATAATAATTTTAAAATTAAAATATTAAAAAAAGAATTTGAGGATCCAAAAATAAAATATTTGAAGATGGTTTAAAAGTAAATTAACTTACAAGATGATGGTATTCATTCAATGATTTTACCCCTATTTCATCGCCTTTAACCTTTTCAATGGCAGTAAGTGCGGCACGAGCTCCCGCAAGTGTTGTAACATATGGTATTCCAAGTTCAATTGCCATTCGCCTTATGAAATAGCCGTCATCTGCAGACTGCTTACCAGAAGGAGTATTTATTATAAGATCTATTTCACCATTTACCATTGCTTCTTTTATATTTGGAGAACCCTGGCTGATTTTTTTAATTCTTCCAATCTTTACATGGTCTTCAACTGCTTTTGCAGTTCCTCTTGTTGCTACAAGCTCAAAACCAAGTTCTTCTGCTTTTTGAACTATGTCAAGGATTTTAGTTTTATCAGCATCTTTTACACTTATAAACAGTTTACCTTCGGTTGGAAGTTCCATACCTGCTGAAAGCTGAGATTTATAGTATGAAACACCAAAGTTCTCATCAATTCCCATGCTTTCCCCGGTTGACTTCATTTCAGGCCCAAGTATTGCATCAGATTCTGGAAGTTTGATAAATGGAAATACAGACTCTTTAACAGCCACATGGTCAATTTTGACCATATCTACAAGACCTAAATCTTTAAGTTTACAACCAACCATCAGTTTAGCCGCTATTTTTGCAATTGGCACTCCAACAGCCTTACTGACAAATGGAACGGTTCGGCTTGCACGTGGATTTGCCTCCAAAATATAAACTTTAGGATTTCCATCATCTTTTACCGCATACTGGATATTCATAAGCCCAACTACATCCAGTTCAAGTGCGAGTTTCCTTGTGTAATCTTTAATGGTTTCTATGACCTCATCAGGAATAGTTTGTGGCGGTATAACACATGCTGAATCTCCAGAGTGTACTCCGGCTTCTTCTATGTGTTCCATTATTCCGCCGATGAATACATCTTCGCCGTCGCACAGGGCGTCCACATCCACTTCAATTGCATCTTCAAGGAATTTATCTACAAGGATAGGATGTTCTGGCGAAATTTTTACAGCTTCTTTCATGTATTCTTCAAGTTCGGTGTTATCGTAAACTATTTCCATAGCTCGCCCACCCAGTACGTATGACGGACGGACCAGTACAGGGAACCCTATTCTCTCTGCAGCAGCTTTAGCATCTTCAAATGAATGAGCAATACCAAAATCTGCCTGTGGAATTCCAAGGCGATCTAAAACCTTTGTAAATTGTTCACGGTCCTCTACACGATCTATACTTTCATAAGGAGTACCTAATATTCTTACTCCTTCCTCTGCAAGAGGTACAGCAAGATTAATAGATGTCTGACCACCAAACTGTACAACTACCCCATAAGGATTTTCCTTATTGACGATATTCATAACGTCTTCTAAAGTAAGGGGTTCAAAATAAAGTTTATTTGAAATATCATAATCAGTACTGACTGTTTCAGGGTTGTTATTTACAACTATAGTTTCTATTCCTTCATCTTTAAGTGCCATTGCACCATGTACACAGCAATAATCAAATTCTATACCTTGCCCAATTCGTATAGGTCCAGCACCGAGTATAATAACTTTTTTATTATCTGAAACATCTACTTCATCGAACTGCTCATAAGTACCATAATAATAAGGAGTTTTTGCCTCAAATTCAGCAGCACATGTATCAACCATTTTATAGGTTGGGATGATTCCATTTTCTTTCCTTAAAGTCATTATCTGTTTTTCATGCATTCCAGTAATTTGAGAAAGTTTTTTATCTGAAAAACCCATTCTTTTTGCTTTTTTCAGCAAAAATGGATCAGAAATAGTGTCTTTGTTTAATTCTTTTTCAAAATTAATGATATTTAATATTTTATAAAGGAAAAATTCGTCAATTTTAGTGATCTTCTTTATCTCTTCAATGCTTACGCCGGATTTAAGAGCCGCATACACCTGAAATATCCGTTTATCAGTAGCATTTTCAAGTGAATCCTCATTGAATTCCACATCGTCGAATCCATATCGCCCAATATCAAGAGATCTTATGGCTTTATGGAGAGACTCCTCAATTGTTCGCCCTATTGCCATAACTTCCCCAGTAGACTTCATCTGGATTCCAATCTGCCGGTTTATACCTTTGAATTTATCAAAGGGCCATCGGGGTATTTTAGCAACAACATAATCAATAGAAGGTTCAAAAGAAGCAGGTGTCTCCTTAGTAATATCGTTTCTGATTTCATCAAGGGTCATTCCAATGGCAATTTTAGAAGATATCTTAGCTATAGGATATCCAGTTGCCTTGGAAGCCAATGCACTGCTTCTACTTACCCTAGGATTCACTTCAATTACTTTATATTCACCAGTTACAGGATGTACAGCAAACTGTATATTACATCCTCCCTGAATTTTCAGAGCCCTTATTATTTTGATGGATGCATTTCTAAGTCTCTGGTTGTCGTCGTCACTTAAAGTCTGTGAAGGAGCGACAACAATACTTTCCCCAGTGTGTATCCCCATAGGGTCAATGTTTTCCATGTTACACACAATTATGCATGTATCGTTTTTATCACGCATAACTTCATATTCAAATTCTTTCCAGCCCATTACGGATTGATCAATGAGCACCTGACCAATATAACTCATATCGAGCCCACGGGATGCGACTTCCCGTAATTCCTCTTCATTATGAGCTACTCCACCACCAGTACCTCCAAGAGTAAATGCAGGCCTGACAATAACAGGGTATCCAATCTCTTCAACTGCTTTTAATGCCCCTTCCAGTGTATCTACAGCTCTTGCTTTTGGTACAGGTTCATTGAGTTTTTTCATAAATTCATCGAAAAGTTCACGATCTTCTACATTTCGTATGGTTTCTACTGATGAACCTATTACCTTAACACCTTTAAGAGCACCTATTTCTTCAAGTCCAGTTGCGACATTTAAACCTGTCTGTCCACCCATTGTTGGTAAAATTGCATCTGGTTTTTCTTTTTCTATGATTTTTGCAACAATTTCTGGAGTTAGTGGTTCAACATACACCCTATCGGCCATATCTACATCTGTTTGAATTGTTGCAGGATTGCTATTTACAAGTACAGTTTCAATTCCCTCTGCCCGGAGGGATTCACACGCTTGAGAGCCAGAGTAATCAAATTCGGCTGCTTGACCTATTTGAATTGGCCCTGATCCAATGATAAGAACTTTTTTTATGTCATGATCCTTCGGCATCTTTATCCCCGTTATTTTGTAACTTATTATTTTTGTGAGTTTAAATCCATTGAACTATGTTTTTATCTTTATTAAATTTTTTTCAAATTGGCAGTCTTTTTTCTCTTAAAGTACTCCCAATGATGATTTTATTAATATTCTTTTATTGTTTTAATGAACCTATCAAATGTATAATCTGTATCGTGAGGTCCAGGACCTGCTTCGGGATGGTACTGTACACTTGAAACTGAAAGTTCCTCATGTTCAATTCCTTCAGGCGTACCATCGTTTAGATTCACTTGAGTCATTTTAAGAGGGGTTTTTTCAATCGATTCTGGATCAAGTGTAAACCCATGATTTTGAGAAGTTATAGAAACTTTATCAGTTCGTAGATCCATTATTGGTTGATTTATTCCCCTGTGACCAAACTTCATCT
The DNA here is from genome assembly GCF_000745485.1 of Methanobacterium veterum. Taxonomy (NCBI): domain Archaea; kingdom Methanobacteriati; phylum Methanobacteriota; class Methanobacteria; order Methanobacteriales; family Methanobacteriaceae; genus Methanobacterium; species Methanobacterium veterum. The sequence continues at coordinate 488,519 of NZ_JQJK01000008.1, forward strand.
TGTATATCTTGGCCCCAAATGCAAGACCTATTATCTGCTGTCCAAGACATATTCCAAAAACAGGAAGTCTTTCAGACAATTTTCTTACATTTTCTATAGCATCTTTTACCCTTGTGGGGTCTCCAGGGCCGCTTGATACAAGTATTCCATCTGGGTCGTAATCAAGAACTTCTTTATAATCAGTTTTATACGGTAAAACAACTACTCCAGTTTCTCTTTTGAGTAATGCATTTATACTGTTATTTTTTATTCCACAGTCAACAATAGCTACCCTTCTTTTGAAACCTTCCCCATAAATTACAGGCTTGTCCACACAAACCTGATCTACAAGATCTATTTCTTCTATATCTGGTTGATGGTTTGCAATATCCAGCAGTTCAGCATCAGATATGTCTTCAGTTGTAAGTGCTCCTTTCATGGTTCCGTGTTCTCTGATCTTTATTGTAAGTGCTCTTGTGTCAACTCCACTTATTCCTGGAATTTTATAGTCGCTTAAAAATTCTGAAAGGCTTTTTTGGGAGTGGCTGTGTGATGGATGCTGGCTTTCATCCCTTACTATGAATCCTTCTGCCTTTATTCCATTTGATTGGAACCACTCGTCAGAGATTCCATAATTTCCCTGAAGAGGATAAGTATTCATTAGTATTTGACCTTTATATGAGGGATCTGTAAGTGATTCTACATATCCAGTCATTCCTGTAGCAAAAACTACTTCCCCAGTTTTTGTAGTTTCAAAACCAAAACTTTCTCCTTTAAATATTGTTCCGTCTTCCAAAGCTAATTTTGCTTCCCTTACCATTTAATCACCGTATAATCGTGAATCAGTTTAATAGCTTAAATTAATTTAATTAAAAAATTGAACTTTAATTTAGTAGTTATCTTTATCACATTTGATCTTCTACTATTATAGTTTTATGTAGTTTTCTAGAATTAAATATTGAAAAATTATTTCGTAACCTTCAAAAATTATAGGGTTTTGAAAGTTTTTGTATGTTTGAAAATCAGAGAGTTTCAACCGCAAAAATTCTAAGAATTTTGAACGGCTTTTTTCATGATTACGGCATCTTCACCGTCCTCATAATAACCTTCACAGATTTTACTTTCCTTAAAACCTAATTTAGTGTAGAATTTTCTTGCTCCCCTATTTCCAACTCTAACTTCTAGTTTAATTTCTCTTACATTGCATTTTTTGAAGATATCTACAGCATAGCTTACAAGTTCTGCACCTACACCTTTTCTTCTGTAATTTTTATCCACTGCAATTGAAATTATATGACCTTCATCTTCATATCTGATCCAAAATATAATATATCCCACAACAATATTATCTTGTTGGGCAACTAAAAATCCTGCCCCTAAATTATAAATATCTATAATAATACTTGCTGGATAAGGATCCTTAAATGATTCCATTTCAATTTCAAGGACTCTTTTAATATCTGGACGTTTAAATTCTCTTATTATCATGAATATCTCCGTGGTAGAAATGTGGAAAGATTTTGCTCAGTATATCATTAACAATTATAGTAACGCAGAGAAGATAGTCGAAGTAGGTGCTGGAAAGTTCCATAAAGTTGCCTCGATTCTGGAAGAAAACCTCAACTCATCTATTGTCATGACAGATATTAAACCTTCTCATGGGAAAATAATCAAAGATAATATTTGTAATCCTGACTTAAAAATATATGGTGGATCATCTCTTATTTATTCTATAAGGCCCCAGCCAGAATTGATGCCCCACCTTATTGTAGTTGCAGAAAAAATTGGTGCCGACCTTATAATAAAACCATTTTCTACAGACTTGGTAAATTCCAGCAAAATGAAACTTATAAATTATAAAAGGGCAACTTTTTACAAGGCATCTTATAAATAATAGTCCTTAAAAACGTGATTCCTGCTAAAATTAAATTATTATTTATTTTTCAACATAATATACTCTAAAAACATAATGTTAATCTTTAAAAATTGAAAATGATTTTTAAAATGCATTTTTTAAACAGCATAATGCTATTGGAAAATTATTCATAGTTAATAGTAGTATACATAATTCTTGATCAAATGAGAGAATTTAATTAATTATATATTAGGTTAATTACTATAAAGATTGAAGAACGGTTATAAAAAATATAAAATTTGAACCATAATATAACCTTAAATGTCTTAAAACTATTTTTTTACAAACTATTAATAATAAATTTATGTTAATATATCATTTTACAAAGATGTGTTACAATGAAATGGCAAAAGTCAAGTGTAGATGAAACGTTGAAGACGCTCAATTCAGATGCAAATAAAGGTTTAGCTGAGGAAGAAGCTAAAAAACGTAACCTTAAATTTGGACTGAATGAACTAGTCGAAAAAGAGAAACCTGGCCCAATACGTCTTTTTTTAGGGCAGTTTAAAGAAATACTTATAGTTATACTTATATTTGCAGCTATAGCTGCATATTATGTAGGAGATGCAATTGATGCGATTGTTATCCTGATTGTTGTTGTAATAAATGCAGTTGTTGGATTTATACAGGAATATAGGGCCGAAAAAGCCATGGAAAAGCTTAAAGGTCTTATTTCTAATGAAGCAGTCGTTATCAGGGATGGGAAAAAACAAAAAATACCTGCCAAAAATTTAACGCCAGGAGATATTGTTGTTATAGAAGAAGGAGACAACATTCCTGCAGATTTAAGGTTAATACAAAGTTTTGATTTAAGAGTAGACGAATCAGCGCTTACTGGAGAATCAGTCCCTGCTAAAAAACACTCCGAAATTGTTGAAGTTGAAGAAGAAACCGGTAATTTAGTCTTTATGGATACTGATGTGTCTTTAGGTAGAGGAAAGGGTGTTGTAGTTGCAGTTGGTATGGAAACTGAAATCGGGAAAATAGCAGAATTAATACAGGAAGAAGATGAGGACACCCCACTACATCAAAAAATAGGACGCCTTGGAAGGAATTTAGGAATTCTCGCGCTGGTAGTCTGTTCAGTGGTATTTGTTTTACAGTACCTGCAGGGACTTCCAATAATTGATACATTTTTAACAGCGATTTCTTTAGCAGTTGCAGCGGTTCCAGAAGGCCTTCCTGCAATTTTAACACTTACACTTGCTCTTGGAATGCAGAGGATGGCAAAAAGCAATGCAATTGTTAGAAAACTCCTTGCAGTTGAAACTTTAGGGTCATGTAATGTCATATGTACCGATAAAACTGGTACACTTACCAAAAATAAGATGACAGTGAGGGAAACACGCATAACTGCCCCTGAAAAAGCCTTTGAAATTTCTGCATTGTGTAACAATGCGGTCTTAAATGAAGGCAAGCTCATAGGCGACCCTACTGATGGGGCAATATTAGCCTATGCTGAAGAAAATGGGTATACGAGGTCTGAACTTGAAAAAATACATCCAAGACTGCTTGAAATCCCGCTTGACAGCGTTAGAAAACGGATGACAACTGTGAATGATTTCAATGGAACCAATTATGTCCTGGTCAAAGGAGCTCCCGAAATCGTTTTGGACAAATGTATGTGGATTGAAAAAGATGCACGACCTCAAAAACTTGCCAAACAAGATAAAGATATCATATTAAATGATCTAAAGGACATGACCGGTAAGGCCCTCCGTGTTTTAGCTCTTGCATACAAAAAACTAACACCTGCAGAACAAGATCTGGATAGTATTGATAAAGATAAATTAGAAGAGAACCTTGTTTTCGTTGGTTTAGTTGGAATGATGGACCCACCACGACAGGAAGCTAAAGAAGCAGTTGCAACCTGTATGAAAGCAGGAATTAGAGTTGTAATGATAACAGGAGACCATGAAGACACTGCCGCCGCCATAGGGAAAGAAATTGGAATTCTTACAGAGGGTAAAGTTCTTACAGGTTCAGAGCTTGATAAACTCAGTGATGCCGAATTCAAAGATATGGTTGATGATATACAGGTTTATGCAAGGGTTTTCCCTGAACAAAAAGTTAGAATTGTAGAAGCCCTTAAAGAAAAAGGCAACATCACATCAATGACTGGAGACGGTGTAAACGATGCCCCTGCTCTTAAAAGGGCAGCCATTGGAGTTGCCATGGGAAGCGGTACTGATGTCGCTAAAGAGTCCGCAGATATGCTTTTACAGGACGATAACTTTGCCACTATTGTTAAAGCCGTTAAAGAAGGACGTATAATATTTGATAACATCAGAAGATTTGTCAGGTTCCAGCTTTCAACCAACATAGGAGCCATACTCACCATTACTTCTGCATCGATCCTGAGCCTTCCAGTTCCATTTAACCCCATTCAGGTTTTATGGATAAATATTATCATGGACGGCCCACCAGCGCAATCCCTTGGAGTTGAGCCTCCTGAAAAGAATGTTATGGAACGTGCCCCACTAAAAGAAGAGATAATACCTCGGAAAAACTTGCTTAAAATAGCCATTGCAGGAGTTGTAATGACTGTAGGAACACTGGTACTCTACTATTTAGAGCTTGTAAATGGGGCAGGTACTTTAAAAGCTACAACAATAGCATTTACTGTGTTTGTTATGTTCCAGATATTTAACGTGTTTAACTGCAGGGCAGAGAAGTTCTCAAACTTCTCAAACAAGTTCCTGGTTGTAGCAATTGGACTGTCATTCTTACTGCAGCTAGCCGTTATATACATTCCATTCCTACAGGGCGTATTTAGAACAACTGCACTGTCACTTATTGACTGGGCTGCAATTTTAATAGTTGCCTGCTTAATTTTCGTAAGCGACTGGCTAGTTGAGAGGTTTATGAAATGAATGTAATGGTAATGGCAGGTACAAAAGATGCTGCAAATATAATAAAAACGTTAAGCAGCATAGAAAAGTTCAAAATACTTGCCACAACCACTACTTCTTATGGTGCAGATATTGCAAAAGCTGCAGGTGCAGATGAAGTAATTTCTAAAGGGCTTACACTAGACGAGCTGGTAGAAGTAATTGAAACAAACAACATATCTATTTTAATAGATGCTACTCACCCATTTGCTGCAATTGCAACATATAATGCCATAAAATCTTCAAATATAACTGGAACTAAATATTTAAGGTTTGAAAGGCCTTTAGAAGATTTAAAAGAAAATGGTTTGATTCATGAAGTATCCTCATTTGAAGAAGCTGCATTAAAATCCAAAGAACTGACTAAAGGCAGAGTTCTGCACCTTGCAGGGGTTTCAACATTGAAACCCATAATCGAAAAAATTGATTCTTCAAGATTATTTGCAAGGGTACTTCCATCAGTCAATTCTATCCAGAAATGCATTGACCTGGGAATAAAACAGGAAAATATAATAGCAATGCAAGGTGTATTCTCAAAAAAATTCAACAAAACATTATTTGAGGAATATAACATATCCCTCATCATAACAAAAGAAAGTGGAGAAACTGGCGGGACTTTATCAAAAATAAGTGCTGCTGTTGAATTTGGGATTGATATAGTGCTGGTTACTCGCCCAAAAGTTGCAGAACTTGAAAATAAAGATATTTTCACAGATCTAGATGAAATAGTTGATTTCATATTAAAAATTACATAAAATCATCATTTAAACTCTTTAGAAACACTTTAATAATTCTAACTTTATTTTTTAAGTTATTTCTAGCCTTATTTCTAAATTAACTATTTTTAACATTAGCTGCCCCACATTAGGACTACTTAACATATTTGAAATATGATATGCTAATCACAGCTATACCAAAAGGTAGTTAATATATATGGCATATGTTCAAATAAGATCAACTCCGACATGAGGTGTTTTTATGGACAAAAGTCATGACTATGTTTTACTAGCATCTATTTTTATTATAGGTTTACTTATAGGCCTTGCAATTAATGGGGGCACCTCCTATTTTACGGATACTCTCGCAGTGACCGATGATATCAACCAGACTTATACAAATGCCATCGATGACGCTATGATCGCTGATGATAACGAAATCAGCTCTAACCTCACTCCCATTACTGAAAATAATTCCAATTTAACATGGCAAGGGAACGGTAACGATAAAAGAGTTTTAGTTGTTTTATGGACAACGCATAAATCCAGTTATCCTGTTGGGGGAAATGTAACCACATACTGGGGCGAAACATGGGTTACAGTTGTTCCTGAGATAAAAAACTTCTTTAAATCCCATTCAATTTCCGAGCAGTATATCCACTTAAGAGTTGCACAGCTTTTAGGTTTACCCCCAGATTCAAAGGACGATTACTTTGTAGAGGTTTGGGTAAATCCAAAAGACCTTTTTAGACCAACACCTGATAACGAAATAAATGATACAACTGCACAACTGGACTTCCCAAGCTCGGTCAATCCTGCATATGAGAAATGGTTCGATGAAAATATAATATCTTCATATTTCCCTAAAGAGTATCCATGGACACGGTTAGGATATACATACGATTGGGGTAACCCAAATTCCCATGTAGGACTAAGCGAGTTCGTGATAAAAAATAATTCAAATATCGCAGTTAAATCAGTGCAGACAACAAAGGAGTATCTCGCTTCTTAAACCATTTCATTTTTTTATTTTTTTATAAATAAACATCCCCATTGCTGTTATACATATAAAGTGCTTATAATCCATATTTTATGCTAAATAAATATATTATATGGTTTTAAAGCTTTAAAAGTATTTTAAGATATAAATTTTGCTTAGATAATAAAATAATTTATTTATTACAAAAAAGACATAACTATAATTAGTTATATGAAAATATGTTGGAATTAAAACATAAATGGAGTTGTAAACTTGAAATCAATAGTTCTGTATTATTCAAGAACTGGAAAGACTGCTGCAACTGCAAAAAATTAATTTTTTGCGCGTCAAAATTGAAAATTTTGACAGCTGCAAAAGCCCTTGCAGATAAACTATCTTCTGAAATAATTGAAATTAAAGACCTTAAATGTAGAAAAAGATTTATAGGTTATATTAAAGCCGCTCTTGATGCAAGAGGTATGAAAACCACGCCCATAGAGCCAAATGCTGCAAATACAGCAGATTACGATCTAATATGTTTAGGAACCCCATATGGGCAGGAAAACCAGCTCCAGCAATAAATACTATTATGAAAAATGAAGAAATCAAAGGAAAAGATGTTATTTGTAACCCTCGGCGGAAATAGATATGAAGATACACTTGATTCAATGAGTAAAGAAATTGAAGAAAAAGGCGGTAACGTAATTAAAACTATTGCAATAACAAAAACAAACAATAAAACTGAAGCAGATATTGCAAATGAAATAAATCAGATTAACATTTAATCCATTTTCAAAAGTAACATCAATTTCATTTATTCTATTTTAATTAGTTTAAAAGTTAGAATTTTATAAATTTAATACTTATTTTAAAATATTTATGTAGTTTTGTCTAATTATAAACCGTTTTAAAAAATTTAACACAATTTCGTACATTACAAACTATTTTAAATGAGTAAAAATAAGTAAAAACATACAAAGTAGTATAAATATAATTACAACCAGGTGTATTCATGGCTCCAGAGGATATTTTCGAACTCTATGAAGAAATAAAGGAGGATTTAAAGTTTATAACTTCCTCTGATATTCGAGCGAAAATAATCATAAGTTTAAAAGAAGGACCCAAGAAGCTAGGTGATCTAAAAAATGAAGTCCATATGAGATCCTCTTCTATTTTACACAGCATGAGCCAGTTAGAAACTAAAAATCTCATAACTAGAGAATTCCAAAGTTATTCACTATCACAAACCGGAGAAATGGCAGCAACCGTTCTTATAGACATGGTAAATTCGTTCTATTTAATTAAAGAAAATGAAAATTTCTGGTTGAACCATGACATAAATGAAATTCCAGAGGATTTAATGGGAAAAATTGATGATTTAAGTGGTTTTAAAATCATAACCTTTCCAGATTTTTCTAAGCAATCCCCATTTAAAGAGCTGCTTTTAGATTCTAAAGTCATAAAAGGGATTATTTCCCCTTTAATTATCTATGATGAACTTGAAGTAGTAAATAAAAAAGAAGATATACATCTCATTTTAGTTAATAATAACTCAAATGAGGTTATTGAAAAATTGAAGGTTCAAGATATATCCATAACAGAAAATATTAAGCTATGGAAAATAAATGGGAATTTAAAATTAATTTTAATTGTTACAGATAACTTCATATTGTTGAATTTACCCCAAGTACTAAAAAATGATTCTAGCAGTTATTTAATTAGTGAAACTGAAGAATCAATTGAATGGGGAAATAAATTATTCAATTACTATCTTAACCAGGCTGAAGAATTGAATATTTAATTTAAGTTTATTACTTACTTTCTAAAAGGATAACTTCAACTTCAGTTCCTTCCGGAACCAGTTCCACATTTTTCTTAACTTCAAAATATCCATCAGCTTCTGCAATAGCTGTTATTGCACCAGAATCCTTTAGTATAGGACTTGCCATCCCATTTTCTATTTTGACAAGAACATATTGATGCCTTCCCCTTGATGAATGGTATCTCCTGGACAATTTAAGTCTCAAAACATCTGATTTTCGACGGCTTACAGAAGCCATTTTTCGCAGGAATGGAGCTACAAGAACATGAAAAATAGTTAAAGCTGCTGCAGGATAACCTGGAAGCCCAAAAACAGGTTTATTATTAATTTTACCGACTATTGTAGGTTTACCTGGCTTTACAGCTATCCCATGAACAAAGACTTCACCAATATCATCTAAAACCAATTTAAGTACATCCCCTGCACCTGCTGAAGTCCCACCAGAAGTTATTATTACATCAGCATCTAAATGCTGTTCTATACGAGTTCTGATGTCATCATAATCATCTTTTGCAACTCCAGAATATACGGGAGTACATCCACAGGACTTCACTGCATTTGTAATAGTTTGAGAGTTTATATCATATACCTTACCATATTCCAGCGTTTCATCATAGTTTATTATTTCATTTCCCGTTGATATCACTGCAACTTTAGGTTTCTTAAAAACAGGCACTTCCCCCATACCTATAGCACCTAAAACTCCAATTTTATCATGAGTAAGTAGAGTGCCTGAAGCTAAAAGAAAATCTCCTTCAGATACATCAGAACCCTTGGATGCTATCCATTGCTTAATAGCTGCGCTTTTATGTATATATACATGTCCATCTACTTTTTCTGTAAATTCTACCATTATCACGGCATCTGCACCCTCTGGAACGGGAGCCCCTGTTCCTACCTCAATACAGGTTCCTTTTTCAACTTCTTTCTCTGGTTTATCTCCAGCCCCAATAGCATCGATTAATTTTAAAGTTACAGGATTATCTTCAGAAGCCCCAAATGTATCCTCCGCTTTAACTGCATACCCATCTCGTGATACTCTGTTAAACGGCGGAAGATCAATTGCAGCGTGCACATTTTCTGCCAGTACTCTCAGATATGCATCTGTTAGGTGTACTTTTTCAATTTTCCGTTTAATCTCCATATTTTCTATGATGCCCTTTACGTCTTCTGAATCAATTATTTTTAAAAACTCTGTTCCCATGTAAATCACTTTTAAGTTAAATCCGCCGATATATTCTCTTTAAAAATTTAAAGATATTTTATTAATGATATTAATTTAACATATATCCAATAAAAATTTTCTGAGTTCAATATCTTTAAATCCACATTCCCTTTAAATCATTTTTCAAATAGGGTTACCAATTAAAAATATTTAAAAAACATCATATTAATGGCTTCAACTTATAATTTTAATAAATATTTCTCATTTAACTTAAATACGACATTTTCAGAATTAATTATTTTTAATTGAGTTCCATTTAACTACTTTGTTAAATCAAAGAACATATCATGATTTAAAACATTTAAAAAATATATTACTTGATCCTAAATTTAATTAATTTATAATATATTTATCAGTTGCCACTTCAATTTAAATAAAATAATAGTAAAAATTATTGTTTAGATGTATATGGTATTCATTTTATACAATGCATTAATCAATTATTTAGATTTTCTATAAAAAACGATCAAAATTTCATATGAAAATAGTTTTCATTTCAATAATTTTAATAGACTATTTTATATACTATAATACACATATAACCTATAGCAGGAAATAGATGATTATTTTACTAATAAGATTGCTTAATTTATCAAAAAATACTTGATAAACCTGTAATTTCATTATTGATCGTATAAAACACGACTATTTAAAAATCTAATATTTTTAGACTCGTAAAACCATGATTACCAGGTTAATCAAAAAGTGATTAAACAATATAATTAGTATTTATACATTGTTCATCTTATTTATTATGTACTACAAAAATCAGAAAATTTTCAACTAAGGAGGAGAGTATTTGAACAGAGGTAGAGGACATGGACAAGATACACAACAGGTTAGAAGAGTAAGGTCTCCAAGAAAAGGAGAAATACCAGGTGTTGTTGAACAGATATTGGGTCACGGAAAATTAAAAGTCAGATGTGCCGATGGAAAAATAAGGCTTTCCAGAATACCTGGAAAAATGAAAAAAAGGATATGGATACGGGAAGGAGATGTAGTTCTTGTTAAACCATGGGAATTCCAGAGTGATGAAAAAGCAGACGTCATATGGAGATATACAAGAACAGAAGCAAACTGGCTTGAACGTAGGGGTTATCTTAACTTATAATCTCTAATACATTTTAATTCATGATTTAGCGATGATTTATGCTTCATTTTAATTTTATAGTAAACAGCTGAAAAAATATTTGCGGGGCCAAATGGATTCTAAAATATCAAAAGCAGATGACATTTTACAGAAAATGTTATCTGAAAAAAGACTTAAGAGCGTTGAGGATAAACGCGTTGGAAGCGAAGTATTTGATAGAATAACTCTTAAAACACTTTACAAACTCGCAAATGAGGGTTATATTCACAGGTTGAATGGAGCAATAAGCACTGGAAAAGAAGCCAATGTATTTACAGGTATAGATAAGAATGATAATTTTGTAGCTGTCAAAATTTACAGAGTTACCACATCTGATTTTAAAAAAATGCAGACATACATCCAGGGAGATCCTCGATTCCGCGTAAGAACTACAAACAAACGCCAGCTTATAAATGCATGGGTTAATAAGGAGTTTAGGAATCTTCAAAGGGCTGATGACGCTGGAGTTAAAGTACCAAAACCAATTGTGGCTAAAAACAACATACTCGTAATGGAGTATATTGGAGATGAAGAAGGAGATGCAGCACTCCCAATGAGACATTCCACTATTAAAAGCCCTGAAGAACTTCTAAATAAAGTAATCAACAATATGAAACTTTTATATAAAAAAGCAGGGCTTGTACATGGCGATCTTTCAAGCTACAATATTTTAATTCAAGATAACGAACCCGTAATTATTGATATATCCCAGGGAATGACCAAGGATCATCCCATTGCAGAAGAGCTTTTAAATAGAGATATAGAAAATATCGCTAAAGATTTTAAGAAATTAGGCGTTAAAATATCTGCAGAAGAAATTAAAAGCGAAATTATAGATTTAAAATCATAGAAAAGTATATTATATGCCATACTGAACATAAAATTTGAGATTAAGGAAAAATATCTTTAGAGATTTTTCTGAACCTTTCGAAAATCATAAATTTTCGATGCCGAACACAAGTGTTCGACGGCCCAAATCGAAGCCAGCGAAAATTGAAAATCCCTCAAAATCTGTCAAAATTTATAATTTTGACGCGACAAACATTTTATGTTTGTCAGCTTCGATTTTGGGGCAGAAAAAATCAAAGATTTTTTCATGTTTCGATTTTCAAACTCGCAAATGAAATTTGCTAGAATTACGAATTGAAAATTCGTAAACTCAAAACTTTTCAGTTTTGAGAATTGAAAATTTTCACGGCATGCAAAAACCGTAGGTTTTTGCAAACATCAAAATCGAAGATTTTGACAGATTTTGGATGTTGAGGAAATAGATAGTATGCAAAAATTAGAGATTTTTGATAATATTTCCTGAACACAAAAAATGGAACATTTTTGAGGTGAATATTATGCCCAACACTGAATATCTTAAGATCCCCAAGGAAAGAGTAGGGGTCCTAATTGGAAAAGACGGTACTACAAAAGAACACATTGAAAAAATGACTAAAACAGAGCTGGATATTGAAAGTGAAACTGGGAGTATCACCATTACCCCAACAGATGAAATGGAAGATCCATTATCTGTTTGGAAGACTAGATACATTGTAAAAGCTATAGGCAGAGGCTTTAGCCCCGAAACAGCTTTTAAATTACTTGACGATGAATTTATTCTTGACATAATCAATTTACAGGATTTCGTTGGGAAATCAAAAAAAGCAATACTGAGACAGAAAGGAAGAATAATCGGTAGAGAAGGAAGGACAAAAGAAATAATTAAAGAAATGACCGATGTAGATGTTTCTGTATATGGTAAAACGGTTTCTCTAATTGGAGACATGGAAAGAATACAAATTGCAAAAGAAGCAATTGAAATGATTCTAAATGGCGTAAGACATAAAAGTGTTTACTCATTTTTAGAAAAGAAGAAACAAGAACTTAAAAGAAGAGAATTTGAGAATATTGTACTCAAAGAATAAACTCATCACTCAATTTTCACGATTCAAACAAAAATAAATAAAACCTAAAACATTAATTAAGGAGGCTAAATTTGGAAACAAACGCGTCTTTGCAAAAAGAAATATCTGCAGAAAGAGAAGCATCAGAAATCTTTGAAGAATTCAAAGAGCTTACTCCATCAGAATTTTTCAGAAGAAACAAACAAATGCTCGGTTTTTCTGGTAAAATACGATCACTAACAATAGTTTTCCACGAACTGATCACAAACAGTATTGATGCTGCTGAAGAAGCAGGAATTTTACCAGAAATGGTAATAGATCTCAAAAGAGTAGATAAAGATCATTATATTTTACGTCATCAGGATAACGGGCCCGGTATCCCAGAACCTTTCATCACCAAGGTATTCTGTACCATGTTTGCTGGTTCTAAATTTAGAAATATCCAATCAAGAGGACAGCAAGGGTTAGGTTGTAGTGGATGTGTTTTATTATCTCAAATGACCACAGGACAACCTGTTAAAATAAGGTCAGGATACAAAGAAGGAGACAAAATCAAAGGGGTGGAAATGACGGTCAAAATGGACGTCAAAACAAACCAGGGGCTCATATTAGACCGTAAAGAAATTGAATTAGATTCAACCGGCGTAAGCATGGAACTTCACTTTAAAGATGTTTCCTACTCTCTAAGTGAACAGGGAGCATTTGAATACATAAGAAGAACCATGATTGCAAACCCGCACGCTAAAATCGTGTTTAAAGATCCAACCGGCGGCAGGTATATCTTTGATAGAGCAACAGATGAGATACCACCAATGCCAAAAGAAGTACTCCCTCATCCAAAAGGAGTAACTGCAGATGATCTAATCTTTATGGCAAAACATACCGATAAAAGACGGTTCAGAAGTATGCTTACAAGTTCTCTTTCAAGAATGTCCAATAAAAGGGTAGACGAACTTGAAGAAATAACTGGAATTGATTTCAACAAGCGCCCTAAAGACATGAAATGGGAAGAAGCAGAAAAAATCGTTGAACTGTTCCAGTCAATGGACTTCATGGCTCCTCCAACAGCAGGATTAATCCCAATAGGTCAAGAACAAGTTGAAAAAGGTATGATAGAAATATTAGAGCCAGAATATGTAAAAACTATAACCCGGAAACCTAAAACATATAAAGGTGGTGTATCCTTCGTTATAGAAGCAGGACTTGCCTACGGTGGAAAATCAGGAAGAGTTGTGGGTGAGCAGAAAAAGGCAGAAATCATGCGTTTTGCAAACAGAGTTCCACTTACATTCGATCAGGGAAGCTGTGGTATAACTGAAGCTTTAAAAAGTATAGATTGGAAGCGTTACGGTATAAGAGACCTTGAAAATGCCCCAATAACAGTATTTGTAAATATTGTTTCAACCCACGTGCCGTATATGTCTACAGGAAAGCAGAGTGTTGCTCCTGAAGCTGAGATAATGCAGGAAGTAAGGCAGGCTACAATGAAAATTGCAAGGAGCTTACAAAAGTATCTGAATGCGAAAAGAGCTGCTAAAGAAGAAGCAATGCGTGCCAAGGTATTTGAAACGTTGGTACCCGTTGTACTCAAAGAAGCTGCAATCCTTGCAGAAAGGGATGTTCCAGAATATATAGAAGTTATGAAAAAAGTCACAAGAAATGCGGGAATTTTAGGCGGTGCCACTGATGATGAATAGACGAGATTTTACCCTGGCTAAATTAAAAGGCTTAGGAAATACAATAATAGACGACGTTGAGAAAAACACGGTTCCTGCAGTAAAGGTTCCTTCAAGAGGTACATCCAACATAGTTTACGATCAGGATAAACGTTATTATGTCCTTGGTGACCGATATGGGCAGCGATCCCTCGGAAACGTGAAACAGATCAAAAAAGTTGCCCAAATGGTCAGCATGGCCAACTTCTGTAAAGGTCTGGTGGAAACCCAAAAAACAGCCACCATAAGGGAAATGTATTACGTTTCAGAAGGTTGGGATGTTGATTTTGGAAGTCAGGACGAATCTAACCTTATAGGTGAAGATTTAGAAGTTACCTTGGGAATAGCTCGTGAAGATCTTGGACTGATGCCTGAAGAGGACGGCGCATCTGTTTATGGTAACATCACTATAAAAGATGATGATGTTGAAATCAACGCCGCTAAATCAGGGAAATCAGGATACTCCATATCTCCAACCATTGACGATGTTGAATTTGTAGATCATGATGTCCAGCGGGTAATTGCAGTGGAAACCATGGGGATGTTCCACAGGATGGTTCAGGAAAAAGCTTACAAAAAATTTGACACTTTAATCGTTGGATTAAAAGGTCAAGCTGCAAGAGCAACAAGAAGATTCCTTAAAAGAGTTAACGAAGAGCTACATTTACCAGTTTATATTTGTAACGACGGAGACCCATGGGGATTTCACATCGCCATGGTTATAATTTCTGGAAGTGCAAAACTGGCACATGTTAACCACGACCTTGCAACACCTGATGCTAAATTTATGGGGGTAACTGCAAGCGATATAATAAACTACGACCTTCCAACTGATCCATTGAAAGATATAGATGTTTTAAGGCTTAAAGAACTTGCCAAAGATCCAAGATATAAAAATGAATTCTGGCAGAATGAAATTAAAAAGATGCTTAAAATCGGGAAA
Organism: Methanobacterium veterum; assembly: GCF_000745485.1. NCBI lineage: Archaea > Methanobacteriati > Methanobacteriota > Methanobacteria > Methanobacteriales > Methanobacteriaceae > Methanobacterium > Methanobacterium veterum. The sequence goes on from NZ_JQJK01000008.1 coordinate 503,725, forward strand.
AAAGCAGAACAGCAGTCTTTTTCAAAATATGGTCTGGAATATGTTGTAGACACATATTTCCCAGAAAAACTGGACTCAATGTAACTTAGAAGGTTTCTTCTAAGATAGAGGGGCTTAAAAATACAATGTATTTGAGTGCAAACTTTTGTCCCCTTTTTTTTATTTTTTAAATCAACTTTGATAACGATTAACCAAAAACAATAAATTAGATTTCAACTCAATTATTTTAATTCTATAAAAAAAATTCAACCGTTGATAAACATGCCAGCAATCGATAAATTTGAAAGACCGGTATTCTCTCTTAGAATTTCAATAACCAACCGATGTAACGTTAGATGCTTTTACTGCCATCACGATGGCATACTCCCACAGAGCTATGAAATGACTCCTGACGAGATCTACAGAGTTTCAAAAATAGCAGCAGATACTGGCGTTCGAAAAATCAGGCTTTCAGGCGGAGAACCGTTAATAAGAAATGATATCGTGGAAATTGTTGAAAAAATAGCGGCTGTTGGATTTAAAGATATAGCCATAACAACTAATGGAACTCTCCTTGGAAAATATGCCAAAGGGTTAAAAGCTGCAGGCCTTAATCGAGTTAATGTAAGTTTTGATACACTTAATCCTGAAACTTATAAGTTTATAACTAAACGAGATTACATTGAAAAAGCCAAGGACGGGATTAAAAAAGCGTCGGAAGCAGGACTTTATCCTGTCAAGGTGAACATGGTGGTCATGAAAGGAATAAATGACCATGAAATCTGGGACATGTTCCAGTTCTGTAAGGAGAATAATTCAATACTTCAACTTATAGAGCTTTTAAAGGCAGATAACCAATCCAGCTCTAGATTTTTCAGTGAATATCATTTTAAAATGGACGAATTAGAGGAAGAACTTACCCAAAAAGCAGATGAAGTTAAAACAAGGCAGTTTATGCAGGACAGGAAAAAATATTTCATTGAAGATGGTGAAATCGAAGTTGTAAAACCAATGGACAACACTGAATTCTGCAAAAATTGTACCCGAATTAGGATAACACCGGACGGTAAAATTAAACCATGCTTACTTCGAAACGATAATTTAGTTGATCTAATAGAACCAATGAGACAGGGATATTCCGATGAAGAGCTCAAAAAAATATTTTTAGATGCAGTACAAAATCGAGAACCCTTCTTTAAAGAATGTTCTGGTTAAATAATTTAGATACATCCTCCAAAAATTAAACAACATAATTTTACTGCTTATTTAGATAATTAATTAAATTCTGTTTAAATAGACAACAGGCAAATACATTGTTCTTTTTTTGATTTTATATTTAAATTAATTTAAAAAACATAACATCCAAATCATGTTATAAATCATTCCCCTTTTGAGACTATTCAAATTAATATCTGGTTTAAATGATATATTTGAGAATTAAACTAATTTGATTTATCTGTTTTGATTGCAGCATAAATAAAACAAATATGAAATCATAAATATTTATAATGCCAAAAAATATACTAGAAGATGTAAAACTGGTGTTTTTATGTTGAGGCTCGTACTTGAAGAGATAACGTCACATGTGAAATCCATGGATATCGATGATGATGCTAGAATACTCATGGAAAAATATTTACGTGAGGCTTCTAAAGTATTTATATGTGGTTTTGGAGAATCAGAGCTTGTAGGAAAAGCTTTTGCTTCAAGACTTAGTGAAATCCGCCGGGATGTTTTTGTTATTAGTGAAACTATAGTTCCCGAGATCAATGAAGGGAACATTCTCATAGCTATTTCCGGATCTGGGGAAACGGAACCAACTTTAAGTATTGCAAAAAAAGCAGCAGATATTGGTGCAAAAATTATATCCATAACTTCTTTTCGTGATTCCCCGCTTGCCCAGATATCCGATGTTGTAATTGAAATACCCGGTAGAATAAAAGCAAAAACTAAAAATTATATAGAAAGGAGAGTATCAGGCGAATATGAGCCCTTAACACCTTTCGGTGCCCTCTTTGAGATATCAACAATGATATATCTTGAAGGCATCATTGCAGAACTTGCAAACAAGGAGGTCAATTTATGAAATCTGTTGGTATAAATGGATATGGAACAATAGGTAAAAGAGTAGCAGATGCTGTTTCTGCCCAGGATGATATGAAAATTGTTGGAGTTACCAAGCGAAGCCCTGATTTTGAAGCCCGCATGGCTGTGGAAAAAGGTTATGATCTCTATATAAGTGTTCCTGAAAGAGAAAGTTCCTTTGAAGAAGCAGGCATCAAAGTAACTGGAACTGCAGACGAACTACTTGAAAAACTGGACATAGTGGTCGATTGTACTCCTGAAGGAATTGGAGCTAAAAATAAGGAAGGAACATACGAAAAAATGGGGTTAAAAGCAATATTCCAGGGTGGAGAAAAACACGACCAGATAGGACTCTCATTTAATTCATTCTCAAATTATAACGATGTAATAGGTAAAGATTATGCAAGAGTGGTATCCTGTAACACTACAGGACTTTGCAGGACTTTAAATCCAATAAATGATTTATGTGGAATTAAAAAAGTAAGGGCGGTTATGGTAAGGAGAGGTGCCGATCCAGGACAGGTTAAAAAGGGACCTATCAACGCTATAGTTCCAAACCCGCCAACAGTACCATCACACCACGGACCTGATGTCCAAACTGTAATGTACGATCTTAACATAACCACAATGGCATTACTTGTACCTACAACCTTAATGCACCAGCACAACCTGATGGTTGAGCTTGAATCTTCAGTCAGTGTAGATGACATAAAAGAAAAACTGAATGAAACTCCAAGGGTTTTGCTCCTTAAAGCTGGAGAAGGTCTTACCTCAACAGCAGGATTTATGGAATACGCTAAAGATTTAGGGCGTTCAAGGAACGATTTATTTGAGATAGGCGTCTGGGAAGAGTCTTTAAATATCGTTGATGGAGAACTCTATTACATGCAGGCAATTCACCAGGAATCAGACGTAGTTCCTGAAAACGTAGACGCAATAAGAGCTATGCTTGAGATGGAAGATGATCCTTCTAAATCAATCCAAAAAACTAATAAAGCTATGGGAATTCTTTAATATAAAGGATATAATTCCCTTAAATTTTTATTTTATTTGTAAACATTTAACAATGAAAACGTGCCATAGTTAGTCCTGTAACTATTGCTTTCTTTTTGAATAGGCATACTATTAGAATAAATTAACTATATCTATAATAAATTAGTTGCTAAATTATTTGATAAATCTTAAAAAGGATATTCTAGACTTACAGTGATATAATGATAAAAGAACTCATAATTGCAATGCGTCCGAAACAGTGGTATAAAAATTTAGTCATATTCATTGGAATTGTTTTTTCTCTAAAACTTTTAGATTTAAATCTTTGGGTTGATGCTATTGCTGCATTTGCAGTCTTCTGCGTGATTTCAGGGTGCTTATATATAATAAATGATATTATCGATGTTGACAAAGATAAAAATCATCCTAAAAAGCGTAATAGACCAATTGCATCAGGCAAATTAAAAACAAGAGACGCATGGATATCTGCAATTATATTGATTATTGTGGCCTTTGGAGTTTCATATTTAATTAATATCTGGTTTTTAGCTTCAGCAGTAACTTTTTTCCTGTTAATATTAATTTACTCCCTGTTCTTGAAACAGCTTGCCATAGTAGATATGATGGTAATTTCTGTAGGTTTTGTTATAAGAGCCATTGCAGGATGTGCAGCAGTGGGGGTGCTTGTATCACCATGGCTTATAATTTGTGCATTCCTTCTTGCATTATTTTTAGCAATTGGAAAACGAAGACATGAGCTGGTTGTACTTGGAAAGAATGCGGGGAATCATCGTAAAATCCTGGACGGATACTCAACTGAAATGCTTGATCAGATGATGAATATAACTACCAGTGCTTTAATTATGTCTTATTCCATTTATACATTCTTTACAGGCAAAATATACATAATGGTTACTATTCCATTTGCATTTTACGGCCTCTTTAGATATATATACATGGTCCATGCTGAAAATTTTGGCGGAGAGCCAGAAATGCTGTTTAAAGACAAAGGAATGCTACTCAGCATGATACTATGGGCAGTTTTAGTTATAGTCATACTATATGGAAGTTCAATATCTCGATTTCTAGGAGTATTTTAATCATGTTGGATAAATTTCATTTAAATCACTACAGTTCAAAAAAAATTGATATCATCATTTCAGCGATTTTAACTCTTTTAATAGTGATAACAAGAATTCCTTTTGTAAGCAAATACTTATACGAATGGGATTCTGTAAATTATGCACTTGGATTTGAGAAATTTGACATTGTACATCATCAACCCCACCCTCCAGGTTATATATTTTATATAGGCCTTGGAAGAGTGATAAACACCATATTCAATGACCCCAACACTACAATGATATTTATCAGTATTGTGTTTAGCATTATTACAGTCATATTAATTTATTTCCTCGCTAAACAAATGTTTTCAAGACAGTTTGCAGTTATAGCCGCATTACTGCTCATATTTAATCCATTATTCTGGTACTATGGAGAAATATCTACAATTTATCCAACTCAGGCGTTTCTTGCCACCATTGTTGCTTACTTATCATATCAAGTATTTAGAGGAAAAGAAAAATTTTTCTATCCTTCCATCATTGCTTTAGGCTTAGCAGGAGGCTTCAGACAAGATTTAATCATTTATATGTTCCCATTATGGTTCTTTTGTGCATTTTACCATAAAAGAGATCCAAATAGACTATTAAAAGCGATTATAGTGCTAATCCCTTCTGTCTTAGTATGGGTTATTCCAACAATGATATTTTCAGGAGGTATTGAACAATACTCCCAGGCTTCAAGCACATTGTATAAAATAGCATTTCCCCGATCCTCCATACTCTTTGGATCGACCATTATTAATAAACTCACAGCAGTTGGTTCCTATGTTACATGGTTAGGACTTGCTTTAACCTATTCCGGAATTATTATAATGGCATTGTTCACTAAATACGTTGGAAAAGGACCAAAACATGTATTCCGCGAAAATATAAAGGATTATAGAGTTATATTCCTTATACTATGGTTTTTACCTACTTCCATCATGTATCTACTTATACATATAGCTAAACCAGGATACATGCTCGTATTCATCCCTGTATTGGCCATTATATTAGCATATTTTGTTAAAGAACTGTCTTACAATTTAAGTTCAAGATTTAAGAAATACAGCCCCAAAAAATGCCTTACAATAATACTCTCCTTAATCATCCTGTTTAATATAGCATATTTTACAGTCCCCTACAATGTAAATGAAGAAAAACTGTGGGAAACTCCAATAAGTGATTTAGGTAATTTATCCATACAGGATCAAGTTTTATGGATATTAGACATGGGATTTATGTCTACCCACGAAAAAATTAACGCTGATGACCAGAGTACCCAAACCTACCTCAATGCCATATCCCATGTACCCGGTTCTAATTCCAGCAATACAATAATAGTAATAGGAGAAATTACCCGCGAGAATGAAGGGTTTAATTGGAGAAAAGCAATGTATTACCTGCCAGATTATCAAGTCTATTACTTAATTGAGGCAGATCATTTTATAACTTCAGAATGGTATGCTAAAAACCATACAAACACATGGTTAGCATCCAATATATTTAAAATCCCAGTTAATAGTTCCACACAAAAAATAATATGGGTAATCAGTAACCAATCCACATATTTCCCCCAGATAACATCACAAATCCCTGTAAAAACTATAAATTTACCAGATGGCCTAAAATTATACTATTCCGACATTAATGGAACTCAAATAAAGAATAATGAACTGGTCTTTAACGGGCCGGAACAATATTAAACAATTAGGAGCCTAAAATGAAATACGATCTTCACTCTCATTCAAAATATTCTTCAGATGGAATTCTTGATCCTCGAAAGATCATTAAAGTTGCCGTTAAAAAAGGCCTAGATGGTATTGCCGTTACGGATCACAATACCATAAAAGGAGGATTAGAAGCAAAAAAATATGAAACAGATGATTTTAAGGTTATAATCGGTTCAGAAGTTATGACAACTAAAGGAGAAGTGATTGGGTTATTTTTATCTGAAGAAATAAAATCTAAGGATTTTTATGATGTTATAGAAGAAATTAAAGCGCAAAACGGCATAGTGGTCCTTCCCCACCCCTTTGACGAATGGAGATATGCTTCATTCCCTGCCAAAGAGGACGTTAAATATATTGATAACATTGAAATATTTAATTCACGCTGCGTTAAAAAGAAATATAATGATAATGCCAGTAAATTTGCAAAAAAATATAAATTAGGAGTAACTGGAGGGAGTGATGCTCATTTTGCAAATGAAATCGGGCATGCAGGCATAATAGTAGAAACAGATGACATTTATGAAGCTATATTAAAAAATAATTTACAGGTGTTTGGTAAAACATCGACCAATTTGAATCATGTTTTTACTAAAATGTTAAAAATATGGAAAAAACATTTCTAATACATGAAAAATAGTTACAGTGTGTTTCTAATAACAATCAGGTGCTGAAGTATGGAAAATAACAAAGTTTGGCTGGTTATCCTATTTGCAGTTGTTGTTTACCTTATAATGGGTATATATGCAGATTTTGGAAGCCTGTTAACTGCAATTGAAAAATTTAACTGGGTTTTCATTCCATTAATGCTTATTCTAGTTTTGATAGCATATCTTGTCCGTTTTTTAAAGTGGAGTCTCTTTTTAAAAAGCGCAGCCGTCCACTTAAAACTTAAAGATAATTTATTTATATTCTTCAGTGGAATGGGAATGATCATAACTCCTGCCAAAGTAGGAGAAATATGGAAAGGCTGGTTAATACGAGACATAAACGGAGAAAAACTAAGTAAAACAGTTCCCGTTGTGATTACTGATAGAGTTACAGATGTAATTGGATTAGTTATACTTTCTCTACTTGGAATTCTGTATTATAAAGATGGAATCTATATTTTAGCAGCACTGCTTTTAATATTTGCAGTATTCTTCATAGCCATAAGATCTGAAAAAATTTCAGGCATATTCATTTCCATACTTGAGAAGCGAGCCGGAAAATATTCCAAAGATATCAAAACCATGCACGCCACATTCCTACAGTTAATGCATCCCAAAAATATAGTAGGACTATCATTTTTAAGTGCATTTGCATGGTTCTTTGAATGCCTTGCACTTTACTTCGTAATAATAGGATTTGGACAATCACTCAACTTAATCTTATCAACATTTGTATTCAGCTTCGCATCATTAATTGGCGCAATAAGCATGATTCCAGGAGGTCTTGGAATTGCAGAAGCCACAATTTCAGGAATGCTACAGTACTTTGGATTAACATCAGTAGATTCTATAGGTGTAGCCATAATAATAAGGTTCGGAACGCTCTGGTTCGGGGCAATTTTAGGGTTCTTGATACATTTCATCTTTAAAAAGAAGATCATGGGAAAATAAATATAAATAGTTAAATTATGAATAAAAATTATTATGAAGCTTAAGTTCTCCAGTATATCAAAGTATTTACCATTTATAATCGCTGTTGCTGTGCTATGGATAACTATACTCATACTATTTAGAGAATCCATTACTATAAATCAAGGAATTTTCACATATGTACTTGATGACCCTTATATTCACATGGCAATGGCCAAAAATCTAATTTTACACGGCGTGTGGGGTGTAGATAAATATGGTTTTACATCCTCTTCATCGTCGCCCCTCTGGATAATAGTGTTATTTCTGGCCTATTCTTTATTTGGAATAAATGTATTCATTCCTTTCATATTAAACATTACATTCGCCACAATTTTTATTTTCATAGCATACTCCATATTTAAATACTATAAAATGCAACCCATGTACAACCTGATTTTTTTGCTGTTTTTAATATTTTTTACTCCAATTCCGGCACTTGCATTTACAGGCATGGAGCATATTCTCCAGATAGTGCTAGTTGTTTTATTTGCTTTTATCAGCACCCAGGTACTTTGTGAAGATAAACCAAGCACGTTTAAATATTATATACTTTTAATCTTAGCATCCATGGTTGTTGCAGTACGTTATGAAGATTTAATTGTAGTTTTAATTATTGCAGCTATGTTTTTTATTAAAAAAGAGTATTGGAAATCTTTATCTATATTGGGTACCAGTATGATCCCCGTATTTGCATATGGAATATATTCTACTATGAATGGATGGTTTTTTCTGCCTAATTCACTTATAACTAAAACTATTTTTGTTGAGGCTAAAACTCAAGCTTTTTCATTAAATGGCATAGTTCTGCTTGTGAATAATTTTCTAAATATTCAAAATTTATTTATATTTATTCCCTTGATTTTGGCAGTTGGGCTGTTAATTTTCCGTTTCGAAAAAAAGGTTTTATGGAATGCTCCAAATATTCTACTTACCATATTTATAGGCACTGCCACATTACATATGATCGCAGCACGAACAGGCTGGTTCTACCGTTACGAAGCGTATCTTATAGCTTTAGGAATTCTAACAATTGCAATTGGTATAAATGAATACTTGCCTGCAGTTCCAAAATGGGATACAAAATTGATTTCTAAAAATTTAACATTAATCCTCATAATATTCGTGTTATTCGTCTCCCTCGTGGGAAGAGGGTATTTTTCATTCAATGAGGTCCCTACAGCTACCCATAATGTCTACGATCAACAGTACCAGATGGGCCTGTTTATACAGAAGTATTATAGAGGAGATGCAGTTTCTTTAAATGATGTGGGTGCAGTAAATTATGTTACAGATATAAAATCAGTAGATCTACTAGGATTAAGTGGATTAAACGTTTCTAAAGCAATTTTAAATGAGAACTACACCATAAAAGATATTGATAATATTACACATCAAAACCATGTTAAAGTAATTATAGTATATGAAGATTTATATAGAAAATATTTAACAGGAGGAATACCTTCTGATTGGATTAAAGTAGGGCAATGGAGGATCACCAATAGAATAACCTGTTTTATGGATACTGTTTCTTTTTATGCAATTGATCCTCAAGATGCAGAAAATTTAACCAAAAATTTAAAGGAATTCTCTTCTCAATTACCCCCAGACGTTCAACAAAGTGGGAATTATATGGATAAAGACTAAAAATATAATTTGATTTAATATATAAAATTGGTATAATTGGGAAAAAAGATATAGATAATAAAAACTGAAGTGAATAACATGTCAAAAGTCGCTTTACTTAAAACATCACCAGAAACAGTAATTGATGATTATTACAAATTAATGCATCTTACAGATTATGAAAAATCATTATCAAAACAGGACAAAACAGTTTTAAAGCTCAACCTTTCATGGACACTCTACTACCCTGCATGTTCAACTCCCCCATGGCAGCTTGAAGGGGTTTTAAATACATTAAAAAAAGACGATTACAAGGATATTGTAGCTGTAGAGAACCAGACTGTGGTAACTCACCCATGGAAAGGAGCATACTACAACAAATGGTTACCTCTATTAAAGGAGAATGAAATAGATTTTCAACCATTAACAGACGTAGAATGGGAAACTCATAAACCTAAATCAGAAATGCTTGCAATGAACGACATATTCGGCGAAGTGTTAGTCCCAAAAATGTTTTACGGTTCTAATGTAGTCCATTTCCCAACAGTAAAAACCCACGGCCACACCACAACTACAGGGGCTATGAAAAATGCTTTTGGTGGATTAATTCCCAAATACAGGCATCATGCCCATAAAAAGATACATGAGGTCCTTGTCGATTTACTGGCAATTCAAAAAGAAATCCATAACGGAATCTTCTCAGTTATGGATGGAGGAGTTTGCGGAAATGGCGCAGGACCAAGAACAATGGAACCATACTGCGGAAACATCATCCTTGCCAGTGAAGATCAGGTTGCAATCGATGCCATTGCAGCTAAAATAATGGGCTTCGACCCACTAAAAATAAATTACATCAAAACAGCACACGACAGAGGCCTTGGAATAGGAGATGTTGACCAGATCGAAATAGTGGGAATGGATAATGGAGATCTGAAAAATCTAAACTTCAAATTTGAAACAAGCAGGAGCCCAGTTGTAAAGTGGGATCAAAGAATAAGAAAAAGCACCATGAACATCAAATGGCTGCACCACCTGCTATTTAACTCCCCCATATTTAAAACATTCATTTTTGCGTCCGAATTCTACCATGACAAACTATGGTACCCAACGACAGGAAAAAAGAAAATAAAAGAATTTAAAAAGACCGAATGGGGACAAATGTTTAATAAATATCCATATGGAGACTTTCCAGAGTATAAAGAAATCAAAAACTGGGACCCATATTAACTCCAGATAATTTACTTATATTCTTTTAAAATTCATTTTTGAAGCTTATTTTAATATTATTTCAATTTTTATTCCCAATAGATGCTTATTCGTTTTAAATACTTTTATGGTCAATTTAAACGATTACTGGTTTTATACGGTTCATATTTACATTACTTGTCTAAAACATGTTAAAATTTTAAAGGTTATTTATTTAATTAAAAAATGACAATAATGATTATGGATCTTTACGATTTCAAAAAGCCAGAAAACACCGGACAAAAAATTGAAGTACAACCACAAATAAATAAAATTAATGTTAAATCTATTCTCAATAAACATAAAAAGAGAGATTCATGGTTTTTAAGTGATTACACATTAAATCCATATTACGGGTGTTCGGTTAACTGTCTTTACTGTTACATTCGCGGGAGCCATTACGGCGGAAATATCACCCATAAAACATCTGCCAAAGCAAATGCTCCAGATATCCTGGTAAAACAGCTCAAAAAAAGGGCAAAAAATAAAGAATATGGATTAATAGCCTTAGCAACGTCCAGTGAAGCTTATCCTCAGATCGAAGAAGAATTGAAATTAACAAGATCTATTCTCCAGATAATAAACAGGTTTAAATTCCCTGTAAGTATTTTAACCAAATCTACCCTTGTTTTAAGAGATATGGACATTTTAAAGAGGATCAATGAAAATGCAATTTTACCCCCTGATTTAAAACCTAAATTAAAAGGAGGAGCCATAATATCTTTTTCTTTCTCCACCCCTGATGAAAAATTGGCCAGAATATTTGAACCCAATGCCCCCACACCTAAAGAAAGGCTTGAAACCATGAAAAAGTTTAAAGACGAAGGTTTTAAGGTTGGAGTATGCTACATGCCTGTCCTGCCATTTTTGTCTGATTCAGATAAGCAAATAGAAAAAATGGTAGTACTCGCAAAAAACTACGGAGCTGACTCAATTTTAACTGCAGGACTTACATTATTTGGAGAAGAAACTAATGATTGCAAGACCGTTTATTACAAAATAATTGAAAAAAATTTCCCTGAAATTTTAGAAAAAACAAAGCGTTTATTTGGGGATAATTTTTATCCTACCTCAAAATATCAAAAAGACCTTGCTGAAAGGGCAAATAAAATATGTAAAAAATATGAAATTAAAAACAGATTTTAAATTAAGTAGCCAAAAAATGATATTTATACGATATCTACCAGTAAAAAAGTGATTAAATGAAACAAGACATAAGATTCGGTCCAGCAGGAAGGCCCATAGGATACAAAGGTAAAACCACACAGGTTTGTGATTATATTAAAAAAATAGGGCTTGATGCTTTTGAATATCAAGCTACTTATGGAGTTAGAATTTCAAAACAGTCCGCGCTTGAACTTGGTGAAAATGCGGCCAAAAATGATATTTTGGTTTCAATGCATGGGCCTTACTACATCAATTTATGCTCACAAAAAGAGGATACAATCAAAAAATCAGTTGAAAGATTAGTTCAGTCTGCAAAAGCAGGAGAATGGATGAATTCATACAGAACAGTTTTTCACATGGGTTTTTATACAAAATATTCCCCAGAGGAAGCCATGAAAAAATGTAAAGATGCTATTTCCGAACTCTTAGAAAATATGGAAACGCTTGGAATTAAAAATTATACATTTGCACCAGAAACTACAGGTAAAAAGTCACAATTTGGTTCACTTGACGAGCTAGTAGATATATGCAGGTCTTTTGATAATTTTGCCCCAACTGTAGACTTTGCACACATGCATGCGCGGTCTGGAGGAATTATTAAAACCAAAGAAGATTATGCAAAGATATTCAATAAAATAGAAAAGGAATTAGATTTAAAATCACTTCACTGTCATTTTACAAAGATAGAATACACAGATGCCGGTGAGAAAAAACATCATATACTCGATGATTCAAACTTTGGGCCTCCCCTTACTCCATTACTTGAATTAATTTCAGAAAATGGATTTAATGTCACTTTAATATGTGAAACTCCTTACCTGGATATTGATGCATTAGAAATGAAAAAAGAATACAGCAGTATTTTGAGGGGATAAAATAAAGCAAATGTCAACCAATAATTTTGCACCACACAAAAAATAAAGCCATTTTTCAGGTTTTTTATGCCCATAGGTTTATATACAATCTGAAGCTAAAGTTTTTATTCCTAATCATACATACCATACTATAAAGATGTATAAAATTAAACCAACTTACGAATTTTTATATACAAAAAATTGATTTTTAACATTATATCTAACGCTGGAAGGTGTATTAGTGAAATTTAACAATGTAACGCCTGATTCATATATAGTAGAGAAAAAAATGCCAACAAGTCAAAACGGGCCTAAAAAAGAAGCCAAAGTTGTTGTCCTGCAGTCAGTTGGCTATCCATTCCTATGTAATCTGGTTGAAAGCCCAAAGATAGAGATAGTTAATAAAGAACTTTTTGAACTCTATGCAAGGGAACAATGGGAAGGTTATGAAGTTTGCGAAGGCTCTTTTCTCTTTGATCAAAAATTATTACCGGATTACGCATTTAAAATAATAAAGGCCCATCCAAATAATTCCAAAATAACTGAAAATACCTCAATATTCCTTATGGAAAATGAAGAAAATGAGGAAATCAAAAAAATAGAAACCAACGTCAAAATGGATGATGTAATTGGCCAGGAACGTGCAAAAACAAAATGTAAGATAATAATGAAATACCTGCAGGAGCCTGAGAAATTTAAAGAATGGGCACCTCGAAATGTATTATTCTATGGGCAACCAGGAACAGGGAAAACAATGCTTGCAAAATCCCTCTCCAACGAGCTTAAGGTTCCATTATTCCTTATAAAAGCCACAAGGCTTATAGGAGAACATGTTGGGGATGGCGCAAGGCAAATACACGAGCTTTTTGAAGCTGCATCCCAATCATCCCCTTCAGTCATATTTATAGATGAAATGGATGCTATTGGACTAGATAGAAAATACCAGTCCCTTCGTGGAGACGTTTCAGAGGTTGTAAATGCATTACTCACCGAAATGGATGGAATAGACCAGAATTACGGTGTAGTAACCATAGGTGCGACAAACAATCCCCATCTGCTTGATTTTGCAATAAGGAGCCGTTTTGAAGAAGAAATAGAATTTGAAATCCCAAATAAAGACCAGAGACAAAGCATGCTCGAAAATTATATAAAAACCATGCCTGTTGAAATGAAAGTAGACGTCAAAAGGCTGGCAAATGTGAGTAAAGGTATGTCTGGAAGGGATATAAAAGAGAGGTTGTTAAAAACAGCACTCCATAAAGCAATTTCTGAAGATACCGATTCTGTAACATGGGACCATGTAGAATATGCTCTGAATTTATATAAAAACGAAAAAAATGAACCAAAACACATGTTCGCTTAATTAGATAAAATTTAAAGAATGTTTTTAACGCACAAACATTCTAATCTTCCTTATTTTTAAATAAATATTTGCATATTTTATCTCAGGCATCCCAAAATTCAACTATAGAATCCAAATATTGATAAACATAATCATATCATATTGGATACAGTGTAATCAAGGATGTTCAATTATGAAAATGCGTGAAATACTAATAGATTCAGCAAAATATCCATTACTAAATTTAAAATCACTTTTTTCACTTGGATTTTTGATTTTAATTGGCAGTTTTTTGTTGAGCAGATATTTTGATTCTAACCAGCTTTTCGGATACAAACTAGGTATCACTGGCACAATAATTATTATTTTACTGAGTTTTTTGTTATTAGCTATTACAACTATATTGGAATCAGGTTACACTTTTAAAATTATCGAAAAAAGCTTAACTGGGGCTAAAAAGCCTCCCAAATTAAATAATTTCATCTCTATGTTTAAACATGGGATTAATGAAATAATTATAGCAATTATATATTTTTTAATACCGCTTATTATTTTCATTGTGATTTTAGATGCAGTATTTACTCAAATAAACTTTGGACTACCATCATTTCCCGAAAATATCGTAATTATGCTTATAATCCTTTTAGCATTCTTATTATTCATTTTTGATGTATTATTTACTGTAGCAATACCCCATATGGCCTTTAAAGGAGGTTCATTCGTAGAAGCATTTAAATTGATCGAAATATCTAAAAAAATTAAGCAGATAGGTTTAAAAAAACTATTAGTTGGATATATAATTGTAATTTTAGGATTAGTGGCAGTTGGATGGCCAATACTGCAAGAAATAATAGAATCCGCAAATATATTTGGTTTTGTAATTGCAGAGCTCATAATTGCCCCTTATATCCTGATATTTTATGCAAGATTTACTGCGCTCATATATAACTCCCATCTTTCTCAAAACAAGGATTAAATACATTATTTTGCTTATTAAACATCTAATTAAAAAAATGATCATTTCAATATGGAAAATATCTATGTTTCTTATCAATTGGTTCTAATTTTTTAAGGATATTTTTAAAAACCGAAAAGCATATATAACAATCGTTATATAACAATTGTTACTATAATTGAAGATAATTACCCATTTTCAAAAGCATCAGTTTTTACAGGTTATTTAAATGAATAATAAATGATTAAATAGATTTATACCAATAAATGAGGCAAAATATGAAGTTTAACACGAAATCAGTCCATTCTGGAAGGCAGCCGTGTCCAGCAACAGGCGCAATCTCCACTCCAATATGGCAGACTTCCAATTTCATCTTTGATGACTTAGGGAAGCCTAAAGAACATGATTACACCAGGACAAGTAATCCAACAAGAAAAGCTCTGGAAGATGCACTTGCAGCACTGGAAGGAGGCAATGCAGGATTTGCATTTGCAAGCGGGATGGCTGCAATTACAACTGCCATACACTTCCTGAAAGCAGGAGATCATGTAATAGTTTGTGATGATTGTTATGGTGGGACTTATAGGCTCTTTTCAGAAATAATGACCAAATTTGGGCTCGAATTTACATTTTTAAGGCTTGATAATGAAGAAAAAATTCTAGATGCAGTTAAACCTAATACTAAACTGATATGGACTGAAACTCCATCAAACCCATTACTCAATATTACTGATCTTGAAATGATTTCAAAAATTGCAAAAGAACATGATATACTTACACTTACAGATAACACCTTTTCAAGTCCTTATTTCCTAAGGCCTATTGAGTTTGGAATCGATCTTGTACTGCACTCCACGACAAAATACGTAAACGGGCACTGTGATGTAATTGGAGGCGCAATAGTTACTACAACAGATAAACTGGCAGAAGATGTCCATTTCCAGCTAAATGGGCTTGGAACAGGTGAAGCACCTTTTGATGCATGGCTTGTTCTAAGAGGGTTGAAAACACTGCCCCTTAGAATGGAAAAACATGCCTCAAATGCCATAGCAGTTGCTGAATATTTGCAGGACCATCCAAAAGTTAGCAAAGTCTTTTATCCAGGACTTCCCTCCCATAAAGGACATGAAATTGCTAAAAGACAGATGAAAGGATTCGGAGGAGTTGTATCATTTAAAACTAATTCTAACATAGGGACCTTTTTAAGAGGCCTTAACCTGTTTGCACTTGCTGAATCACTTGGTGGGGCAGATTCGCTTGTTGAACATGCCGCTTCAATGAGCCACGCTTCAATGGGCGAAGAAGGGCGTAAAAATGCAGGAATTACAGATGACCTAATCAGATTGTCTATTGGACTTGAAGATACAGATGATTTAATTGAAGATCTAGATAAAGCACTTTCAAGAGCTTAACAATTTCAAACAGTGAAAATAAAAACACTTTTAATTTTTCTTAATTTACTTTTTATATTTAGAATTCCAAATATAAGCCCACTAATAAATTTAAATTGTTCTTTTAATTTAAAATTCAGAACAAATTTTAAATTTCATAAATATCCTAACTTAAATGAAAAACAATCAATCAGTATCTAAATTAATTTCTTTAAATTAATAGTAATTTTGATTAAAGCCCATAAAATAGTTAATATTGCAAAATAAAGATTATGAAAGTGAATATTCAATTATAACAAATTATTTTTAAAACTGGAGGAATTTTAATGGATTATGATCTTATAATTGTAAGATATGGGGAAATTGGTGTTAAAAGCCCTAAAGTAAGGCGCAGGTTTGAAAACAAGCTCATATCTAATATAAAACGTAAATTAAAATGTGAAATAGATATAAACCAGGGCAGGGTATTTCTATATCCTGAAAATTTTAATGAAGCATGCGAAGTATTGAGTAAAACAATGGGTGTAGTATCATTCAGCCCGGCAGTATCTACAGAGACTGATTTTAACATTATTGAAGAAACCGTCAACGAATATGTGGAAAATTTAATATCTGAAGGTTCATTTTCAAAAGAAAACTCATTTGCAATAAGATGCAGAAGAGTAGGAACACATGAATTTTCAAGCCATGAAATGGCAGGGTTCTGCGGTTCAGTGGTGGTTAAAGCTACAGGTGCACCTGTCAATTTAAGTAACCCTGACTTCGAGCTTTTTGTGGAAGTTAGAGATAACAAAACTTATATTTACCATGAAAAGATTCAAGGAATAGGCGGTCTTCCTATTGGAACCCAGGGTAAAGTTATTGCACTTTTATCAGGAGGTATTGATTCTCCAGTTGCAGCATTTTTAATGATGAAAAGGGGTGTTGAAGTTATAGCGCTCCATTTCAACAACTACCCCTACACTGGAAAATCCAATGAAAAAGTGCTTAAAATTGTTGACAAGCTCAATGAATACTCACCAACACCCATTAAATTTTACGCAGCAGGATACGGAGAATACCTCAAAAAATGCATTGAAGACGCGCCCATTCGTTTAACATGCGTCCTGTGTAAAAGCGGTATGTACAGAATCGCTGAAGAAATCGCTGAAAAAGAAGGTGCCCTTGCAATCGTTGATGGAAGCAGTTTAGGGCAGGTTGCATCACAGACCCTGCCAAACATACTTGCAACAAGGTATCCAACTAGCATGCCTGTTTTAAGCCCTTTAATCGGGATGGATAAAATCGAAATTGAAGAGATAGGTAAAAAAATAGGCACCCTTGATATTTCTATACTTCCAGCACCAGAATGTACAGCAGTTCCACAGTACCCTGAAACAAATGCAAAACTGGATAAAGTTATAGAAGTACTTGAGGAAATTGATTTTGACGCGGAAGTTAAAAAGATTGTTTCTTCACTTGAAGATGGGGAATCTTAATAATAAACTATTAAATTCCCTATAAAATTTATTTCTTTTTTTATAATATTACTGATTTAAATCACCCCAATCATCTATTCTTAAGCTAAAACCCCATCACAATACTTATATGTAACGATTGTTATATAACTATTGTTAAGAAAAAATGAAGGTATTAAAAATGGAAATATTTGCAAAAATATCTGAAAAAGATGTAACAAAGGCAATTGTAGAAGGATTTGCCGAAGAATTTATAGAATATATTGAAAGTGACGTAATTATCGTTGGTGCAGGCCCAAGTGGACTTGTAGCTGCTAAAAAACTCGCAGAAAACGGCGTTAAAACACTTATAATCGAAAGCAACAATTATCTCGGAGGAGGTTTCTGGATAGGTGGTTACCTCATGAACAAGCTAACAGTAAGAGCACCTGGTCAAAAAATCTTTGACGAAATAGGAGTGCCCTACAAAGAGGTAAAAGAAGGATTGTTCGTTGCAGACGGGCCACATGCATGTTCAAAATTAATAGCAAGTGCAATGGATGCCGGAGCCAAAGTAATCAACATGACCAAGTTTGATGATGTTGTTGTTCGTGAAGGACGTGTCAGCGGTACCGTTATAAACTGGACACCAGTTTCTGCACTTCCAAGGGCAATAACCTGTGTTGACCCTGTCGCAATTGAATCCAAAATTGTAATAGATGCAACTGGACACGATGCAGTAGTTGTAAAATCATTAGAAGAGCGTGGACTTGTAGATATAGCCGGATTCGAGGGAATGTGGGTGGAAAAATCAGAAGATGCAATCATCGAACACACAAAAGAAGTTTATCCCGGACTGTATGTAACTGGTATGTCTGTTGCAACCACATTTGGCCAACCAAGAATGGGCCCTACATTCGGAGGAATGCTTCTATCAGGTGAAAAAGTTGCTGAATTGATTATAAAAAATCTAAAAGGTAATAAAAACACCAAAACAAGTGAAACAGCGGCTATCAGCAAATAAATTGAACATATGTGGTTTAACACCATTAATTTATTTTTTAAATCATATAAATCAAAATATAAAATCTTATTTTTACAATAATCTGGTTGATATTATAGCAGCTAAAATCATAGCAGTTTGCACAAGTGAAAAGAAACAAACAAAGAAAATAAACATTGTAGATGCATGTCTATAAAAGAACATCCCATCCACTTTACAATAATCTGGTTGATATCATGGCAGCTAAAATCATAGCAGTTTGCACAAGTGAAAAGAAAGAGACGAAAAAAATAAATGTTGGAGATGCATGTCTTAAGGAGAACTACGGTATTGCTGGTGATGCTCACAGCAGCCAATATACACACAGGCAGATCAGCTTACTTGCAGTTGAAAGTATCAGTAAAATGAGAGACATGGGGTTGAATGTGAATCCTGGAGATTTTGCTGAAAACTTAACTACTGAAGGAATTGATCTTGTGTCCTTACCAGTAGGTGCAAACATATCTATAGGGGAAAAAGTAGTTCTTGAAATAACTCAAATCGGTAAGGAATGCCATACCCGCTGCGCCATTTATTATCAAGCTGGCGACTGCATAATGCCAAAAGAAGGTATTTTTGCAAGGGTATTAACTGGTGGAAGGGTCAAAATAATGGATAAAATAGAAATAATTTGAAATAGGAAAAGTTTCTATTTGCCGCAGGAGCAAATATCCTTACATCTATCTTCAGGTTTCTTTTCTCCCATCTTTTCCTTGTAATTATCGATTGCAGCGTGTAATGCATCTGCAGCAAGATTTGAACAGTGCATTTTAACTGGTGGAAGGCCTTCAAGTTCATCTGCAACATCATTTCTTGTAATTGCCAGGGCTTCTTCGATTGTTTTTCCTACTGCCATTTCAGTTATCATACTGCTTGTTGCAATAGCTGCCCCACACCCAAATGTTTTGAATTTAACATCTTCAATGACATTGTCTTTGACTTTAATATAAATAGTCATTAAATCTCCGCAAGTAGGGTTTCCTACGGTTCCAACACCATCTGCATCTTCTATTTCACCAACATTTCTTGGATTTTGAAAATGGTCCATTACCTTATCACTATACATATAATCAACCTCTAATACACATAAATTAATTATTCTCTCCTTTCTGCCCCAGGTATCGCACACCAAAGAGGAGAAAGTTTTCTAAGGGTCTCAACTACTTCTTTAACTGCAGTTATAACATAATCTACTTCTTCTTCTGTATTTTCTTTTCCAAGTGTTAAACGTAGAGATCCATGTGCTTCAACATGTTCTAAACCAAGTGCTATTAAAACATGCGATGGTTCTAGACTCTTTGAAGAACATGCAGAACCAGTTGAAGCAGCTACTCCTTTTGAATCAAGGTGCAATACCAATGATTCACCTTCAATACCTGTAAATCTTAAATTTACGTTGTTTGGAAGCCTTTTTGTTCTGTGTCCATCCAGGTAAGATTGTTCTATTGAATTCAGTATTCCATCTATTAATTTGTCCCTTAAATTTGTTATATATTTCGCATCTTCCAGCAGGTTTTTTTCTGCAAGTTCGCACGCTTTACCAAGCCCAACGATTCCTGAAACGTTTTCTGTCCCTGGCCTTAATCCTTTTTCATGTCCTCCCCCATGAATTATAGGTTCTAATCTAACTCCTTTTTTAACATATAATGCTCCAATTCCCTTTGGGCCGTAAACTTTATGCGCTGAAAGCGACAGCATGTCGACATTCATCTCTTCCACGTTCACTGGAATTTTACCAATAGTCTGTACAGCATCCGTGTGAAAATAAATTTTATTTTCCCTTGCTATTTTACCAATTTCTGCTATTGGCTGGATGGTTCCAATTTCATTGTTGGCGTGCATGATTGTAATAAGAATGGTTTTGTCAGTTATTGCATCTTCCAGATCAGATACTCGAACAATACCTTCTTCGTAAACAGGGAGATATGTAACTTCAAAGCCATTTTTTTCCAAATATTTGCATGTTTCCCTTACTGCAGGGTGTTCTATAGCACTTGTAATTATGTGATTTCCCTTATTTTTCAGGCGGTATACAGTACCTTTAATTGCGATATTATCTGATTCAGTACCTCCGCTTGTAAAAATAACTTCTTCAGGCTTTGCTCCTATTAAAGAAGCAACCTGTTCCCTTGCAGCTTCCATAGCTTTTCTTGCGTCCCTACCCAGCGAGTATAGCGTAGATGCATTTCCAAAATTATCAACAAAATAGGGCTTCATTGCCTCAAATACTTCTGGATCAACTGGTGATGTAGCTGAATGATCCATATAAATCATTATTTCACCTCAATTTTTTTTAAAATACTGCGTATTTCCTAACCTCGTATTTATTACAAATCAAGTTAAGTATAATATGAACGCTTTGTGATGATCAACCTTTTTAAAATCATAATCCTCAAAATGTAAGGTTTTGTAAGGTCATACTATTGTAAATTACTTAATTATTATATGAAATTTAATTATGTTAAATTTTTTTAATCAGTCCCGGGCCATCAACGTACTGATATGATCAGTTGTTATAATTCCAATGACCCTTTTACCCCCATCAACTACTGGAAGAGAAGATATATTATATTTTTTCATTTTCTCAGCTGCAAGTTCTATGTATTCTTCGGGACAAGCCGTTATGACATTTTTTGTCATTATTTCATCTAATTTACTGCATTTTAAAGCAACTGCCTTAGATATATCCCATGCCGTTACTATACCTATTAACCTGTTATCATCTGCTATAACTGGCAGGTGTGTAACCTTTTCATCAAGCATCAATTTAGCTGCTTCATCTATACTTGCTTCTTCGCTTATCTTAGCAGTCATAGGAGTCATAACATCTCCAACAAGAATTTCAGAAAGGAAACCATTTATTATATAGTTTAACTGACCTGCCTCTAAAAGGAAAGCATCATGCCCATATGGGGATTTAATCTCATGATAGTTTACATCTATGTCATTTGCAGTTAGAGCCATTACTATTTCTTTTGATTGTTCCGGCGGGTAAAGCCAATCAGAATCTACTGAAATAACCAGGAATTTAGCTTTTACATCCTTAAACCCTTCAGCCAACGACCCATTTGCAGTTAAATCAAAATAATCCATGGCCTTTGTTACGTAAAGATAGGTGTTTGCATCAAATCTTTTAACAAATGAGTTACCCTGATAATGGAGATAGCTTTCTACCTGAAAATCCATTGAAAAATCGAATCCATATTTTTCCTTATCCTGAAGTCTTCTACCAAACTTCTGATACATTGATTCATAACTGAGATATGTAATGTGTCCTATCATCCTTGCAAGACTTAAACCTTCTTTTGGTACTTCTCCAGAATAATAAGAGCCGTCATTCCAATTTGGATCGGATACTATAGCCTGCCTGCCTACCTCATTAAAAGCAATTTGCTGTGGGGCAGAACGGGCTGCCGTAGCTATAGGAATAGCCAGTTTAATCATGTCAGGATAAGAAATACACCACTGCAGTACCTGCATCCCCCCCATTGATCCACCTACAACTGCAAAAAGTTGATTGATTCCAAGATGATCTATCAATTTTTTCTGGGCTTTTACCATGTCTGAAAGGGTAATAATTGGAAATTCAAGCCCATAATGCTTTCCAGTTTCAGGATTAATAGATGAAGGACCGGTTGAACCTTTACAACCTCCAATGACATTAGAACAGATAATAAAGTATTTTTCCGTATCCAAACATTTTCCAGGCCCTATTATGATATCCCACCAGCCCGGCTTCTTATCTCCTTCATGCCACCCTGCAGCATGGGCATCTCCGGAAAGTGCATGGCAAATAAGGACAGCATTACTCTTCTCTTTGTTCAATTTACCATAGGTTTCGTATGCTACCGTAACTTCTTTAAGCCTGCTTCCACCTTCCAGAATTAAATCATCTGGAAAAGTGAAATACTGTGTTTCAACAAGCCCAACTGATTCTTTTTTCATTTTCTTAAATCCCATAATATTTGTATGTCCAAATGATATTAAATCAATTTGGACAATTAAAATCGCTTAATTTATATTTTAGATAATGCTTGATCTATGTCCTCTATGATATCTTCAACATTTTCAAGGCCAATAGATAACCTTACAAAGTCTTCAGTAACTCCCGTGCATTCCTGTTCTTCTTTTGTAAGCTGCTGGTGGGTTGTTGATGCTGGATGTATAACCAAGCTCTTTGCATCACCAATGTTTGCAAGGTGAGAGAATAACTCCACATTTTCTATGAATTTTATACCTGCTTCTAACCCTCCTTTAACACCGAAGCCAACTAATCCACCATAGCCTTGTTTTAAGTATTTACTTGCTATTTTATGGTTTACATTATCTTCAAGTCCAGGATAATTGACCCATGCAACTTTTGGATGTTTTTGGAGGTGTTTTGCAACAGCAAGTGCATTTTCCGCGTGTTTTTTAACCCTCAATTCAAGTGTTTCAAGTCCTTGAAGGAACTGAAACGCGTTGAAGGGACTTAAGGTGGGTCCTAAATCTCTTAAAAGTAAAACCCTTGCCCTGATTGTAAATGCAATGTTACCAAGTTCAGGGAAGTCACCAAATGTTTCCCAATATTTAAGTCCATGATAACTTGGGTCCGGTTCAGTAAACTGTGGGAACTTACCATTACCCCAGTTAAAGTTGCCGGAGTCCACTATAACACCCCCAATTGAGGTCCCATGTCCCCCCACATATTTAGTGGCAGATAAAACAACTACATCTGCACCATGTTCTATTGGCCTTAAAAGACCCACTGCCGCCGTATTATCCACTATTAACGGAATTCCTGCTTCATGAGCTATTTCAGCCAGAACTTCAAAATCAGGGACATCTAATTTTGGGTTTCCAAGTGATTCCACATATATTGCCTTAGTTTTTTCATCTATGGCTTTTTTGAATTCTTCAGGTTTGGTAGAGTCAACAAATTTTACAGTTCGCCCCAGATCAGGGAATGTGTAGTTTAATAATTCATATGTTCCACCGTAAAGGTTGTCTCCAGATACTATATTATCCCCTAACTTAGTAGCATTTAAAAGGGCAATAAATATTGCAGAAAGTCCTGATGAAACTGAAAGCGCTGTATGGCCCCCTTCTATTGCGGCTATCCTCTTTTCAAATACGTCATTGGTAGGGTTCATTATTCGAGTGTATATATTTCCAAACTCTTTAAGGCCAAATAGATTTGCTGCATGTTCAGTATCCTTAAAAACATACGATGATGTTAAGTAGATCGGTACAGCCCTTGATCCGGTTGCTGGATCTGGTTCTTCCTGACCTACATGTAATCCCAGTGTGCTTAATCCACGTTCTTTTTTCTTTTCTTCTGTCATTTTACATTTCTCCCAATAAATTTTGATTATTGGCATCTTTTAGCCCATAGTTATCCATAATTTAATAGATTTAAACTCTCAAAAGCTATATTCCGAGATTATAATAGCATTTTTAGAGCCCTATGATCAAATCACTATAACAATTGTTATATTTAATAACTGCTTTCTTCTTATTTAAGGTTTGCCTATTCTTAAGTAAACGGAAGTATACTCAACAATTCTGACCCCAATCATAGTAAAACTAAATTTATTATGAACTACAGAATAGTTATCAGCTTTGGTAAAGTATTTATATAACAATCGTTAACTTAATAACTAAGCCGAAATATTTTTGCCGAGATGACCGAGCGGCTAGGTGCGTGGCTGCAGACCATGATACTTGGGTTCAAATCCCAATCTCGGCCTTTAATACAAATAGAAAAGTAAATTTTCGAAAGCTATTTTATTTAAACAGAAATTAGATTAAAATAACAATTAATAAATACTATTTTAATCTTATTATCCAATAATAAGCATTTTTTAATTTAACTTGAGTTTGAGGCAGAATAATGAAAGTATACAATACCATGACCCGTAAAAAAGAAGAATTAAGGCCCATGAACAAAAATAGAATAAAAATGTTTGTGTGTGGACCAACAGTTTACGATGAGTCCCACATAGGGCATGGAAGAACTTACATCGCTTTCGATGTTATTGCAAGATATCTTAAATATAAAGGATACAGCGTTTTTTATCTGGAAAATATCACAGATATAGATGATAAAATAATCAAAAGAGCATCTGAACTTGGAGTTGAACCATTAGAACTTGCAAAAAAATATGAAAGCCTCTACTTTAAAGATATGGAACTATTAGGCGTAACCAATGTTAATTATTATGCAAGGGCAATGGAACACCTTACTGAAATAATAAATCAAATTCAAACATTGGTAGATAAAGGATTCGCATATGAAACATCTACAGGTGTCTACTTTGATGAATCTAAGTTAGAAGATTTTGGAAAACTCTCAAACAGGAATATTGAAGACTTAAATATTCATAGAGTTAATTTAGATTCCACAAAAAGAAACCCTGGAGATTTTGCACTTTGGAAAAAAAGAGACGAAAAACCATCATGGGACTCCCCATGGGGTAAAGGACGGCCCGGATGGCACATTGAAGATACTGCAATAACTGAAACCTATTTTGGAGGTCAGTTTGATATTCATGGAGGAGGGTTAGACCTCATATTCCCCCATCACGAAGCAGAAATCGCTCAGATGGAATCTGCAACTGGTAAAAAACCAATGGTCAAATACTGGATGCATACAGGTTTTTTAAATGTCAGCGGAGAGAAAATGTCCAAGTCACTTGGAAATTTCGTTACAATAGAAGAACTGCTCAAAGAATATGACCCCCAGGTCTTCAGGTACTTTGTTCTTTCAACCCATTACAGAAGTCCAATTGATTTCAGTGATGATGCGCTAATGCAGTCACAAAACAGCCTTAAAAGGATTCACAAAGTAATGAAAACAGTAGATGAGCTTTTAGAAAGCAATATAACTAATGAAAATAGACATGATGAAAAATATCTTCAATTACTGGAAGATACTAAAGAAGAATTCTTAGATGCAATGGACAATGATTTTAATACCCCAATTGCACTCTCGGCACTTTTCAATCTAGTAAGAGATATAAATAAAGGAATAAATGAAGAAGAAATCTCTAAAAAGGTATTTAAAGAAATAAAAAATTTACTAAATGAATTTGGAGATATTTTAGGGCTTACTTTTTCAGTAGAATCAGTTAAAAGCGATTCTGATGAATTAGTTAATATCTTAATTGATGTAAGAGAAGAGCTCCGTAAAAAGAAAGATTATGAGCTATCAGATAAAATTAGAAGTCAGTTAAGAGATGCTGGAATAGATTTAGAGGATAAATAAACCTTTTTTAATTTCTAAGTGAATGATATCGTTTAATTCAAAAAAAGTACAATTTTTTTACTTCAAATTTAGTTTTAAAAAGAATAAATAGTATATAATATACCCTATTTCAAAAAAATGATTAATTAGAGTATAACTCCAATTAAATGCAGTAATCCATATCTGCGTCCCTATTAGAACCCAAACATGCATTACAACCGGTAGGAATTTTATCTTTTTCTTTATGCAGCTGACAGATTATTTCCTCAGCTTTAACATTTTTACATATTTCACATATTCTTTGAATGATGCGGTCCGGTCCAAGCTCTTGCTCCGTTAGATCTTTTGCAAGCATTTTAATCATATTCTGGGTCTTATCATCAAATTTGATCCCATGTCCTCGTTTATCACTTACATACTGTGAAACTGCAGGCTGAGTTATGTCCAGCAGCTCAGAAATCCTTTTTTGTTTTATACCTAACTTAAGAAGCTCTTTAGCTAATTCGGACCTTATACTTGGAATTACGTACCATACAACTATTTCACATGGCGGTCTCATTTTATCACCCTCATCTAATATATTATTTTGAAATTTAGTTAATTATTTTTGGAAATTAAACTTTAAATAACACAGTTAACTGAACAATATAACATATGTTATAAGGTTTTATATACTATACGGTTCTACAGGTACAATTAACTTAACCCTATTTAATTCAATATTAAATTGTTTAATTAAATGAATTATAAAATTAAGGTATCATTAAATCTTAAAAAAAATAAGCGATGTAATTAGATGCCTGCCCCTTCTGAAAATATTTCTTCAATCTCTGATTTTTTATTAAACAATTCATCTAAATTTATAGTTGTTGTAGACAATCCTAACGCTTTAAGCTGCATTTCCATTTCATCCTGGCGCTGCAAAATAAGTTTAATCACTTCTGCAATTGGATCAGGTAATTCTCCGTGATCAAGATCAATAGCGCATTTCCTTTTCTCTTTGACATTCCTTCCAGGTATTCCAACTACTGTAGACCCTGGAGGAGCTGATTTTAAAACTACTGAACCTGCACCAACCTTTGAACAATCCCCAATAGTAATATCCCCTATTATTTTAGCTCCTGAGCCTATAACGACCCCACTACCAATTGTTGGGTGTCTTTTCTTCCGTTCAAGGCTTGTTCCACCAAGTACAACGCCCTGGTAGATCAACACATCATCTCCTACAATTGCAGTTTCTCCAACTACAACACCCATCCCATGATCGATGAAAACTCTTTTTCCAATTTTTGCCCCAGGATGTATTTCAATACCAGTTAGGAGGCGGGAAAGTGCAGATATAAATCGCCCAGTAAATAAATGGTTACGAATCCAGAACCAGTGAGCTATTTCATACCCCCATATAGCATGAAGTCCAGGATATGTGAGAAATATTTCTAATTTACTTCTTGCTGCTGGATCCCTCAGCATCACCATTTCTATATCCTCTTTGATCCTTTCAAACATGATATTGGCCTCCTACCCAATTATTAAAAACAAAATTATGACATACGTAGCAGGTATCGCATGTCTTTATATTATGAACATTTTTTTACTTAAAGTTGAACACCTTCAGCAGTATGGAAGATTTTTTCAAATACCCATTCCATACTCAAGTACCTTTCTCCAGTATCGGGGAGAATTACAACGATTCTTTTACCTTTATTTTCTTCTCTTTTTGCAAGCTGGACAGCAGCCCATGTTGCAGCTCCAGAAGAAATTCCTGCAAAGATTCCTTCTTCCCTTGCAAGTCTGAGCAGTGTATCTGCTGCATCTTCATCTTTTACTGGGATAATTTCATCTACTAATTCGGGTTTATATACATCAGGGACAAATCCTGCACCTATTCCTTGAATCTTGTGAGGTCCAGATTTTCCGCCAGATAATACAGGAGAAGTTGCAGGTTCAACGGCAACAGCCTTGAGATCCGGATTATGTTCTTTTAAAACTTCTGCAATACCTGTTATTGTTCCACCAGTACCTACACCCGCCACTATGATATCTACTTTACCGTCAGTGTCTCTTAATATTTCCTGTGCTGTGGTTTCCCTGTGAATTTTAGGGTTTGCAGGGTTTTTAAACTGCTGAAGTACTACAGCATTTGGTATTTCTTTAACAAGCTCTTCGGCCTTTGCTATTGCCCCCGGCATCCCATTAGCGCCAGGAGTAAGTACTATCTCAGCCCCAAACAATGCCAGCAATTTTCTACGCTCTATAGACATTGTATCCGGCATCGTAAGGATTAATCTGTACCCTTTTGCTGCTGCAACAAATGAAAGTGCAATTCCAGTGTTTCCGCTTGTAGGTTCAATTATAACTGAGTCTTTATTTATAACTCCAGCTTCTTCCCCAGCTTCAACCAGTGCAACACCAATTCTATCTTTTACACTGCTTATTGGGTTAAATGATTCAAGCTTTGCAACTACTTCTGCTTCTGCCCCTTCCGTAACCCTATTTAACCTGACCAAAGGAGTATTTCCTATAAGTTCTGTTGCATCATTTGCTATTCCTCTTGTTAATTCAGGTATAT
This sequence comes from Methanobacterium veterum, assembly GCF_000745485.1. Classification (NCBI taxonomy): domain Archaea; kingdom Methanobacteriati; phylum Methanobacteriota; class Methanobacteria; order Methanobacteriales; family Methanobacteriaceae; genus Methanobacterium; species Methanobacterium veterum. The sequence continues at coordinate 532,086 of NZ_JQJK01000008.1, forward strand.
TTACCATTTTTTCACCTTATTTTCTCCATTTTTTTATTGTTTTTTATGATTTATATAACTATTGTTATAATATAACAATTGTTAAGTAATGATTATAGAAGATGCGGCAGAGGATGCCCATATATAATAATAGTTATAATCACCATTAGTGTGCTGATTACTATAAATACTTAACGATCGTTAAGTTATTGAAAGTTGGAAAACATTAGTCATGTTACTGAAAGCCAGCGGACTTTAAACTCATAGTGAAAATCATCAGAAAAGTCGCCGATTAATATAGATTTAAATACAAGCTCCAGCAATACTATACTTTTCTCGCTTTTAAAAGTATTCATTATCCAATTTAAGTGAAGATTTTTATGTATAAACAAGTTAAGCCCATAAAGAACAACAACACATCGCTGGTGATTGCCGGCCTCATTCTCACCAATATCTTCTGGGGAGCATCAGGAGTAGCTGTGAAAGTTGCACAGCTGCAGTTGGGAACCTTTGAAATTGTAGCCCTGCGATTTATCGCTGCAATGCCGCTTTTAATCACTGCCACAGTATTATGGAAAGGCTGGGGAGCCCTAAAAATAGATAAGAAAGATTTACCTTATATTGCGATACTAGCGTTTCTAGGTATCCCACTCGAATTTTTGCTGCAGGTAACTTCACTGGCATATACCACAGCCACATGTTTTACCCTTATATTCAGCCTTTCTCCATTCTTTATAATTTTCGCGTCTGCAGTTTTAATTAAAGAGAAAATTACCAGACATAAAGCTATTGGTGCATTAATCGGGTTTATAGGAGTAACATTCATAATTACAAACGGCAGTTTAGCTGTCCCCACTAATCTTCTAGGAGATGCCGTTGCCATCATGGCCAATATAGTCTGGGCACTTTATACAGTCCTGGGAAAATCAATAAATGAGAAATACTCTGCACTTACAGTACTCAATTATACTTTTATATTTGGAGCACTTGAATTATTGCCATTTTATTTTATATCTCCAAGATTATCTCCTGCAGCATTCACTGAATCTACATGGATAGCAATGATATTCCTTACCATCTTCTGTTCCCTCGTTGCATTTTTACTGTATAATTACGGTACAGAAAAGCTGCCAGCTTCCATTGCAGGCATGTTTATATACGTTCAGCCGTTATCAGGCGTAGCTTTAGCTGCCATAGTACTTGGAGAGTCAATAACTATTTACACGATACTTGGAACATTCCTTATCATATACGGAATATATGAAGCAGAACGCAGAGGCGGCTTAATAAACGGGATAAAAAACGTTGAAAATAACCGTAAATCTCAATAAATCCCAATTAATTACTGTAAAAATAGAATGTATTTAAAAATAGTATTTTATGAGTCTTCTTCTTCGGATTCTTCCCGAATTAACTCATATACTTTATTCAGAGCATCTTCAATTAGCATAGGTATTATTACAGGCTGAATTCCATGTGCTATAAGTTTATCTCCCGCCCCACGGCCCACCTGGCTGACCAGTACACCATCAACATCTGAAATAACTTTTATAGTGTCTTCAGTGGTACTTCCACCAGAAGGATTACAAGAAGGAGTGTTTTCTCGAAGTTCCAGAACTTCATAGCTGCCGTCATCTTTAAGTTCAACTATTAAAAACTGATTTGCTCTACCAAAATGCTGGTTTACAAATTTTCCATCGCTGGTTGCAATTGCTAATTTATGGGACATTTTAAAACCTCATTATTAATATAAAATTCATTATATTTAGAATTTTAAATAAATTAGAAACTTAAAAATTGCAGTTAACAAAAGATAATTCAAGCTTAAAGGCAAGTGAAAGTGGTTTTAAGAAGATTTATCTTCTTAAACGACTTTTACGCCTGCTTCGGGGCCGGGCTGAACTGAATAAATTTCTTCTACTTTTAACAGGACCGCTGCTTTGGGTGCGTGTTTGCTCGATACGCTTTTTACCCAGTCAACAGCTTCATCAAAGTATTTACCTGATTCAGCTACTTCTACAGTTCCTTTAAACTGATAAGGGCATTTTGAAGCGTCCCTAGGAACTAAACTTGCTTTTGGGTTATTTTCAAGATTTTTACGGGTTTTATTCATATAATTGTCCACGATCATTATGGTTTTGCTGTCCATGGGTCTTGCAAATCCAATTGGAACAACATTAGGAGTTCCATCAGCTGTTGAAGTTGCAAAGAAAACCACATTCTCTCTTTCTACAGCATCCATCATTTCTTTTGTCATTACCATTTAAATCACCAGTTATACTTATAACAATTGTTAATATATAATCTTTTTGCAAAAATTACCCTGTAAATCAATTTAATTTCAAATTGACTGAAAAATATTAAAAATATGATTAAGATGGTAAAACTTATAACATTTATTATAACAATAGTTATAAAAGAAGTCAGCTTAAAATCAAAATATTGCCAATTTGAGCTAAGTTGATGTTAATTTAGATTTACATATTTTTAAATCAAACAAATCAGGAGAAATATTATGGTTAATATAAAATTTTTAGCACGTTTTAGAGACATTACAGGAGAAAGATCTGTATCCCTTGAATACAACGGAAGTATTTCAGACTTAATGAACACCCTCACCGAAAAATACGGGAACGAATTTAAAGATGCTTTATTTGATAAAGAAGGAAATCTAAGAGATTACATGAAAATAATCGTGAACGGCGAAGATGTTGAGTCAAATGGAGGCTTAGAATCAAACATCGGAGACAATGATGAAGTTGTAATCTTCCAAACTATCGCAGGGGGTTAATTTCCCAATTTTACACTTTTTGGAAAAGTTAGATAAGATATTCAAAGGATAAATCCAAATTAAATAAAATTATTTTTGTTTTTAAGCCTTAACTAAACTTCATATCAAATACAATTTATTTAAAAACATTATTTTCTCAAATTATCAATAAGTGAAAACTTTATATAATAAATATAACAATTGTTATATAAGGCGAAGAGTTAGAATAAGGAGGAATTATACATCCACATAGGCTACCTATCAACAATATACCACACTTCATTTATCTTAAAAAATGAGCCTTTAGGAAATTTAAATAATTATGATTTGAAATGGTCCCTGTTTGCCACAGGGCCTGCAATGAAAGACGCTTTTGCATCTGGAGACCTGGATGTAGGCTATATTGGCCTTCCCCCCGTCATGATTGGACTTGAAAACGGCTTAAAAGTTAAGTGTGTGGGTGGAGGGCATGTAGAAGGAACAGTAATGGTCGCCCCCAAGTATTATAAAACTTTTGATGAATTAGGTAGCGTAAATGCTGTTTTAAAGCAATTTGAAGGGAAAAAAATTGGAACACCATCAAAAGGGTGTATACACGATGTGATAATACGTGAAATAACTAAAAATCTGGATATTGAAATTAAAAACTTTGCATGGGCAGATTTTATACCCGATGCAATAGAAGAAGTAGAAATCGCCGCAGGTGTTGGAACGCCATCCATTGCATCAGTCGCCTCAAGAAGATTTGCTTCCAAGGTTGTTATCCCTCCGCATAAATTATGGCCTTACAATCCAAGCTATGGAATAGTGGTAAGAGAAGAATTAATTGATGAATCACCGGAATTTATAACTGACTTTCTGAAAGCCCATGAAGAAGCATGTAACTTAATAAGATTACATCCTGAGCAAGCGGCAGAAATAGTTTTAAAAGAAGTTAAAGTTGTTGATGAAGATTTTGTGCTTGATACGTATAAAATATCTCCAAAGTACTGTGCAAGTATTCCAGAGGAATATATAGAGTCCACACTTAAATTTATTCCAGTTCTACAAAGATTAAGCTATATGAAAGGGGATCTAAATCAGGAAAATATTTTTAACCTTGAATTTATTAAAAAAATTCACCCCGAGCCTGCTCATTACTGATAATTTAGCTGTTTACTTTCGGATGTTCAATTCCCTTTCGATTTCTTGGTTTATTCTGTTTAATTCGTCTTGAACCTGCCTAATGTGTTTTTTTTCCTTTTCAGCATTCTTTTTAAGTTCATTATACCTATCTTCATCTTTTTGCGGATCAGCGGCATTTATCTGGTTGTTCCAGTATCCAATCTGTTTTTTAACTGCATCTAAATATTCCATTTCAACACGTTTCATATTTTTGAGTCTATTAATACGGGTTCTGCTGGTTTCTTCATTCCTTTTTTTATTATAATCTTGTGGAGACATGAGTATATTATGTTTTAATAATTATAAAAGAATTGTTAATAGAGTTTTTACAGAGATCTAACAAATTATAAAAGTTTGTATATAACCGTATAGATCCTGCAAAATTAATCAAAAAGAATGATTCCAAGGAAATCCTATTAATGATACATGAAGGTGATTTAATGCAAGATTTAAGCAGTATAAAAATGGAAAATGGATTACTCTATGAAACCATTATAACTACTAAAAATAGTGATGGAACTCCTAATGCAGCTCCAGTAGGAGTAGTATGCAAAAATGGATCTAAAATTATATTATATCTTTCGGAAGCTATACACACACTCCAAAATATTAAAAATAGTGGACATTTCATTGTTAACATTTTAAAAGATCCAATTATTTTTACCAAAAGTATTGTGGGAGATCTTTCGCAGGATTGTTTTAAAAATCACTTAAATGATTTCTATATAACTAACGCCGATGCATTTTTTAGTGCAACTGTAATTAAATCCAAAGAAATTGAAAAAGGACACAAAATAGGGAATTCTAAATTAACAATAATAACTGCGGAAGTAAATGAAATTATAATTAAAAATAAAAATGTAGAACCACTCAATAGAGCAAATTTTGCCATAATAGAATCTTTAATATATCTATGCAGGATGAATATTGTTGATAATAAAACCGCACAGATGTATTTAGAAAGAATTAATGAAATGTCAAGGCTTGTAACCCGTGTTGGAAATAAAGAGCATAAAAAAGCCATGAAAAAAATAATCAGCAGACTCTAAACTGTATTTCAACTTTTATCATTAGTTTAGATTATAGATTTATGAGGGTTTTTCTTACATCTACGCGCCACTACATCATGAGCATTAAATTTAACTACAATCGACATAATGCACGGTAAAAGGTAATAAGTTTTATTATGCTCTTCTTTTTTCACCCACGTCATTTAAGCTTACCACTATCCCATATTGGAAAATAATTATTTGCTTTATATCAAAACACGTATCTATAAAATTTTAAAGATATATACTCCTAATTTAAGAATACTAATTAAAAATTACTTCTTATTAAATATAATGTCTCCAAATATGATAAGATTATAATTGAGGAGTGAATTCTGGAAAATTTTGGATTTTCGTTATAAATTGTTATCGTTAAAAATAATGTTCATAAAAAAATTGCGAGAAGTATGAAAAAGTTGAACTAAAAAGTAAATAGATATTTAAATAATTAAGAATATTCTCATTTTGTTGTATTTTATTCATTAAATGCCCGTTACATTTATAACCATTGAAAACGTTTTTAATATAATTAAATAAGATAATCTGATATTTTAAGAGAAATTAAAATCATTTAAACCAGAACACATACTGTCACTATTTAAATTTATTTTTTCTATTTTAATCTGTTTTTTTTGATGTTACCATTAAATAGTGGTTTAATGTCTCATTCTACTTAAATAATGCATGATACCCTAAATAGGAGAATCTCCAGAGGATTTGATCTAGAATGCAAATAAGTGGAAATTTAATTTCTGCTGATGTTAATAATTGAAATAGGCAAAGAGTTAGCAATTAAGTTTGAAAACTTAAATTTGGCTGAATTTCTTGTAAATTCATAGTATGTTAACTAAAATTTTATTTTTAAGATGATCTTCTTTTATATTTTTCAATTAAACTTTGATTATATGAGCCAATCTCTTCTAAAATATCATCATAATATTTTTCAAATGCGTCCTTCTGTTTATGGATGTATTCCTCATTTTTTAATTCTCTATCTGTAGGATTTAACTCTAAAATGACCAATATATTTTTACTTCCTTCTGTTTTAATATCAACGTAAGCATTTTCATAATACTCTGATAATTTATCATTGATTACTGCTTTCCATTCTTTAGGTGATTCTTCATCTACAAAACACAGCTTAATAGGCTTTTCTCCTATTCTTCCAGTATATTCTAACATCATTATCACATTACATATATTTAATTATTTTATTCCCTATAATGCTCAATATGGTCAAATAAGCTGAATATAATTATAATTAAACGCGAATCAAGTCAGGGTACTTACAACAGCGCTACTGGAATATGGACTGTCGGAACACTCGCCAGCGGTGCTAGTGCGACATTACAACTGTTTGTTACTCCTACAGCTTCTGTAGCTGGTAAAAACATAGTTAACACTGCAACAATACCTGGTCAAAATGCTAGTGTAACTGTACATGTACGTCCAAATAAGGTGGTGGTAATCCACATAACTAAGGTGATAATATCAAAAGTAGTAAACGTTCACGCAGCATCAATATACAATCGAAATCACGGAATATCATCAAATTCAATTAATAACAACCAAAAACTTCCAATGCAGCCTACTGGCGTTCCTATAATGCCGTTACTGTTAAGTGTGCTGCTAGTGATAACCGGCTTTGCAAATAATACAAGGAAAAAACTAAAATAGGAAATAGGAAAAACGTGAAAAAATCTATTTCCATCCTTTTTTTATCTTTTTTATTTAGTGGTTTATATCTTATTCTTTTGTTACTACGACCAACTATGTCCTCAAACATCATGTAACGTTTCTTGGAGCTGATTCTAATTATCTACTTACATATTGAGTACCTTCAACTAGAGTAAATTTATTGTAATGCTTAAGTAAAACCAATATTTTTTGTAATAATACTTGTTTTTCAAATAATATGCACTATAATTCCATTTTCCCAACTTAAGGAGTCACAAAGATTTGAGTATACTCAACAATTTTTAACTAGTACAATTGCATATCTTCAAACAGTTAATATCTACATATCTACTTTATTCCAATTTTGAAACTATTTTCGTTTATTATATATTTTAATTTGGATTAAAGAGATCATTATAAATTCAATTTTATTTTAATTTTTATCAACTATTATATAAATAATTAAAAAGTCTCCAGTACATTATAAAATTTAGGAAAAAATGACTCTATTTACTCTTTATAATTATAACTAATCTTGTCAGAAATATGCCGATATTCATGTTAAAAATGAGTTTTTGAGGCATTTTAGAAAAAGAATAAATAAAATTCTTTTCTTCTTTTATTTTTGATTTGAGCGTTATATGAGATTTTAATTATTTATTATTATGATTATACATATACAACTGTTTTTTATTTAAACCCTAAATAGCACTAATTCTATTCATAGAAAAAGAAAGTTCTGGTTCATCTTGAAAAAAGATGAAGTAACTCAGCTTGGGGGAAAATATTCCTGTTGATATGCTTGAATCAGTAATAGGTGGTCGTTTCATCAAAGAAGGAGAATGCTAAAAATAAATGAAAAATTAATAAGTTATTTAAAGTTCTTGCAACAAAATATAACTGGAGGGTGAATTACATGGTTGAATCTGAAAGAAGAGATTTAGATTATTTGGTAAAAGAATTAGAAGATGGAAATGGAAGTAGAAAAGAAGATGCTGCTGAACTTCTTGCAGAATTAGCAGATCCTAGAGCTGTAGATCCACTAATTAAAGCATTAAAAGATGAAGATTCTCATGTTAGAGAAGCTGCTGCCCTTTCATTAGCTGTTTATGAAGATACTAAAACTGTTGAACCATTAATTGAATTACTGAAAGATGGAAAGGCAAGTGTTAGATATGCTGCAGCAATAGGTCTTTCAGGAGTAGGAGATGATCGAGCAATAGAACCACTTGAGAAAGCATTAAAAGACGAAAGTCCGGTTGTAAGAAAAGTAGCTCAACTGGCTTTAAATTCAGTAAAAGAACGACAATAATCAGTTATATATATTAAAGAGGGTTTCTTATGATATCTGAAGAAGATAATTGGAACAAAGTAGTGGGAAAAATAGAAGATAAATTAGATGAATGGAAATTACTTGATAAGTCTAGGGTAACTTATACTTCACCTATTGAAGATGGATATAAGAAAAATGAGTACATTAGATACATTCCAATAATTAGTAAACTTGCTGATAGTCAATTAGAAAAACTAAAAACTTTAAATCAAGATTCTGATGGAAACTTCCATAAAACTCCAAAATTAGAAGAAAGGATAAATGAAGAGGGAATTTGGTTAATGGTATACTAATGTTAAATTATATATTTCCATTAGTCTTCTAAATCACCGAATCATGTTATCTGCTGATTCTTCCAGAAGACTTCTTAATTTAAATTCATTAAATAATTTGTAAGCATTATTCACTAGTGAATTCTTCTTATAACTGTCAAAAAAACCCATAATAACACATTTATCACGATTATGCAATGTATAATTGTTTTTATTTTAGCTCTAAAATAGCAATGATTCTACTCAAAGTAAACGGCATTTAAGAAGAAACTGATCAAAGTTTCTAAATAATAAATTACAGATTATAAAAAGATATTGAGGATTGCTTTCAGTTATTTTATTGTTAAATTTTTAATGCATCTTCATAGTTTGAAAACTTAAATTTGGTTGAATTTCTTGTAAATTCATAGTATATAAATAAATTTTTATTTAACTATGATTTTTAAGATCTTCTTTTATATTTTTCAATCAAACTTTGATTATATGAGCCAATCTCTTCTAGAATATCATCGTAATATTTTTCAAATGCATCCTTCTGTTTACTAATGTATTCTTCATTTTCTAATTCTTCATCCGTAGGATTTAACTCTAAAATGACCAATATATTTTTACTTCCTTCTGTTTTAATATCAACGTAAGCATTTTCATAATACTCTGATAATTTATCATTGATTACTGCTTTCCATTCTTTAGGTGATTCTTCATCTACAAAACACAGCTTAATAGGCTTTTCTCCTATTCTTCCAGTATATTCTAACATCATTATCACATTACATATATTTAATTATTTTATTCCCTATAATGCTCAATATGGTCAAATAAGCTGAATATAATTATAATTAACATTCCTATTATGGACCAGTGGTAATCATGGAGTTCTTTAGCTTCAGATTTTTCTAATTCTTTTCCAATATCATTAAGAGCTTTTATGTAGTGATCTAATCTCATTTTTGTTTCGCCTTCTTCAGATTCATAAGGCAAAAGTTCCAGGGTTTTAGCTTTGATCATTAAAAAATCAGATACATCCTGCAACGATTTTCCAATTTCTTTTAAATCTCCTCTTTTGATAACATTTGGATCGACCATGCCTTTTATAAATGAAGTACTTGCAGACGCTTCAAAATGATTTATCATATCTGTAAATGATTCTTCAATCTTACTTAGATCTGATTTATTGGAATTCATAAATAATATTATAGTAAAAAATACTATTTCAATATTATTAATATTTCATAAATTAATAGATTTAGATGTTAAAACAACAAATGAGTTTATGTCTAATCAGGTTAAAAAATTCTGAAACTAAATCATTTCTTTTATACTTAATAAATAGTGGACTTCTGAACAAATGTACGTAAAAAATAAAAGAACAATAAATAGCCTTTTTTATTGTTTTGGTGTATATCTTATTAGATGTTTTTGAATTATAGTTTTATTTAGGTTTTACTTCTGATTCCATGAAGTCTTTTAAGTCCCTAACTGTTGACATAAAGCTTGCAGGGAATATTATGGCGGAGTTTTGCTCACGGCTATCTCAAGCAACACTTGTAAATTACGCAGTTGAAGTGCTATGGGGTGTGCGGCTATGATATCTGCAGTGTCTCCGAGTTTTTGAGCTGAAAGGAATTCTCCTTCAGCAGAAATAATTTTAGCCAGCTTATCTCTTTCTGCTTCTGCTTGCTTTGCCATGGATCTCCTCATTGTTTCAGGTAATTGATATCTTTAATTTCTACTGCAATGACCTGTATTCCCTATGGTTCGCCGTGTTTATCAATTATCTCCTTAATTCTTTCGTTTATCTTTGAAGTTGAAGATAAAACATTATCTAACAGGAATTGACCTATACATTTCCCATAGTGGTCTGAGCAATCTGGTTAACTGCTCTTTTGTAATTTTCAATTGCAATAACTGCATCATAGGCATTTCCAACTCTATAAAATTCAGCAACAGCTACATCAAGGGATACATTGTCTTAAGTTATTATTTTTTGGGCAGGAATAGGCATAGTAACAATTCTAAGGGATATTTTATCCAGTTTATCCATTACAGGAATAATAAGATGAAGCCCAGGATCTCTAACTCCGATTATTCGACCAAAACGAAAATGCACTCCTCTTTAATACTAATTTACCACACGTATTGAAAAGCCTAAAATAATCAAAATAATAATCCCAACTATAAACAGAGTTATGAAAATGTATTAACTTAATTTTATAGACATATAATAGTTTACCTTTAAATAGAGCTAAATCTAGTATTTGTGTTCCTTTTCTTTATGTTCCTTTTCCTTTTTAAGTTCTTCGTTTAAATCGCGTATTTCCTCCTTAATTTGCTTAATAAGTGTTTTTTCATTTTTTATTCTTTCTTTGAGTTCATCATATCTTTCTCTATTCTTTTCAGGATCAGTATTTTTCAGCTGATCTTCCCAATATTTTTTTTGATTTCTTATAACCTCTAAAAATTCTTTTTCATGTACCCTTCGTTCCATGTATGTTTTCATTATCTCGTCACGAGTTCTTTGCATCCGTTCTTCTAAGGTATCATGCTTACGAGCTTGTTCTTTTATCCTTTCTTTTTCCCCTTTAGGCATTTATCTCACCATATATACTTACAATCACAAAAAACGATGATTAATGGCCGTTGCGTTTTTTATGAAATTCAATTCTTTCATTAGTATGTTTTAAAGCTTTTTCGAGCTTTTTAATGATTTTTTCTTCATTTTTTAACGTTTCTTCAAGCTTTTTGCGCTTTGAAATGTTTTGATATTTAGTTTTTTCTAGTTCATTGTGCCAGTATTTCTGGTGCTCTTTTATTAAATTTATATACCCTTCTTGTGATTTCTTAAGTTCTTTGAGGGTTTCAATGATTTCTTCCGATGTATCTGCGTATTCTTTCTGTGCCTTTTTAAGTTCTTCAATTTTTTTTGTTAAATTTTCTTCATCTCGGTGGTGCATAACATTAGTTTGTTTTTTAATACATTAATACCTTGATAAAATTTCGATCTTTAAAAAGTTTTAATATTCTGTATTTTTCTTAAAAATATCCATATTATAATTATTTACCTATTTAATACAATTCTATAAGTCTAAGACTTAAAAAAACTTGTAAATCCCAAAAATAAACACATCATTTTAGATATTCATAACCTAAATTGTATTTTAAGCTCCAATATAACTAATTGAACTAATTTCAGTTACATTTCACCATAGTTCTACGTGTCATTACACTATCGGAATTTTATATAAAGATATAATAGCTACTTGATTCATAAAAATTAATATTCAAAGTAAAGATTTTAATTATAATTTATTGCAAATCAGAATTAACAATTATAATCAATTTAAGTGCCAAGTATATAGTGAAGGTTGAGGAAATGCAATTAAAATATTCGATTTTCGAATGCCGTAGGAAGCGAAGCATGCGAAATTTAATTTCGCTGCTGCAAAAACAAGTTTTTGCAAGCTTCTTGGCAACGAATCGAAGTTAGAAAAATACTTTGTATTTTTCTACATAAAAAATCGAAGATTTTTTAAGATTCGTATGCTATGCATTTTCGAACCCAAAAAATAGAAAATTTTTTGGAGGTTGAAGGAAAACAGAGCTGTTGAAAATCATAGATTTTAACAGTTTTCTTGAACCCCAAAATTTTGTTGCAAAATTTTGGAGGCATAAATGACAGATCAAAGCAAAGAAACGTTTAAAGGCAATCCTAAACATAGGAAAAAAATTCCCATAGTGGGTGTTGGCTCATCTGCTGGAGGGCTGGAAGCTTTAGGAAAAATGTTCAATAATATGCCCCCTGATTCTGGAGCGGGATTTGTCCTGATTCAGCATTTAGATCCATCTCATAAAAGTTCTATGACAGAACTACTCCAAAGATACACGAATATGGAAGTTTTTGAAATAGAGGACGGAATGGTAGTTGAACCAAATAAACTGTATGTCATTCCCCCCAATAAAAATGTAGGGATCATAAATGGAGTGTTACACCTTGCTGCCCCTAAAGAACCCCATGGCTTAAGAAAACCTATCGATTTCTTCTTTCAATCGGTGGCAGATGACATGGAAGAGTGTTCAATTGCTATTGTCCTTTCAGGATTTGGGTCAGATGGTACTATTGGTATAAGGGCCATTAAAAGTATGGGAGGAATGGTAATAGCTCAAGACCCAGATTCAGCAGTATCTGGGAGCATGCCATCCAATGCAATAGATACAGACCTTGTAGATTATATTGCACCACCTGAAAAGATACCCGAAGATTTAATATCCTACATAAAACAGTTGGAAAAGAAATCCCCTCAAGGGACGATTGGAAAGGACAAAGAAACCATCAATTCGCTTCAAAAAATTCTTATGTTAATTAGAAAAAGGACAGGACATGATTTTTCTCTTTATAAAGAGAGCACGATAAATAGACGGATCGCAAGGAGAATGAATGTTCAACAAATCGATGAAGTACCAGGTTATCTTAAATATATTCAGCAGAATCCCCAAGAAATCAATACGCTATTTAAAGAGCTTTTAATCAATGTTACAAGCTTCTTTAGGGATTCTAAAGCTTTTGAATCCTTTAAAAATAAATTAATATCAGAAGTACTTGATAAAAAGTTGGAAGGAGATGGAGTTCGTATGTGGATTCCCGGTTGTTCCACTGGCGAAGAAGTATATTCTATCGCCATGAGTATTCAGGAGTACCTGGATAAATCTAGTAAACACCTGGAAATCCAGCTTTTTGGCACAGATATAGACGAAAATGCTATTGATATTGCTCGAAGTGCGACTTATTCTAGTACAATTGTCTCAGAGATTGATCCAGAACGTTTACACAAATTTTTTACTAAAAAAGGCGAAGGTTATAAGGTTAAAAAAAACATAAGAGAAATGGCAATATTTGCCCCTCATGATGTTCTTATCAATCCTCCATTCAGTAAACTTGATGCCATATCCTGCAGAAATGTTTTAATTTACATGAATAAAGATGCACAGAAGAAAATATTATCTGCATTTAATTATGCTCTGAAACCTGGAGGTATCCTGTTTCTTGGCCCATCAGAGAGTATAAGTAATTTTGTGGAATCATTTACTACTCTAGACAATAAATGGAAGATTTATAAATCTAAAAAGACAGAAGATACTCCTTCCGGAGACTTCGTTAGATTCCCTTATGCCAAATTACCCCAGGATTACACGACCACTGAAGATTTAGAGATAATTGGAAAAACAGATACAAATATTGGCAAAAATGTTGAAAAGCTGCTGATTGAAAAATATGCTCCCCCCACCGTAATAATCAATAACGAGGGAAGAATTGTTTTCATCCATGGAAGAGTTGGAAAATATTTAGAACCTGCTGAAGGTGTAGCAAATCTAAGTATTGTGGATATGGCAAGAGAAGGACTCAATTTTGAATTGAATTCTGCAATAAATGAAGCAGTTTTAAAAAATAAAGAAGTAAAATATAAAAATCTGAATGTTAAAACTAATGGAAATTACCAATCAATCAATCTAGTAGTACGACCTATTGATAAGCCAAAAATAATGGAAAACCTGTTAATGGTTACATTTATAGACACGCAACTTTCAGAAAATGAAAAAGAAAAACTTCCTGAAACTACCCCTAAAAATAATATACGTATTAACGAACTTGAAGAAGAGTTAAGAGTTACAAAAGATAGACTCCATACAACCATAGAAGAACTCGAAACTTCAAATGAAGAGCTTAAATCTGCAAATGAAGAGTTACAGTCCATGAATGAAGAGCTGCAGAGTACTAATGAAGAATTAGAAACATCTAAAGAAGAACTACAGTCTTTAAATGAAGAACTGCTGACTGTAAACACAGAACTTCAAAACAAAGTTGACCAGCTTTCTGAAGTTAACGATGATATGAACAACTTATTAAACAGCATTGAAATCTCTACCATATTCGTGGATAAAGATATTAAAATAAAACGCTTTACAAAAGAAACCACAAAATTAATCAATCTCATACCTTCAGATGTAGGAAGGCCACTAAAAGACATCGTATCCACTGTTGAATATGATGACCTGATTAATGACATTAAAGAAGTGATGGACAGAGTTATTTTCAAAGAAAAAGAAGTTCGTACAAAAGACAATAAATGGTATCTTGCACGCATAATACCCTACAAAACTTTAGAAAATATCATTGACGGAGCCGTAATTACTTTCATAGATATCAGTGAACAAAAAGAAGTGCAGAAACTCGCAAGTGAATTAGAATATGTAAAAAACATTGTAGACACTGTTCGTGAGCCGCTTATAATATTAGATGATGAATTGAAAGTCATATCTGCAAATAAGTCATTTTACAATAAATTTAAAGTTGAAAAAGAATTAACTGAAGGAAAATTGTTATACCGACTTGGAAATAATCAATGGGATATTCCTCCTTTGAGAGAATTATTAGAGGAAATACTCCCTAAAAACCATAAATTTGAAAATTTTGTAGTTGAGCATGATTTTCCAGAAATAGGGCATAAAAAGATGCTTTTAAATGGTAGAAAACTTCAGGAAAAGCGATTAGGTGGTAAAACCATAGAAAAAGGATTAATCCTTCTTGCAATTGAAGATGTAACCACTAATTAAAAACATCAAGATAAATAACTGCCATTATTCATATTAAAATCATAAATTAATATTACTCCATAGTAAATCATTGAATATTGAATTTTCATTTACAAAAATTCTCTAAATTGGGAAGGGGAGGAGAGCTTGTAATAATGGCTAATAAAAAAGAACTGCGTTCCACTGCTGAAAAAAGACTGCGTGAAAAAACAGAAAAATTGGGAAATATCCCAAAAGATGTCGATGCCCTAATCCATGAGCTTCAAGTACATCAAGTTGAGCTGGAGATGCAAAATGAAGAACTTAGAGAGTCTCGAAAAGAATTAGAAGAATTACATGAGAAATATTATGACCTTTACAATTCTGCACCAGTTGGATATTTTACACTTGATGCAACCAGTGCCGTCACCGAGTTAAATAGTACAGGGGCAGAATTATTAGGTTTTGATAAAAATGATCTGATTAAAACATTATTTAGATGGTATATAACTCCTAACTACTCAGAAACATTTTTGAATTATCTTAAACAAGCCATACAAACCGGTGCCAAACAAGTGTTCGATGTTGGGTTAATCCGGAAGAATGGAATTATTTTTTATGCCCATGTTGAGATGATGCCTCAGTTTAACCCTGAAACTACCTTTAAAATGGCAGTTGTTGATATTACTCAGCGGAAAAAATTAGAAGATGACTTAAAGCGCTCTAATAATGAACTGCAGCAATTTGCTTATGTTGCATCTCATGACCTGCAGGAACCTTTAAGAACCATTGCAAGCTTTACACAACTTTTAGCGAGGCGTTATGAGGGCAAACTTGACAGTGACGCTGATGAATTTATTGGTCATATCGTAGATGCTTCAATCAGAATGAAACAGCAGATCGAAGATTTGCTGGAATTTTCAAGGGTAATGACTAAAGGAAGTAATTTTGAAAAAATAAACCTTGAACAAACCATTAAACAGATTATTTCCAGTTTAGGTGTACTCATTAAGGAAAATGATGCCGAAATTACATATAACCCTTTACCAGAAATATATGCTGATTCCAGGCAAATTGCAAGGTTATTTCAGAACATCATAACTAATTCCATTAAATTTAGAAAGCCAGATGAACCGCCTAAAATTCATATTTCAGTAGAAAAAGATGAAAAAACCAATGAATATGTTTTCAGTATTTCAGATAATGGTATTGGAATAGATCCAAAGTATCAAGATCGAATTTTTACAATATTCCAGAGACTTCACACAATAGAAGAATATCAAGGAACTGGAATTGGGCTTGCAGTTGCAAGAAAAATTGTAGAACGCCATGGAGGGCATATTTGGGTCGAATCAGAACTTGAAAAAGGAGCTACTTTTTATTTTACATTACCAATACCTTCGCAATAAATAGTTAAAAGCTAATTAAATTTTTTTATAACTAAAACTTAGAATTCTTTATTGATTCAATTAATTCATCATTTTTCTTTAAATGTTCCTGTATTTTATCCCGTAACGACTCTTCTTCATTAACTGCATCCCAATATTTAAGCCTTAATCCATTACTATCATTATTTTTAGCCTGATCCTTAGCATATTCTATAAAATTATCTATTTGGATTAAAAGTTCTTGATATTCTTTCTTTCGTTCCCTCAATTTTTTGATGAACTTTTTACCTGCATTTAACTGTTCACTAATGGTTAATTCTGGACTTAATCTTTCTAAATTTTTTATATGTTTATTTCTTCTCCCAGACATAAAAAATCACTTTTAACCATTATATGTTAACGATTAACGTTATCTTTTAAGAGAAGTAACCATTTCACGAATTTTTTGCAGATTTTTTTCGGTTTTATCAATCATTTCATTGATTCTATCTATATCATTCCTGATTTTATTAATTGTAGCTTCTTCTGCATCAATCAATTTTAAAAGTTCATCGTGCCTTTCTTTACTTTGAACATTGGCTGGCCTTAATTCACCCTTCCAATAGTCCAGTAATCTTTTTACTGTATCTAAATATTTCATTTCGGTTTCCCTTTGTTCATAAAAATTATTTATGATACTTTCCTTTGTTTGCAGGTATTTTTCTTCTTCTCTACTGGGACCTTCATTTTTCATGCAATATGATTTGTATTACACATTATAAAAAACTTATTAAATATAAGTAATATAAAAAAGCACAAAATAACATATTATCTACATTTATTATGCTCTAAAACCAAGCAGTATTCTGTTTCTTGGTACTTCAGAAAGCATAAGTACTTTTGCAGAATCATTCTTTACTCTTAGTTCCAAGTGGAAAATATACAAACTTAAAGAGCAAAAATATTTAACTAGTTAAACTTTTTTAACAGCTTTCTTAGACAAAGAAATATTAGTTTCAACTTATTTACCTTATTGTTAACGTTCATTTCTAAATGAATTGATCATTTGACTGATTCTTTCTAAACTCTGTTCTGTTCTATCAATCATTATGTTAGTTCTATTGATATCTTCTTCTATTTTTTTAATATTAGATCTTTCCCTATGAATCAATTCCAAGAGTTGATTATGTCTTTTTTTGTTTTGAGTATCAATTGACCTTAATTCTTTTATCCAATAATCTAATAAGCTACCTACTGTCTTTAAATACTTCTTTTCCATTTCTTTTTGACCATAAATATTATTGATAATACTCTCTTTTGTTTGCAGGTATTTTTCTTCTTCTTTATTAGTATCATCATTTTTCATGTGATATAATTTTGTATCATTAAATATAAATAACTTATTAACTACTAATTTTTAAAACATTTTATTTGCAGTTAACATTTTGGAAAAAGAGTCATTTTGAAGTTCTCCCATAGTTACAACTTTGAGAGAACCTTCATTTCTACAAATCTTTATATGAAGCCTTATACAGGACAGCTTCAAGCTTATCAAGAGCTTTACCAACCTGCTTATCAAACTCCGTGAGTTTATTGGCCAGTCCCCTGAAGTACGGTGCATAAACCTTGTAGTACATCAGCCTGTCGGTGTCTATACTATTTTTCATAAGCGCCGCCTTGAATTCATCAACTTTATCCTGGATAGAAGAGTACAGTATTTCATCAGGATATTCACCTAAAAATATACCGTCTGCACCATTTTCAAATGCAAACAAAATGTGTTTAGGCATCAACCTATTTATGGACGGGACCCTTATGATCCTGACAGATTCTGGATATGAAATCCTGTTTATTCCTATATTATCAGCCGCTACATATCCAATATAGTCAACAAATGCCAGAATTCTCCTTTCGCCTTCTTTTCTGTCCTTCAACATACCCTCAATCATGGCAAAGATTTGAGCGTCAGTCTGACCCATTATATCAATTGCATTGTTTTCACATTTGGAGATGCACATACCGCAGCCGTTGCATGCAACAGGATCAACAGATATGCGCTCATTGTGTATGTAAATAGCCTTGTATTTACAGGCCGTTACACATTCCCCGCACATTTCGCACTGCCTGCCGTCGACCACCGCAATTGTTGGTTCTACCTCTAATCCGCCGTTTATCATCTCTGAAACTTTGGAAGCGGCAGCATTTGCCTGAGAAACACTTTCAGTGATATCTTTTGGCCCTTGTGCAGTTCCGCAAACATATATTCCTTCTATATCGGTAGCTACAGGTTTAATTTTGGAATGTTTCTCTTTTACAAACATGTCCTCTGTAAGCCCCACGTTCAATGTTTCTGCAACTTTTAATGTCCCTTCTGATGGTTCCATTGCTTCAGATAATACAACCATATCTGTTTCTATTTCTAAGGGTTCTCGAAGGAGGGTATCTTCTAAGCGAACAACAATGTTTTCGCCTTTTTTGGTTATATCTCCAGGCCTTCCCCTTATCAGTTTAATTCCCTTAGATTGCACGTGTCTGAAGTAATTTTCATACATTCCTGGAGTTCTCATGTCAGTGTAACAGATGACTATCTCCGTATCTGGATAGTAATGTTTTATAAAGCTGGCATGCTTCAATGATACCATACAGCAGACTTTCGAGCAGTAACGTTTTCCTTCTGGTTTTTCGTCCCTTGAACCTGCGCACTGGACCATTACGACCCTTCTTGGGATTTTTCCATTGGAAGGCCTGAGGAGTTTACCGTCTGTTGGCCCATTTACCCCCATTATCCTGGCAAGTTCCATCTGACTTATTACATCGTCGTATCTTCCATATCCATATTCAGGGCGCTTTTTAAGGTCAAATCCTTTGTGGCCCGTTGCTATGATTACCGAGCCCACATTTAGAGGTATGATTTCTCCTTTAGCTTTGATGTCAATAGCATTCATTTTGCAGACTTTTTCACATTTACCGCACTTAATACAATTGTTATCATCTATTGTGTAAATATCTGGAACTGATTGTGGGAAAGGCTTGTATATAGCTTTTCTTGTCATTAAGTTCTCGTTCCATTCATTAGGGACTTCGACAGGACAGATGTCTGCACAGTTTCCACATGCAGTACATTTATCTTCATTAACATGTCCCGGTTTCCTTTCAATTAGTAAATTGAAGTTTCCAGCTTTTCTTTCAGATGATTTAATCTCTGAATTAGTCATGATTTCGATATTGCTGTGCTGTACTGCTTCGTTTATCAAAGGGTTGAAGAGGCATAATGAACATTCCTCTGCGAGCTTTTCTGGGGAGAACACTTTACCTATTTTTATCATGTTTCCCCCAACAGTGGGCTTGTCTTCAATTATATGTACTTTGACACCCTGTTTTGCAAGTGAAAGTGCAGCGGTTATTCCAGATATTCCCCCACCAATTACAGCAGCGCTTTTTTTGGTTTTTCTGACTATAGCATCAAGAGGTCTAGCATACTGAACCCTTTCAACAGCGGCATTTGTAAGTGATATTGCTTTTTCAGTAGCCTTGTTTTTATCAGAATGTACCCATGAACAGTGCTCCCTGATATTTGCTATCTCTAAAAGATATGGATTTAATGGAGCTATATGATTTCTAAATGTTTTTTCGTGAGTAATTGGCGAACAGGCTGCAATTACTACTCTGTCTAACTCTTCTTCCAGTATAATGTCTCTGATGTTTTTCTGGCATTTCATCGAGCAGAGATTTTCAAAATCTTTAACTACTTTAGCATCGATTGAAGAAGCAAGCTTCTCGATGTCTACAGTATCTGAAATGTTGCCCCCGCACCTGCATAAAAAAACACCAATATCAATGCTGCTTTTGGGAGCATATCTTGAGAAGTTGTAATTGTTCATATTATTCCCTCATTGACAGAGGTTAGTCTGCTTTATCTTTTCTAAAACTTTATCTACAGGAACTGTATGTGTCTGGACTCCAACCACTTTATAAGGGTCAGCCCCAAGTGCAAGTGCTACAAATTGAGAAATGTTAAGACATACAATGTTAAATTCAGTTCCAGTTGATTTTCCAATGGATCCCTGGTTTCTATCAAACTGCATCTGGCAGTTTGGACACATATGAAGAAGAATATCCACATCATTTTCTTTCAAACTGTTTAGTTTCTCCTCAGTTACAGAAAGGGATAAATCTCGGTTCATATAACGCTGCCGGAAACCATTACCACATGTTGTTGTTTTACGGTCGTACCAGTCAACGGTTTCCACACCGCATGCTTTTGCAAGTGTCTCTATAACCATAGGGTCTCTTTCATTTCCAATAGTATCCTTCTGATGAACTTTGCAGTAATGGCATGCGTGGTGAGATGCCACTTTAAGTCCAGATAGATCTACCGTTACAAAGTCTTTAATTTCATCTGCTTTATTATACAAAATTTCAACTGAATGGAAAATATTGCCTCTTGAGTCCATATCATCCGCATTATAAGTTAAATCATGACATCCTGAATCATCTAAAATCTTATTTATCTGACCTCTAACCTCATCTTTCTCATTTAATATATTACATGATTTCTTAAGTATTGCATAGCATGTTGCACAGAGTGTTGCTATGTTTTTATGGCCTTCCTTCCTTGCAATTCCAAAGTTTCTCGCTGCAAGTGCAGTGGTGGAAAATTGGTCAAATAAATCAGCGTAATGTCCTAAACCAGTGCAACAGGACTGCCTATCACTAATGATGTATTCAATTCCAAGTTTATCAAATAAATATTTTGTAGACGACTCTACACCTGGATATTCAACATTTACAAGGCAGCTTTTAAAGAGTAAAATTTCTTTATCTGGTATTTTTTTTATGTTAACACCACCTTGATTTTAGTTCATCCATATCTGACAAATTAAATGATTTAAAACTATGAAAGTCAATGTTTACAAGGCAGGTTTTAAGTAAAATTTCTTTATCTGGTATTTTTTTCATCTCTACACCGCCTTAGTTCATTTAACCTGTTTTTGAATCCTGTTTTTTCTAAAATGTTGTTGATGTCCTTTACGTCTTTTTCAGGCAGGAACATAGAGCCCAGGTTTAAATCTTCCCTTATATCTTCAAGGTTAATTTTTAGTTCTAGCCACTCCTTTCCAAAGTCCTTTATAAGGTCATCGAAGAAATTGGAAGGAATTGCCCCCAACCCAAATTCTATAAAGCTTTCCCCATATGCTGAAAAAGGAGCCACTTTCGGCTTTCCTTTTCCATTATCAACTGCCCTTTGCCTTAAAACCTGGTTTACCACAGATGGGCTGTTGCTCACCGGGCATACGCTCTGGCAGGTGTAACAGTAAAAACAATTCCAGATTATATCATCTGTAATTAAAGTTTCATCTTTATCAAGCACCCTTTTAACTATTTCTCTTGGATCGTAGTCAGTATGTCTTGCCGCAGGACAGACAGATGTGCACATCCCACACTGAATACATTTAAGGATTCCAAGGTCTTCTGGTGCTTTTAAGTCCTTAATAATATCTTCTGCGAGTTCAAAGCTATTTTCGTCTATTTTTAGAGTATTCATATGTATTATACCCCGTATATCGAATAAAGTGTCAGTTTAAAAAATAATCTGTTATAGTATTTATACTTGTACTTCAAGTTATATATACTCAAATTATGACATTTTTAAGTTCAATTTATCATTTTTTAATTATACCATGATCAATCAGTATAACCACTACTTAATTTTTGTGTATCATGATTGTTTATGTATAATAATTGTTCAAATAGTATAATATACTTTATCGTTATAAAAATGTACTAAATATATTCTAATACTTACATCTTTAAAACTTCAAAAAAATAAAATAAAGCAGTATTAAAATCAATACCTCCCTAAACATTAAATTAAAGATACTATGTACCTATATATCTCGCATAAACAGATCTTGCAATACTCGGATCATTGGTTCCTTTAATTATAGCCCTTCCATCTTTAAATAACGATATTTCATATTTTTCTGTCTTAAAAAGCAGTATAAAATCAGCACATTTAATACTACCTAAATGTTCCAGGTTAGATGCAATCTCCATTAAATCCATTTCTTTTGGATCCGCAGGAGTAATCTGAATTGCATTTCGCCCACAAAGAGATGTAATGATCTCTCTATCTTCTGAATTCAGATATTCATATTCTCCAAGGGAACAGCAGTGGCATTCATCATTTTTCCGAACCAGTATTTCATCCATCGAATGATCCCATGCGTCGTAAACTATGAGACGCCCATCATGATCATTTTCAGGCTTTGCTTCACCAAGAAGTATCCTTATAGTTTCAGTACTTGCCATTGATCCCATAATCACAGTTAAGGTGTTCAATACCCCCATTGTATCACATGTTGGGAGCGAACCGGGTTTTGGAATATGTGGATAAAGACATCGAATACATGCAGCGCCAGGTAGGATATTCATGGTCATTCCAGAGGTTCCAATTGCACCAGTGTATATCCAGGGAATCTCTTCCCTAACACACACGTCGTTTATGAGCATCCTTGTTAGAATGTTATCTGTCCCATCAAGGACTAAATCAACGCCTTTTATGATTTCTTCCACATTGGTATGGTTTAAATCCTTTACAATAGGTTCAACTTCAATTGAGGAGTTAATGAGCTTGAGTTTTTTGGTTGCAGCAACTGCCTTTGGCTCTCCAACGTCAGTTTCATCAAACAGCATCTGCCTTTGTAAATTATTTAATTCAACAAAATCTCTATCTAAAATAGATATTTTACCAATTCCGGCACGTGCAAGGTTATTTGCGGCTGCGGTTCCAAGGGCCCCGCATCCTACTATAAGAATACTGCTATCTAAAAGTTTTTTCTGGCCTTCTTCTCCAATGTTCTGTAATATTTCCTGTCTGGAGTATCTATTTTCCATGTTATATTCACCAAGTCTAACTATTACCATGTTAAAATTTAATAAAAAGAAAATTAAGCTGTTAATTGATCTATATTTTCGATCTCGGTCCTTTCTGCAATGGTTTGAGCCAGTCGTTTAGCAAGTGCTGCCACTGTGAGTATTGGAGGCCTGCCAGGGGCCTGCGGAATTACACTTGTATCTGCAATGAAAAGTCCTTTAATTTTAGTTTCAAGGTTGTTATCAACCACTTTACCAATTGCAGCAGTTCCACCCGGATGTGCCCCTCTTATTGGAGTTGAAACTATGGATGAAGGGTCTACACCTGCTTTAACGAGAATTTCAACACTTTTCTCATACCCCTCTTTTAAAAGCCCAAAATCTCTTTCAGTAAGCTGCTTTTCAACGGATCTATCCGAATTAACCTTTCCATTGGCTTCATCGGCTATTTTAACCATTATACCCATTATGTCCTCAGGATTTACATTAAATCCTTTATTTTCTAAAAGAGAGACAATTTGGGCAGAAAAGTGCGGAGATAAAAAATATGGACCAAATTCGGCTTTAGTTCCCATTGGAATTTCTTTGTTGAGTTTTGCATCCTTTAAAAATCCACCAACAGTTATAAAAAGATCACAGAATAATCCTTCACCTGCATTTTCTTTAATACCTGAATTTTTTAAAATAACAGGAGTATTTAAAGCTCCTGCAGAGATTATAACCTTTTTTGCTTCAAAAATTTTTGTTTTATTTCCAAATAGACCTTCAACTCCTGTAACCTTTCCATTTTCATAGATGATTTTTGTAACTGTAAAATCAGAGATAAGTGTTGCTCCATTATCTACAGCTTCCTTTACAAATTGAGTAGAATCCCATTTTACACCTTTTTTACATCCACTGATACACAGCCCACAGCTGTCACACTTGGAAAAATCAATGAATTTAGGCATAGGCTCCATAAAATAGCCAAGACTTTCTCCAGCATCCGCTATTTTACGTGTTGCAGGTCCCATTAAACTGGCTGGAAATGGGCTAACTTTTAAATCTGCACTTGCATCTATAAGTTCCTTGAAGAGATCAATGTCATGAATTTTAAATTGAGTAGTTGCAGAATTAGAGTAACAAGTACTGCACGCGTAACATGCATTTGCAAGGGAAACTGGAGTGGTACCCCCTACATCTTCCAGATACATTAATTCTGCAGGGTAATCAAGAAAATCATATTTATCAATATCCTTATCAGGTAAATCTGCCTTTAAATCTACAGGAATACGTTTGATATAGTCCGCAGATGTACCTGTTTTGTGGCGCTTTCCTTTCTCCAAAATCAAGACTTTATAGCATTTTTTCGAGAGTTCTCTAGCTACTGTAGCGCCTCCAGCGCCAGTTCCTATTATTATCACATCAAAAGTCATAAAATTCATCCAAAATAATTTTAAATCCTCAAAAAAATCGAAACTTTCGAAAATCTATGATTTTTGACAGATTTTTTTGGGAGTTAGAAAATGCGAAGCATTTTCTAAAATATTTATCGTAACAATTGTTATATAACAATCGTTATTTATACTTTGTGTTCAAAAATTTCAAAATCAAAAACATTAAATAAAGTTCTTTAAAATTATAACTTATAACATCTGCAGAATGAACCCACTTAAAACATAGTAAATACCGTGAAATCATGAATAAAAGTATAATACTCGCTATTTTTTTAGTCTCAGTATTCATAAATATTTCCGCTGTTTCAGCTTGGGACTGGAACACCCACGAGGAAATAGTAGAAAGTAATTACCATTCATTACCTGAAGATATGCAGCAAAATTTAAACTTAAACCTGATGAAAAAAGGATCTACGGCTCCTGATTTTGTGTTTTTTGACTTTAAGTATCATAGTTACCCAAATAGTTATGAGAAAGCTATTTACTGGTTAAACAAAGGGAAGTTCTACTATAAAAAAGGTGATTTCTATTATGCAAGTTACTGTTACGGTGTAGCATCCCATTACATCACAGACAGCTTTTCAGCGCCTCATGCTGCAGGTGTGGGCGGGCTTCAGCACAGCATTTATGAGGTAAAAGGAAGTTTTCTAAAGCCCAAAATGATTCAAATTAAAGGAGATTTAAAATCAACCATGTACAATGGTGATCTAAACGGGGCAAAAAGCTGGAACATGTGGATTAAAAGCAAAAATGATTCTTTAATCCAGAATGATTTAGATCATGCTGCAGGTGCATCTTACAATGCATTATACAGTTCCCTAAATGATGCATACCCTATCCAAAAAAATAATTTCCAGGTAAATAACAATTTAGAATTAGTATACATTTACTTAATTGGTTAACTTGAAATCAATAGTTATGATTTATCAAATTTTGAATAAAGATATTAAATGAATTAATTAGTTTATGCATCATTTTTCGTTCTAATTGCACATAAACTTTGACTTGGCAAACCCTCATGCTTTTTAGGCTTTTCTAGGGACTTAAAAATATTTTTTGCACTTTCAATTAATTCTTTGTCATCATTTTCAGCGGCATTTTTGATATTTCTTATGATATCACAGAAAATTTTATCCACTACCACCTGAGTAAGGTCTTCCACTATTTTTTCCTTGCCATCAATGTCTCCGAGCATTTTAAATGCTTTTTCAGTTTCATGAGACCTTATCTTTTCTGCATTTCTCCTTATATCCGAAATAAGAGATTCAACTTCAAGGCGTTTTAAAGATTTTTTAAGAAGTAAAAGTTCTTCAGAAATTATTTTTTCAGCATCTTTAGCTTCAGATTCCCTTAACTTTCTATTTTTATCAGCTATTCCCCTTAAATCATCTATATTAAATAATTTAACCCCAAGTTTTTTAACATCTTCCTCTACATCTCTTGGATTTGCAATATCAACTATCACAAGCTTCTCCAGCTTCTCTGGTGAAACCGCATTTTTAATTTTTTCACATGTTAAAATAGGGTGGGGTGCTCCAGTAGCGCTTATTATAACATCAGCATCACTCATAGCCTCATCAAGCCTATCAAAATGGATTGCATATCCTCCAAGCTCTTTTGCAAGGTCTACTGCACGATCATGGGTTCTATTTGCCACTACTATGGCTTTAAGATGTTTTTGAACCAGTGCTTTTGCAACGAGCGTTCCCATCTTTCCAGCTCCAATTACAAGGACTTTTTTACATTTCAAATCCCCGTGCACTGATTCTGCAAGTTCTACTGCTGCAGAACCTATTGAAATGGATCCTTTGTTGATATTGGTTTTTTTTCGAACTACCTGACCAACATGGATAGCCTTTGTAAACACCGTATTCAAAAGATCCCCCGCATAGCCCTCTCTAAGATGCTTTTTTCTCGCGTCTTTTATCTGCCCTAATATTTGATCTTCACCTATTATCATAGATTCTAATCCGCAAGAGAGTCTTAAAAGGTGATTTAATGCATCATCATCAGTTTCAACTACAAAATCAAGGAAATCAATATTATCAATATAACAATCATTTAAAACTAAATAAAGCTCAGCACGGTTACATGTTTTCATCTGGAGGTACTCATATACCGAGTATTCATCCTTGATTTTTGCAAAGATTTCATCCATCTGGAAAGTAGACTTTTCCATTGTACATATATCTGCTGTATTATGGTCGATTCTGATATTTAGAATCATTTTACGCCCCCGAATAATATTTAAATCATTAAAACCAGTGAAAATCAAGGGATTTTGTAAATGGTGGTGTTAATTCACTAACTGCTGTTTGATATATTTTTTAGCATCCTCTAAATTTCCCTGCCTTAAATATTCCTGTATGTTTTTATCATTTAAAATTTTATATAAATAATCTCTACGTTTTTTTTGATCATTCATATTTTCTTTTAAAATATTTCTTGTGAAATTCTGGAGTTCCAACTGTAAAATATCTTCCTCCAGTATCACTTTTTGTATTCTTTTTCTTAACTCTTTTGCCATAAGAGGGCTCTTTCCACCGGTAAATATCGAAAATTGCACGTCACCTATAGAAAAAGTAGAAGGAACAATTAAATTACCTTCATCTGGATAATCAGCCCTATTTAAAAGTTTTCCTTTGGCTAATTCTGCCACGCGCCCATTTAATTTATGATCTCCAGTGGCTATTACCACAAGATCTGACCATTCAACCCATTTTTCAACTTCATCTAACGGTTTGAAAGCAGCCCCAAGATCAACAAGATCATTTGGAACTTTTTCATTTATTACAGTGACATTAGCCCCTGCTTCAATAAATCTACGGGCTCTCCGAGCTCCAACTTCCCCCGCACCAACAATTAAAACATTTTTGTTTTCCATCTGCAGGAAAAGAGGTGTCCAGCCCATATTTAAATCTCCAGTTCATAATTGAAATTTAATTGGCTTAACCTTTAAGATTAAACCAATTGGATAAAAAAATAAAATATATTTAGAGTCTTTGATTATTTGCCTGATTCAAGGCTCTTCATCTTTAAAATCTTTGCAGCCATCCTTAGATCATTTCCACATTCTTGAAGAACGGTAGTTGCTTCTTCTTCTGGAATATCAAAAGCATCAGCAAGTGCTTTTACTTCTTCCTGTGATGATTCAGATATGCCTACAAGCTCTTCAGATAACTGTTTTTTAAGTTCCATATATTCATCAGAGCTCATGTTTATCCTTCTCATTACCATATCCCTTAAAGGGCATGGTTTAGATGGTTTACAGCACCAGACAAGAGAACCAAAACAGGTTCCTTCTCCTTGACCTAACCTTGTTTTTTTACCAAATTCTTCTTTTTTTGCTATATAATCTTGAGAACTAAGATTTGCATCTTCAAGTGCATATATAATTGGGCAAGGTTTAACCGGCGGACAACAAAATGCCAACGCCCTTTTGTCCCCTCCCCTACATACGTGTGATGGTGAATCTTCCCATACCATTATATTCCTCCATTAGTATAAATCTATTAAATTTAACTGAAAATCTAATTTTCAGTAATAAAACTAATTTAAATCTGAAAAAAAATATTGAATTTATTCTTCAGTAAGCATTTCTTTCTTTTCAGTTGGAGTCAAATCTTCCACTATATCCTTCGGATCTCCTATTTTGAGGATTTTTCCACCTCTCATAAGAGCAGCCCTATCACAGACATCAAGTACAAAGTCCATATCGTGTGATATTATAACAAAAGTCTGACTTAATTCATCTCTCGCCTTTATTATAGAATCTGTAACCTGAACTCTAGTTATTGGGTCCATAGTTCCAGTAGGTTCATCAAGAATGATTATATTAGGTTCTTTTATTAAAACTTGTGCCAAAGCAACCCTGTGGCGTTCACCGCCGCTTAATTCGTCAGGATATTTATTTAATAAGCTTGCAGCATATTCTTCATCAAATCCAACTACTTTAAGCGTGTATATTGCTTTCATTTTTGCAAATTCTGCAGGCAATTCTAAACTTATAGCCTCTGTTAAATTCCCTAAAACAGTCCTATGAGGGTAAAGACTGTATTCTTGATGAAGAATGCCCAAATAAGGTTTTATTCTTCCCCTTCCAAGTGGGCCTGATTGAGTCATGTCGATCCAGTCATCCCCAAGTTTTGCAGATATATTACCTGAACTCGGCTCTGTTAACCCGTAAAGTATTCTTGAAAGAGTTGTTTTACCTGCCCCACTTAAACCAACAATACCAAAGATTTCTCCTTCGCCGATGGTCAAAGTTATACCGTCTACAGCTTTAATTACTCCCCTTTCGATGGAGTAATAATGCTTTTTGACATCTTCCATTTCAATAATTGGACCGCCAGTCACGAATTCCTCTTTCTTTTCAGGAAGTGGGACCTGTTCTAAGAATCGGGCTACAACTTCTTCAGGGTTACCTTCATCTATTATTTCTCCCCTTTCAAGCCATATTACATAATCAGAAAGTTTTCTCATAACTTCAGGCCAGTGAGAAGTTATAATCATTGTAGTACCCTTCTCTTTTACACCTTCCAGTAAAGCATGGTGTATAAGTTCAGCAGTTTTTGGATCGAGTGTGCCTGTAGGTTCGTCTGCAAGGAATATCATAGGTTCCTTTGCTATTTGTCTTGCAAGTACTACCCTTTGTTTTTCTCCACCACTTAAATCCCTTGCAATGTGAGTTATCCTGTGAGTCATTTGCGTCATTTCAAGGAGGTCTATAGCCATATAAGTGCTTTCTTCCTCATCATGACCACTAATAGATTTTAATACGTTGTCAATTACAGTATCATCTTCATAAAGAGCAAATGTCCTCTGTAACATTATGGAAATTCTTTTTCTAACTGCAGCATATATTTTTCTATCAGTATCCCACAGATCAACACGTTCTGCTTCAAATTCCCCTCCGCAGGAACATTTTTGTCCCACTTTTGATGGAGGATCAGCCCGATAACATTTAGGGCAAAATGCAATATTAAAGATAATCTTACCGTTATCAGGCTTATATTCCTTCATTCCACGAAGCATATTAATGAGTACTGATTTTCCAGCGCCGCTTCTACCTAAAATTCCCAATACGCTGCCTTCATTTATAGTTATATTCAAATTTTTTAAAATTTCCACGCCACCAAATGTTTTTGTGACGTTTTCTAATTCTATAAAAGACATGCAATCACCTTTGGATATAAGTTTGCAGTAAATATGTTATATATTTGATCGTAAATATACTAATTAAAATTTTAATATTTTATATCTGGGATAAATCAAAAGGAACACTTCCTTTTAATGTAACTCTTGCTATTGATACCCCGTCTGCACCTGCAGAAAGCATATCACGTGCAGATTTAAGATCATGGATAGAATTATTGCCTATTAAAAATATTCCAGTGTTTTCTTTAATTTTCCTTATAATATTATAATCTGCATGGTTGTATCCGGGTTTCATGGCATCTACATGTAGATAGTCAGCGCCGGCTTTTTCAACAGCTTTTGAAACTTCAATATCATCTACATTCTGGACATTTGCTCTAATCTTAACCGATACTTTACTTTCAGCTCTTTTTACCACATTTTTTGTAAAATTGTATAAGTTATGAGTATCATAAAGAAGTGCCTGTCCACAGCCAATATCCATTATTTCAGGCTGTCTGCAGTGTGCATTTATTTCTACCACATCAATTTCTGGTAATTTCGATACTTCAATGATAGGTTCAAATGAAACTGAGCGTAGATTAACAGATACAGTTCCTTTCCAGGAATTTTTAATTAGATCTGCTTCTTTTTTAATGGAAGGTATTACATTTTCTTCATTTATGTTGAATTCCCGCCTTCCTCGTTTAATAATACTGCATCCTGCATTTATAGTCGGCTTATCTAAGTTATAGCCACCAAGTGTTACCATGTCAAAACCATAAGGAACCATTTTCAGGCAAAAATTCCCATCGGTTATCCCTGCCATTGGCGCTAAAACTTTAATAAAATCACCTGTAAAAAAATTATTAATTAAAGTAAAAAAATGTAAATAGAATAATTAATCCGCTATTTTTTGTTCATTACATGAACAAGATCGTAGGTAACTCCACCTCTTATCTCTTCAAGAGCTAGATCTGCCAGATTAGCAGCTTTTTCAGCAGTAGGAGCTTTTCCAATACCTGCTTTAAGTGCTATATTGGTTTCGTCTTCGATCTCTTCCACTATTTTTAGGAGTCCTTCAGGACTGAGTCCATTACATGGAGACATAAAATTATCTCCACCTATAAAGAAGACAAGCGAACCTTTCTCGATTAATTTTTTCATTAAAAAGTGTTGAACTCTATTTACAATAAAAGAAGTATCATAAGCTGGAATTATGTCAGTTAAAGAATCTGTAATCCCATTTATATCTATATGGGCAATTTGAACGAAGCTGTCCTCTTTATTTACAAGACCATCTATAGCCAGAACTTCCTTTCGTTCTTCAGATTGTGCCCCGCCGTAATTTTGAAGAGCTGCTGTGGCATCTCTTTGAGCCTCATATGGTGTTTCAGCTGCTGCAACACCCATACTCACAGTTATTGGGTATCTATTACCTATTGATTTCTGGATTCGTCTATGGTCCTCCATATCTACATTGTTAGTAATTGCAAGCATGTTATCAAAACGTGTAAAGAAAACAAGTCCACCTTTAGCTGCAAATTGTCTTTGAAGATCAGCATAAAGCTCTGATTGCAGGATTTGAAGATCTGCTTCAGCCCTTGGAGCAGGAGTGACTGTCCATGGGCCATAATTATCAATTTGAATTAAAGTCATCTGTATCATAAAATTTCACCCAAAATAATTCTGGCTAACCTCACTTTATCATTGATGGTCTTCATGTTTGTGTTTGTTATAACGACCTTTGATATTAGTTTTTCTATTTTTTTCTCAGATTCGGTGTCCTCAACATCTATGATAAACTTGTCCATAAATTCTTTATAAATTGTTGCAACTCCTTCACATGACACTTCGTAGCCCATTGCATTCATAAACTTTGCTGCGGGACCACTTACCGGATTTCCACCGATTATTGGAGATACTGCAACAACATAAGAGTTTTTAAGAGCTTCTTTAACTCCTTTCATTGAGATTATTGGCCCTATGGATGTTATCGGATTAGATGGCCCTATTATGACCATATCTGAATCTTCAATAGTAGTTATTACATCATCTGAAGGTTTTACATCAGCATATATTATATCTTCCACTTCAGGTTGTGCTTTTTTTTCAACCAGAAATTGATGGAAACTCATTTCACCTTCATCTGTTATAATCTTGATATTCGATTGTTCATCACTCATTGGAATGATCTTTGACTTAATGTCTAATTTTTTTCTTTGAATATCTACGACTTTAGAAAGAGGATATTTCTCCATTAGCATGGTCTTTTGAATCTTAATGGCACGATCCTTATCCCCAATTCTTAAGATCTCATTATATCCCATTTCTTTTAAAGTTTCATGGGTTATAAATGTATCTTTGTTAATACCATACCATGTATTTTCATTTATAATTCCTGCGAGAGTATACATCACAGTATCTATATCTGGTGCTATGTAGTTTCCTGATATATATGTATTTTCTACGGTGTTTACAATTATGTTGATATCATCAGGATCAGCTGTTCGAGCTATTCCCTGAATTAATTTTGGAGTTCCGGTTCCTCCAGAAAGTATTGTTATCATAGGACTCGTCTTTAAGTTTTTTTTGTAATTAATGATCTAGAGTGGAGATCAACTGTGCCAATCCCCAATATTTAAATACTCAATATCTTTTGGAGTATATGAATGTTTTGAAAATCGCAGCCCGCATGTTTTTAGGGATTTGATACTTTAATTCATATCTTCAAAATTCTATTTTTGAGATTTAGAGTCCTCAAAAATTATTTATTCGCAGGACTCTCCTTTATATTAACAACTTTATGATGGTTTAAATATGACTATAGTTTATATAATTTAAGTTTTCCTAAATACATCATATTTTTTAGGCCTTACCAAATCCTTAGCTGTGGAACTACTACTTTTTAATATTTTAACGTAGTTAACTCCTCTTATTATAACAACAGGTATTCCTTCATCCGCCTGACCCATTAAAATTGATGCTGCTGACGCTAATTCGTCTGCAACAGCGATACTTGTAGTTTGAAGTTCTCTGCCGTAGAGATCTTTTTCACCTTTCCTGTCCCAGAGAGCTTTCATCCCAGATATACCAATTGCTGTACCAATAGCTCCTTCTCTAAATGCCCTGCCTTGAGTATCAGATACAATTACAACAACTTCTTTTCCAGTTAGTGCTTCTATTTTTTTCATTATAAGAGATGCGCTTTTATCTGGATCTTCAGGCATAGGTGTGGCCATATTATCTTCCACATTTGATTCATCTATTCCTGCATTTGCACATACAAATCCATGTTTAGTTTCGCTAATTATAAAATCAGGACCTACCTTCAATATCTCATTGGATTCTTGAATTATAGCCTCTACAACATGAGGGTCTTTGCCTGTTTTTTCTGCAATATCAAACGCTTTTTGAGTTGGTTCAATAGTTTTAAGATTAATTTTATTTCCCTCAGCCTTAGACACTATTGTTTCAGCTATAACAAAGATATCTCCATTTTTAATATTAATACCATCACTATTCATGGCATCTACTATTAAAGCAGCAATGTCATTGCCTTCTGTAATTAATGGAATATTTTCAATTCCGATGATCTTGATGTCCATGTATTCACCATGCTGATATCTACTATAAAGAGCCGATTTTCCACTCATTATCCTCTGCAAATGCAGCTACTGAATCTACAGGATTGGTGAATTCCTCAAATTTTCCACCACTATATATAAATTTAGCCGCTTCTTCAGCGTTACTGCAAACAAATTCAACATCATTTGGCTTTGTATGTTCATATGTTGAAATATAACTGCATTGATCCTCTTTGACCTTTTCAACTATGATTCCATCATGTGTAACAATCCCAATATAAGAATCTCCATCTAATGTTGTAGCGCCTGCAATACGTGGAGTATTTAATTCATCTTTTTCATAATCCATTGTAAGTAACGTTAATGCAATTGAATCTCTTATACTCATACCTGAATCTATTTTTTCTGCAATAATATCAGTATGAGAACCATTTGTAACTACAGCAACGTCATCCACGATCCGGATACAGTTATAAGCAATGTAGGGGTTTACAAAAACATCTTTTTCATGTCCTTCCTTTGGTACAATTGCAGCTCTGTCTTCAAATACATTTACCATCCGATTTGGAAAAGACCTGCTTGAAACTCTATATGCAACAAATTTTCCTGATTCTGTGCTTCCAACTGCTAACATTCTTCCAAGATACATTTTTTCACCTGTTAAACGTATATATCAAATTATTTATTTTTTTTACTGTTAACTTTAATTTATCAATAATTAGCCCTATCCATTAACTAGGCGCTTTCACAGCCTTATTTGTAGGGAATCCCTGAGGAGTAGTTATGATGATTTCACCACTTTTAGCTTTTATAACTATTTCTCCCTCATCAATAACTTTTGTATGCACTGCAATTGCACCGTTTCGTATATAACTGGACATATCCTGTCCATTAACTGTAACTTTCTTCAAACCTGCAACTGGAACCAGATAATATTCAGATGTCCCACTGCTTTGTGTTACCTGTGGTTTTCCAGAAGTAGACTGCGTCTGATCAGCAGCAGCACCGAAGCTACTTGTAACCATTAAAAATATCAGAATCGTAAAAACAACATCAATAAATGGAATCATGTTGAATTTAGGAGTATTTTTCTTCACTTTGTTTCTATATCTGTTTACGTCTAAAACCATTGAATAACTTCCTTGCACATTTAAAGAGTTTTAATGATTTACTGCATTAATTTACTTTCAACAATCTCCGCTTTAGTATTGCATTTTTCCATAATTATGTTGTGAATACTTTTCTCAAGCATACTGGGTTTTAAAGCTACTAAAACATTTGCATCATAATCTTCGATTTCTTTAACTTTTACAATTCCCTCAGCTTCTTTTAAAGCTTCAACAGCCATTTCAGGATCAGTTGCTACTTTTATTCTCATAACTGCAGAATTCCAGTTGGTCATCTTCTTAGCTATCTCTATTTTATCCATTTCATCTTCTATTTTACCTGTGATGTAAGAATGAAGAGGCACCAAAATTATTGCAACAGCAAGTCCGGCTATAGTGGTAATTAAAGCTATATAAATCCCTTCAGCCATTCCGGATGAGCTTGCACCCATTCCAAGAGCTCTAAATGTATACCACATACCTAAAACTGTTCCTATTAATCCTAAAAGAGGGGAAATTTCAATTATCATTTTAATTGTGCCCAGGCCTTTAGTCATTCTTCCCATCTCAACTATGAAAACACGTTCCATTGCATCTTCAACTTCGGTTTTATTTCTGTAACCTATTTTTAAGGCCTCTGAAATGATTTTTGAGACGGGATTTCGATATTTGCCTATTGAACGCAGTGCTTCAAGAGACCCTCCCTTTTCCATTGCATCGTTCACTGTTCCCATAATTAATGGTGGAGAAACTTTTGATATCTTGCGTAAATAACGAATTTTCTCAAGGGAAGCTAAAACCCCATATATTCCTATAATAGTTATTATATAAGTTATAATTCCCCCGCTCTGGAACATCTCCAATATAGTACCGAAAGTACTGCTTAAAAACTCATATATCATTGTATCCTGGTCCTACTGATTTTAGCATGTTTCAGTTTAGTTGTTGTGTGTCCTTTTAATAAATCTATCAAAATCAAAGTGCAAAAATAATGTTTTATGCTCAAACATACGGGTTTGAGAGTTTTGTAAACATTCAAAATTCTTTAATTTTGATTATCGAAACCATATTTCAAATACTTTCGAAATCTAGGATTTCGAATGCAAACAGTAAATGTTTGCAAGTTTATGATCTTCGTTTGTGCTAATGATTTAAAATAGTTACTGAAATTTTTATTATTAAATTAATGATCAGTATGATTACTTTTACTTTCTTATATCACTGTTTTTAAAAAAGAAGTTATTCTGGATCTAATTAGGAAATTTAAAAAAAATAGGTTTTTATGAATGTAGTTTACATGTTCTTTTTAACTGTAGCCCATGAACGCCTTACAAAATCAGGCAAATTTTCATAGGTAAACCTCTTTAGAAATGCAATTGTTTTAGGATCGCTGGGGTATCCTGACCCAACATCTTTATATTCCTTCCTTATTTTATCAATTGCCGAATCACGTTCAACTTTGGCAACTATAGACGCTGCTGCCACAATTGGAAACTTATCCTCAGCTTTATGTTCAGCTATAACTTTCAGATTCGCCTTAACACTTTCCATTTCATCACAAAATCTCTGAGGTTTAATATCAAGACAATCTATATAAGCAATATCAGGATCAAAATGCCCTATAACTTTTTTCATGGCAATTTTTTCGATTTCATTTAAATTGACATCTTTAGCCCTTAAATTATCGATGTCTTTAGCTTCTATGCTAACAGTGTAAGATTCTGCAATTTTGTTTATTCTCCTTGCAAGTACTTTTCTTCTTCCAGGAGTTAATCTTTTAGAATCTTTTAACTCAAGCCTTTCAAGCTTTTCAAGCCTATCATCTTCAATTGCTACTCCGCAAACAACAAGAGGTCCGATTACAGGGCCTCTACCCGCTTCATCTATGCCGATTATTTTCATTGTATCTAAAAAAAAGAAGTTTTTGATTTAATAAAAAGGTTGGTATTTGAACTTATAAAAATAATGGGGAAATATTAAGTATCTCCATTATTTCATGGCTTTCAGACGTACTTCTGGTTCAAGTGCCCTTGGTTCTGCAGCTACAATAGCAGCTCCTTTTGCAACCACTGTCATAGGGTCATCTGAAATTTCTACAGGAACGCCTACTTCTTCATATATCCTTTCTTTTAATCCCCTAAGTTGTGATGTTCCACCAACAACTACGGTTTCTTTGTAAACACCAGATATAAGTTCCGGAGACATCCTTTCAAGTATAACTTTTAATGCTTCAATAAGTTCAACTACAACTGGTTCTGCAGCTTCTGCTACCAGTGCTGAATCTAATTCAACTTCTTTTGGTTTGTTAGTTTCCATATCTTTTCCAATTGCAGTGGTCTTTATAGTTTCAATATCAGAACCAGAATGGACCATTCCAACTTCTATTTTAGCTTTTTCTGCTTCGTGAATTCCTATCTGGACATTGTATAACTCTTTAACTTTTTCTACAATGTTATCATCAATATTATCTCCACCAAGTCTTACTGTTTCTATATCAGTAATTCCACCGAGAGAGATAACCACAATATCACTTGATCCAGCACCAATATCAATTACCATTGTACCAGATGCTTCTGCAATTGGTAATCCTGCACCTATAGCTGCTGCAAGACCTTCACTTATAACTAAAACATAGCTTGCTCCAGCTTTTCTACCGATTTCTTCTACAGCATTCTTCTCTACTTCAGATGCATCTCCAGGAATACCTATAACTATCCTATCAATATGATCCATGGAGTCTCCTGCTCCTTTATCCATAGCATAAATAAGGAGAGCTTCTGCCTGAGCTACACTTTCTATAACTCCTTTTCTTAGTGGCCTTACTGCTATAATATCCTCAGGTGTCCTTCCAAGCATTAGTTTTGCATCTTCACCTACTGCAAGCACATAAGATGGATCTTCTTTTTTTACAGCTACTACTGATGGTATTTTATAAAGATCAAATTTATCTCCTGAAGGTTTTGCGACAACGGTGTTAAGTGTACCTAAATCAATTCCTAAGGTATTTGTTATCCCTTCCTTCCTCACTTCTTCTGTTTCTTCCTTCTTTCCAAAAAGATTCATTTTATTCCTCCTTTAAAATATCATTAAACCTTATTACAAATATTTTGTTTGACTTTGCAATTTCTTTGATCTTCTCTATATATTCTTCTTCAGTTGATATTAAAACTGTTGATAAAGCCACATCTGCCATTTTAAATAAAGGGTCAGCAATATCTCGAGCAAATTTCGGTAACCATCGGGTTATATAAACATCAGATTCTATAAAACCAGTAGTTTTATCTTCTAAAAGAAATGATGCCTTAGCTGTACTTTTTTCCAGGTCCCCTAAGAACTTTTTAATATGATCTTCAGGCCCTACAGTCAGCATTAAGTTGGGTTCTTCCCCAATATAATAAGGAGCTATTTTAAGGGAAGCTCCGCCGTCTTCTTTAGATATTAAACTTAGATTTCTAATTTTATCCGCGTCACCATATAACATAATGAAATCAAATTTTTTGGTTACAAATGACTCTCTTGAGGTAATGTGTTCCCTGCAAAGTATCTTCACTCTTTCTTTATCTAATATAGCTTCATATGCAATATTATTAATCATTTCTTCATTACCGGCTATTACACACCATATTTTATCTGAAGTTTGCATTGTTGAAACTTTTGCAGCTTTCCTTAAAGTCTTAATTTTGTTTTCTATCATCAATACCACGTCTTACTTCTCATGGTAAACTCCACACATAATAATAAATAATTTTTTTAAATATTATTCTAACTTTTGAAAACCTATGATTTTCAATACCCCGAAATTCTAGGAATTTCGAGAGATTTCGAAATCAGAGATTTTGAATGTTTGCAAATCAGAGATTTGCAACCGTAAAAATTCAGAGAATTTTTACAGTGTTCAACAGCACAAAAAAACTTATGGTTTTTTGAGGTTGAAGGAAAATTTTTAATTTTCTGAACCCAAAAAAACTTATGGTTTTTTTGAGGCCGTCGAAAATTCAAAGAATTTTCGGGGTATCAAAAATTCAAGGAATTTTTGAATACCGTCGAAAAATTGAAAATTTTTCGGCCGCAAAATCCATAGGATTTTGCATGATTTTGCATACTTATTTTAATATACTATTACAATTCCTACATATAAAAAACTATAAATAAATATGCCCAAATTTATCCCAATAGTACTCCCAATAAATATGTTCTATAATATATGACAATTAAGCAGAATAATTATATAAACTTTTATGAATTGATAAGATAGTAAATTAAATGCATATCCCAATTTAAAAGAAAACTAAATAAATTCTTTTTTAAACAATATGGATGTGTTGAAGTTCTATTTTTAGTATTGACACTCGTTTAAACATAAAAAAGATTCAAAATTTCAAGTGCAAATCAATTCATGAAATACATATCCTTATACAAATAATTTTATAGATGGAACATAAAAAATCTGTAAATCCATTACATTTGTAAATTCATTACACTAACATTCATTAAAAATTTGTGATTCTCATGTTCGTTAAAGGAACTTTAAAAAAAGCAGGAGTATTTTTAACTTTAGCAGTCTTACCATTTTTATTTGGATATTTTTTAGTAAGTCTAATCTTATTTTCCATTGTAGCATTTATTATGCAGTTTTTCAGAGACCCAAATAGGAGGGTGCCTCACGAGAAAGGTGTTGTAGTGGCCCCTGCAGATGGCAGAGTACTCAAAGGACAAATTGATAAAATAGAGATAGTTGAATACGATGATCCCCTTATGAAACATATATTAAAAAAAGGGGAAAAAGGGGTTCGGATAAGTACATTCATGTCTCCTTTTGATGTCCACGTGAATAGATCTCCTGTTTCTGGAAAAATTGTAAAGACCAAACACTTCTCTGGGAAATTTAAACTGGCATTTAAGGATGCTGAAACCGAAACTGAAAAAGAAAAGAATTTAATAGTAATTGACTCAGAATATGGAAAAATTGGAGTTATTCAAATTGCAGGTTTTGTAGCAAGGCGTATAGTCCAATATGTCAATGTAGGAGACAGTGTCGAAATAGGAGAAAGATTAGGAATGATAAAATTTGGATCTAGAGTAGATTTAATTGTGCCCTACGAAAAATGCAAATTAATGGTTAAAGAAGGTCAAAAACCAAAAGCAGCAGAAACAATAATGGCTAAAATGGTAATAGCTAATTAGATGCATACAACTTTTTTTAATATACTGTTTCAATCCGAAACAAATTTTCTTTTAATATAAATTAATTCCCAAAATTTATTTTGATCCAAAATCATTACTAAATTCAAACCATCTTAATATAAGTATATTGCATGCCAAATAACCCATATTTCAGTTAAATTACATGCACTGTTACAGATGATTTTAGTATAAATATATTTATAACAATTATCAATGATTACACACGAGGGCAAATATGAATATTAAATCTTTTACATCTATTGCAGATATAGTTTCAATCGCAAACGCTTCATCTGGATTTTTAGCAATTATAATGGTAACTACCGGTAATTTTGTATTAGCTGCCAAGCTTATGTTGCTGGCAGTTATATTCGACGCATTAGACGGATGGGTTGCTAGAAAATTAAAGAGAGAAGACGAATTTGGTTTTGGGAAGAATGTCGATTCTTTATCAGACATTATATCCTTTGGAGTTGCTCCAGGAATGTTTTTATATATATTAAGCCAATCTTCTGGAATATTATACCTCAATATAATCGTAGCTCTTTTAATAGTCATATGCGGGATACTAAGACTTTCAAGGTTCAATGTAATTACAGATTCACATGATGACAAGTTTGTGGGGTTACCTATCCCCTCCACAGCATTGATACTTTCGTCATTTTATCTTTCAGGATTTTTCAATGCAGGTTTAGCATTAGTTATTATGACTGTTGTATCCTTATTCATGATAAGCACAGTCAAATATCCTAAATTTAGAGGCATTACAACGTTAGCTGTGGGAAGCATACTAATTATAGCAACGCTATTACCTCAAAACATTTTGTCATATATCACATATTTGCCCGCAAAGCTTTTATTTATTATTATGCTACTATACTTATTGATTGTACCAGTTATAGATTTATACATTAAATTCTTTAGAAGTGGTCCGAATGTTAGATAAGATACGTGGAAAAAAGAAAGACGATAAAGATACTCCTGATCTTAGGGGGAATAACAATAAAAAGGATGACTCCGATATAGGAGGGCGCCTTAAAGGCATGGTAGGCAAAGTAACTGGAAAAGGAGACGAGGATAAAAAAGAAGAAATGAAAACTCCTCCCGAAAGGAAAATGCCAAGACCTATGCCTAAACCTATGGCAAAACCCGGTGCAAAACCTGGTGCAAAACCACGATTAAAACCTCCTCAAAAGAGGCCTGAAGATAAACGACCGGGAATGGGTGGTTTTGGAAGGAGAATCCCTGATGATGATCAGAAGACTCTTGTCGGGGCTGCAGTTTTTGGAATTATATTGATTGTACTTGTTGGGGCAGGTTACTACTTTTTAGTTTATGCACCTTATCAGGACACGCTATCAAACGCCAAACAAACAAAACTTGCCGCAGTTAATACTTACTTTACAGGACCGCTGGCAACAGATGCACGGGGAATAAATCTGAGAGCCCAAATTTCAAGCGCCACTACGCCTGATCAGGTAGATGCTATAGATGTACTGGGTCCGGCAACAGAAGCGTGGAGAGAATATCAGAATCAACAGATTAATACACAAAAAGATGCCTATGGGCGAGTCATGATAACGTACAATGACAGTACAGGTACGCAGAAGAATTCAATAGTAAAGGTTACAGATGCTAAAACAATAGTTAATCAAGCGGATGCTACTGTTTTATCCCAAATGGTCATTAAAACCCCAGATACTGTTGCTATTCCAATAATCATTTCCAGACTGCAGGCTGCTGGAGGCCTTATAAATGTCGGGAATTCTGTTGACGTGTATTTAATGAATGGAACCACTTCAAACACTACTGTGTCAACAACAAATGGTACTCCTCAAATAAGTGGGGCAACTGTTCTAGCAATTCTAAGAGCCAAAGACAGCGGAACCATAAATGCAAACAAGTCCCATGCACAGACTGTTGCCATGAGTAATTTAGTTTCAGGTAGTTCACGCAGTGAATCAGCATCTGAAGATGTTGATGAGCTTTTAAAAGCTGCTGCTGCTAATAACTGGGATCAAACTGAAGTAAGTTCCTTATTGAACTCATATGGTTGGAGACTATCAGATTTCGAGAGAACATCAAACCTAGGAGAACTTGACGCACAATACCTGTTGTTACTAGAGGTTCCAAGAGAAAATGCAATATTCCTTATACAAAACATGAACAATGTCATACTTACAGTTCCAACCCAGCAAGCTCCTAACTGGATGATTAAGGAGCTAAAACAGATATACGGATAATCATCCAAAATAAGTATGTGTGGTAAATCGGACCATTTATAAATGTCACACATACCCAATATATTATTAAAAGGGGAAAAGGGGATATTAATGAATATAAACAAGATATGTGTTGTATTAATTGTAGTAGTAGCATTTATAGGAATAATAGGTTCAAATTCAGATAATAATGCAGTATATGGGGCAACAACATGGATAAAATATAATCAATCCAATGTTGGTTTAAGCAACCTTGTCGCCACCATAACTGTAACTATAAAAAATAGAGGAAGCCATGTTGAATATTTTAAGATAAGCAATGTCTACCAAGGTAGTTTGGCTGACGATAGTACAATAAAATGGGTTGTATATGACACTAATCCATCAGCAGTGAAAATGGTTGATGCAGTTAGTCCAGAATTAGGTGGAGATTGGGGATGGAAAATACAACCCGGACAAACAAAAACAGTATCATTTACAGTCTATGCACTTGGATCAATGGGAGTATACCCTAACGGTGCAAGCGATCAAGCAGTCATAGTTAATGAAAACGCTTCAGACAGCATTTACTGGCCAATAATTCCAGATCCAGGTATAGATGCATCATGGTTCCAGCCAAATGAAATAGAAATACTTAATCCAAATCTGGATCTTAAATCATGGAAAGGTACTTTCACATTCAAGCTTACAAATCGAGCGGATAACAGAGTATCAGGAATAATAAGAGCCCCAGTTGTACCTACTGATTCAAAACTTATATACAGTAACCCAAAAGCGACATTCAAAGATAAAGACATCGTAATGAACGGAGCAATTGCAGCATGGGATGTTACTTTAGGTGCAGACTGTACCAAATGGTTCACATACACTTACTACTGGCCTTGCTCAAGTTCATCATCAAGCACCGGAAAATACACATCAGCATCAGTACCGACCGCCAGTGCAGCATCAGATAATGCATCAGCATCCACTAAAAATACAGGGATTCCATACTTCCCATTCGTAATTGGAGGTATTTTAGCTGCAGGCGGATTAGCCTATGCAAGACTCAGATGATAACTCATGGTGAATAACAGTAACCTTAATAATAATAAGCAATAAAAAAAGGTTACATGAAGTTATCAACACTTTTTATCATTGCGGGGATGGTTATCATCTCCCTTTATTTTATGGTGGAAGTAAGTTTCTACGCAACAACAGAAGATGTTGTTTTAAATAAATCAGACACTCCTTTTCTTGAAATACCAAAAATAGGTGTTGATCAAAATATCAACAACAAATCCGTGAATTACGGAGTATATTATGAGCCCCTATCTTCAAAACCGGGTTACGGAACTACAGTACTCGCAGGGCACAGGACATTTTACAGTTCTCCATTTGTGAATCTGGACAAACTTAAAGTGGGAGATAATATAACTGTATCCTGGCCAGGGATAGGAAATGTTCAGTATAATGTGGTAAGGTCATATATTGTTCCTGCATCATATCAGTTACCGCTGGAACAGGGAAAAACTCTTATTTTATATACATGTTATCCCCTTGGATCATCCAAAGAAAGGCTGATTATACAGGCAAATCAAACTAAAATAGTCCCATTCACATATTCAAAGGCAGCAAATACAGATAATGGGAAAACACCATTTCCATATGCTCCTTTACTAATAAGCGCATTTTTAGGGATAGGTTTAGTCTTAAGTTATCTATATCCAGTAAAAGAAGATAAGATATTCATTTTTATGACTACAATTGCTCTTACAATGTTTTTAGTATATGGGTACTTCTTCCCAGTTCCAGGAGACCAGATAGCGTCACAGATCTCCAATTTGAGCGATATGTTTGGAGGTTGAAGGAAAAACGTAGTTTTTCCGAAACCCCAAAATTTTTAACAAAAAATTTTGGAGGTTGAAGAAAATCTCTTCGAGATTTTCGAAACCCCAAAAATCCATAGGATTTTTGGAGGTTGAAGGAAAATTCAGAATGAATTTTCCGAAACCCCAAATATGAAATATTTGGAGGTTGAATCCAAATATACATGCCAAATTTTATAATTAGTACCACGTAAATATAGAAATCAGGTAGATTCTAATGGACATTGAAGATAGATATTTCAAAAATATTTCAAGCAGAGAAAGGGTAATTTTTGAAGGTGCAATTACAATGGGGGCGCTGTTCCATCAGTTTGTTGGAACACCTGTAAATTCAGAAAGTGCAGAAACACTTGAAAAATCCATAAAAGAAGCAATGGAACTCCAGCCATGCATTGAAGAAGTTGAAGTAAAAATAGATCGTAAGATGCTTGAAGAAGCTAAAAGTAAATTCAATTATGTATCTTTAAACGGAGATATGCTTGACATACGAGTAGTTTCGAAGTATGATGCTAAAAAAGCGGTTTTGAGGATGGAATACATTGAGGAGTTGAAGTACCCTTTGATGTATGTTGAGTATATTGAGGACTAGATAAAATTACAGTCCACTGAAATTACTTTTTTGTGGTGACTTTATGGACAGTTTAAAAATATATAGCGATTTAAAATTTGCCATAAGATGTGTGGATGTCTGGAAAAAACTAAAATCATCTGATGCTGAGATGGAAAAGGTTCTCAAGCATGAAGCAGATAAAAAAGGTTTAGATCAAAGCACTTTATTTTGCCAGCCCCTACAGGATTATTTAGAGATGTTAATTGCCATGATTCAAAGTGAAACTGGAGAATGGTTTTTTTATGTAGATATTGCCGGAATTTTATATGATTTTGTTGCAACAGAAGAACTTTCAGTATATAAAACAGAATCAGGTTATTGCGTCTGTTTCAAAAAATAAGA
This sequence comes from Methanobacterium veterum, assembly GCF_000745485.1. Taxonomy (NCBI): domain Archaea; kingdom Methanobacteriati; phylum Methanobacteriota; class Methanobacteria; order Methanobacteriales; family Methanobacteriaceae; genus Methanobacterium; species Methanobacterium veterum. The sequence goes on from NZ_JQJK01000008.1 coordinate 576,631, forward strand.
ATTATTGGCATAATTTATGATACATTTATTTTTATATAACTACTGACACATATTCATTTAAGATTATCATTTAAAATGTTAAATCTATGGTTTTGGCACATGCAAAAAATCAAAAGTTTTTTGCCCGTTGCAAAATGTAATTTCACACATCCAAACCAAAAATTATGGATGCCGGAACATGGAATATTTGAGGCCATGAAATCGTAGATTTTTACATACAACAAATCAGAGATTTTGTATTTAATTCACAACTATAATCTTTGATTTGCCTGTTCTATTCTTTTATAAACTTCCCAGTGATAACATGATAAAAGTCGATAAAGAACTATGTAAGGGGTGCAACATATGCACAGAATTTTGCCCCTTTAAGGTTTATGAACAATCAAAAAAACCTAATAAAAAGGGAGTTCGTCTTCCAACTCCGGAGCACGAAGAACGATGCACTAAATGTGGTTTATGTGCATTAATGTGCCCAGATCAGGCTATACGAGTTGAAGAGAAAGAAGAATAACCTAAATAATTAAAATTGGAGACGTTAAAATGGTGAATACTGAAAATTATTTCATACAGGGTAACGAAGCATGCGCAAGAGGTGCTATTAAAGCAGGCTGCAGATTCTTTGCAGGTTATCCAATAACTCCTTCCACTGAAATCGCTGAAGATATGGCGGTATTTTTACCTAAAGAAGGAGGATCATTTATACAGATGGAAGATGAAATTTCTGCACTTGGTGCGGTTATAGGGGCAGTTTGGGGCGGTCAAAAAGCAATGACTGCAACATCAGGGCCTGGAATTTCATTAATGCAGGAACATATAGGTTACGCTGCAATGACAGAGACCCCCCTCGTAATTGTTAACATGCAGAGGGGAGGCCCTTCAACTGGACAGCCCACAATGGCAGCTCAGGGAGACATGATGCAGGCAAGATGGGGATCACACGGAGATTATGAATTAATAGCTCTTTCACCGTCTTCTGTACAGGAATGTTTTGATTTTACAGTAGAGGCATTTAACTTAGCCGAAGAATACAGAGTACCTGTTTTAGTAATGGGTGATGAAATTGTAGGGCATATGAGAGAAAAAATTACAGTGCCTGATGACGTTAAAATCACCCCTAGAAGAATGCCTGAAGAAGGACCAGAAACATTCTTACCCTATAAAGCAGACCCCGAAGGCGTGTCACCAATGCCTCCATTTGGAGCAGGTTATAAAATGCATGTTACAGGACTCACACATGATGAAAGAGGTTACCCTGATACTTCACGTCCAGAAACTCATTCAAAACTCGTGAAAAGGCTTTGCAATAAAATACTTAAAAATAAAGATAAAATATGCAGGGCTAAAGAGTTGTATACTGAGGACGCAGATATTGTTGTTATTTCATATGGTGCACCTTCCAGATCTGCAATCACAGCAGTAAAACAAGCTCGAGAAGAAGGTATTAAAGCAGGACATATTAAATTAGAAACAGTGTGGCCTTTCCCTGAGGAAATAATTAAATCTGCAACAGAAGGGGCTAAAAAAGTATTCGTTGTAGAGATGAACCTTGGACAGATAGTCCATGAAGTGGAAAGGGTTATCTGTGGAGCGGCAGATGTGGAACTACTCCCAAAAATCGGGGGAGAAATGCACCGCCCAGGCGAGATATTGAAAAGTATAGAATCATGCAAATAATCAGATTATTAGAATAAGTTCAGGAGATGAAAAAATGGCTACTAAACTAACAGGAAGTCGTTATACAGACTATTTAAGGAAAGAACGGCTCCCACATATCTTTTGTGCAGGATGTGGAAATGGAATTGTTATGAACACATTCTTCAATGGCATGAACATGGCAGAATTTGATCTTGATAACATCGTAATGGTATCTGGAATAGGATGTTCCTCAAGGATACCAGGTTATATAAAATGCGATTCACTTCATACAACACATGGGAGACCGATCACATTTGCAACAGGAGTTAAATTAGCAAATCCTGACCTTGATGTAGTTGTATTTACAGGAGATGGGGACGCTGCGGCTATTGGAGGTAACCACCTGATTCATGGTGCAAGGAGAAATATAGACATCACTGTAATATGTATAAATAACAGTATTTACGGTATGACAGGAGGGCAAATCAGCCCAACATCACCAAAAGGGAGTTATGGAAGTACAGCACCATATGGAGCTCTTGAAAGACCTTTCAGTCTGGCAGATCTTGTAACTGCAGCTGGGGCAACCTATGTTGCAAGGTGGACCACAACTCACGCCATGCCGCTTTCACTTTCCATTAAGAAAGGTTTACAAAATAAAGGATTTTCATTCATTGAAGTTATTTCACAGTGCCCAACCTATTTCGGAAGGAAAAACAGGATGAGGACTCCCCTTGAGATGATGGACTTCATGAAAAAGAACAGTGTCTTGAAGGAAAAAGCTGTAAACATGAGCGAAGAAGAACTTGAAGGAAAAATAATTGTGGGAGAATTTGTTGATAAAAGCATGCCTGAATATTCAGAAAGGCTTTGTGAACTGGTAAATGAAAAATGTGAAAATGGAACTCCCTCAGAATCTATTAAAGCGGCTTATAAAAGTTAAAAAAAATACGAGGGATTAAATTGCGGAAAGATATAAGAATTGCTGGATTTGGTGGTCAGGGAATAATACTGGCCGGTATCGTTATTGGAAAGGCAGCTTCTCTTTATGATAATATATTTGCTGTTCAAACACAATCTTACGGCCCTGAAGCAAGAGGCGGGGCTTCAAAGACAGAGGTAGTTATAAGTGACAGCGAAATTGATTATCCTAAAGTTCAAAAGCCAGATATTTTCATTGCAATGTCCAATGAAGCATTGATGGCATATTTAAATGATCTTAAAGATGGGGGAACATTGATAGTTGACCCAGACATGATAAAAGAAGAAGATATATCATCATTCATCGAAGAACATAATATCAATTATATTAAAGCTTCAGCAACAAGAACTGCAACAGAAAAGATTAAACTCAACATTGTAGCCAACATAGTGATGGTTGGAGCCATAGTAAAAGCAACAAAAGTAGTATCAGAGGAAGCTGCAAGGAATGCTATCGCAGCAAGCGTGCCAAAAGGAACCGAAGAAAAGAACATCACTGCATTTGAAGCTGGCATGGATCTTATTGGAGAGGATTAGATTTGAGATGCTTTGAATACAGTGCTAAAAAAATATTTAAAAATGAAGGTATTCCTGTACCTGAAAGCTACGTTGCAAAAAACCCTGAAGAGGCAGAAGACGCTGCAGCAAAATTAGGTAAGCCAGTTGCTCTAAAATCTCAGGTTCTTGTTGGGGGCAGGGGTAAAGCCGGCGGAATAAAATTTGCAGATAGTCCTGAAGAGGCAGGGAAAGTTGCAAAAGAACTTTTAGGTACTGAAATTAAAGGCGAAAAAGTAATCAAGCTCCTTATCGAGGAAAAAGTCAATATCCAATCTGAATTTTATATAAGCGTGATAATGGACAGGTCTGCTAAAAAGCCTGTGATAATGGCAAGCACTGAAGGAGGTATGGAAATCGAAGAAGTGGCTAAAAAAAGCCCTGAAAAGATAGTTAAATACCATATTAACCCTTTAGATGAATTCCTACCTTACCAGGCAAGGGAAATAGCAAGAAAAATGGGAATTCCCAATGATTTGATTTCGAAAATGGGTACATTCATTTTGAAGTTGTTCAATGTATTTAATAAGTACGATGCAACCATTGCAGAGATTAACCCGCTTGTATTAACTCCAGAAGGACTTATTGCAGCAGATGCAAAATTCGGAGTTGATGATGATGCTCTCTGGAGACATAACGAGTTTGCAGACCTTGAAGAAGCCAAAAAAGGAGAGTTTGCATATGTAACCCTTGACGGCGATATTGCCGTAATTGGAAATGGTGCAGGACTTACTTTAGTAGGTATGGATATGATCAACCTTTACGGCGGAAAACCAGCTACCTTTTTAGACATAGGCGGTGGAGCGTCACAGGAAAGTATTGCACGTGCAATAAATCTTGTCTTAAGCGAACCAAACGTTAAAGTGATCTTCTTAAACGTGCTTGGCGGAATAACCCGTGCTGATGATGTTGCAAATGGAGTTATAACTGTTTTAAACAGTGCAGATCATAAGGTCCCCATTGTCATCAGGCTTACAGGGACAAATGAAAAAGAAGGTCAGCGTATTTTACGTGATGCCGGAATTCCATTTGAGATATCAATGGAAGAAGCTGCTGAAAAAGCTGTTGAGATCTGCAGGTCTTTAAGTTAAAAATTAATTATTTATTTTCTTTACTAATTCTTTGAGTTTTTAGGATGAAAATTAAATCTATAGAACTACTCAAAGTTAATCTAGCATCAACATTTATTTGGAAAGTATTCTCAGAATTTGTAGCCCATGAATATCCCCAGGAAGGAATCAATACATTTAAAGAATTTATACAACCCGAAGAACTTCAAAAAATGATGGAAAATGAGAAAATTTTCATGTTAGGCTGCTTTGACATGAAAAAACTTGTGGGAGTATTGGCAATAATGGATTTTTGCCATGTCAGTCTGCTTTTTGTTGATAAGGAATATCAGTGCAAGGGCATTGCCAAAACACTTTTTGCAAAAGCGTTAGAGTTATGCCTGCAAAAAAATCAGGAACTGCGCGAAATAACGGTTAATTCATCCATATATGCAGTTCCAATATACAAAAGGTTAGGGTTTAATATTACAGGAGAACCAGCAACAAATAATGGAATAACATTTATTCCCATGAAAATGAACATTATAAAAAAATAATTTCGTTACTTTAAAGAAGTAAATTATTTATTCTCTTTTAAAAGCTCTTTGAGTTCCTTTATTTCTGATTTCATTTCATCTACAGATTTTTCCATGTTTATTATTTTGTTTTTAATTTCATCTTCTTCCTCTTCATGTTCTTCCATGAACCATGAAGCTAAATATGCTGTTAGCAAACTGAAAAATCCAGCACCCACAATCATCAAGAAAATTCCAATTATTTTACCTCCAAATGATTCGGGGGTTACATCACCATATCCAACGGTTGATATTGTGGCTATAACATACCATAAAGCATCCATAGGCGTGTTAATTTCGTCAGCAGGTGAACTTTCCATCACTAACATGGTAACAGATCCTGCACAAATAAGGATAAAAAACGTGATAAGCAGGTAACTGAAATTAGTCTTTTGAAAAAAGTTAAAAATATGTTTCTTGCCCTTCTCAAGTAGTATAACTATTTTAAATAGCCTAGCAAAAGCAAAATAATTTGTCCATGCGGAAGGAAGTAGAACGAATACCAGTAAAGGTATCATTGAAAAAATATCAATTGCATCTTCTTTAACAGATGAATTATACTCTTCTGACCGCTTATTTTGTATGAAATCAACAAAGAGAATTATACATACAATTAAATCAAATCCAATGATGTACATCGAATTTGAGTAAGATGGATACAATAAAATAAATCCAATAAGGATAGTATCTAAAATTACTAAGATGGATATAATTAAATCACGTGTAGATCTAGACTCAAGATCAAAATGCTTATTTGAATCTGATTCTATTTGGCTATCTTCCAAAACAGCCTTTTTTTCAGTTTCAAGGTGTGCAAATTTTGTTCCGCAGTACTGGCAGAAACTTGCATCTTCACTGTTTTCTTTACTGCATTCTGGACATCGTGTCATTTTAACATTCCTATTTATAATAGCATGTGCTTTGAATTAGTTTCTTTGTTATCTATCTGTTTAAGTATAAAAGTATTGAATTAATTAAGTCTACTGCAGATTTTATTAGGTACATGCAGGATCTGATGAAGCAAACGGATAAATCTATAATTTGACACGCGAAATCATTGATTTTTGATAGCTAGAAAAAAATTATAATTGTTTTATTAACCCCTCAATGATGCATTTTAATACAATTCCTGAAACTGGAATGGCGTATTCATGCCCATTACTTGAGATATTAATGTTAACCCTATTGATCCCTATAAAGTACTCAGTTTTTTGTTTATTTTCCCTTCTAGAAGCTATACCATCTCTATAAGGTTCTATAGATATAATTTTCCTTAAATCAATGTTATTAGTGCGCTTACTTCCTGTAAAAACCAGCCTTTTATTTGTTAAAGTGAGCATTCCCTGATCTACAGTTCTTAATTCTTCATGAGATTCACTGTGTGATGAAAAATTTCCTACTTTAAAAGATATCCCTTTTGCAGCCCGAAAAGTTTGTCCACCATAAGATCCTCTTGTTTGTCTAACTACTCGAGGTTCCCAAAGTGCTATATCTGACCAAAAAAGAAAAGCTCTCTCATTCTTTTTTAAAATCACCGGAGAATTTGTATCTGCAAATGTAACTTTTCCATGTGATGCATCTACCAGCCAAGAATTAATATCCTGTTCTTGCTGTTTAGCATCTGAAATTCCACCATTCGCTATATTTATCCATTCTCTTTCTGCAAGGACTTGTTTTCCATATTCCTGCCAGACATGATTTGATTTATCAGTTACTCGTGTTAATTGATAATTTTTGCCTTTTTTCTTGAAGGTAGATCCACAGCGTTCACATTCACAGATATGAATTGTTGTAAGTCCGAGCATTCCCTTATGATCATGGTAAACTAATGGACCCTCCCCACAAACAGGACATTTCTCAATCCATATTTTTTCTGCTTGCAGCCTTTTTTGAGCAGGTTTTTTATTTTCTAAACTCGTAAGTTTTGTCCCACAGTACTGACAGAATTTTGCTTCTTCATTATTTTCTTTGCCACATTTTGGACAGAAAATCATTTTAGCGCCTCCATATTATCTGAATCTATTACCTTAATTTTTCCATGTCCATTCGATACCATAGATCCATCTCCTTAATACAACAATCTCCATTTTACAGACTCAAACCAGAATTCAAGCCCAATACCTGCAAACCAGAAGAAAACTTCAAAATGTTGTTACTTTCCCTGAATCTGAAAAACTGTGTTAAACCATCTAAAAAGGTTGTTACTACCATTAAAATCATCGCTAAAGTTACTGCAATAGCATACTGGAGATAAACAAAATAAACGAAAATATAATAAGAAAATGCCCCTATATAAATCCCCGTACACCGTGAACAAACTGGAAAATAATGATCCCTGATTTTAAAAGTTCTTTCTGGCAATCTATGACATATAAACACTTTAGAAAGATTTGTATCTGAATTATCCATTGATTCCTGCAAAATCTTTTTATTTTGCGGCTTGGAAGCACAGCTTCCATTAGCCTGCAAGTTTTGGTTATCCATAAATCGACGTACTTAGATTTGTTTCTAATAATAACATAATTTACTATCATTATAAAATAGAAAAATTTATATTATTAATCAAAAAAATATAAACTTTTAACACGTTTAATATAGTAAATATGCTGTTTTATTTCTTAGAAAATAAAAAAAATAAAAATTAAGGATTACAAACCTTACAAGGCACATAACCTGCGTTTATTGCATCTTGTCTTGAATTAAAATATACTTTATGAGATGGACTCATTTTGGTAACCCAATAACAATCTGCATAATGGAATTTTCCAGTATTTGAATTTGCCACATAAGCAGCACTTGCAGATGTTGTACTACTTGAACTACTGCTGTGAGAACTCGGTAAAGCATTATCTGACTTGGATTTAGAATTTGTAGCAACCGAAGAAGTAGTATTAACTGGTTCTGTTGGTGACGTAGCTGCATATGAAGAATTTGAATCGTTTGAAGATGTTTGTGTATCATTTGAACTTGTACATCCCGATATTCCCACAATTGCCACTATCAAAATTAAAACCAAAATTGGTGCTAATTTTTTCATATTTTTCATATTATTTTATCCCCTTTTAATCTCAGATTTAAAAAATAAAATTAATTAAGGTCTGCAGATTTTACACGGCCTGTAACCATGTGCTCTAGCTTGTGCCTTAGTTTTGAAGTATATTCTGTTGCACCGTTTTATTTTTTTCGTAGCGGCAGGTAATCTTGTGATAAACATGAGAATGAATACTGGCGACATAACGGTATTTATAAGCCGCCGAAACGGTAGGTGTGCTAACCGGCTGAGCTGTTATCTGTGAACTTGTAGACGCATCCATTGGTTCAAATACTGGTAAAAATGCAATTACAAAAATTAAAGTACTTAAAACTGCAAGTATCCTTTTATCCACTAACTTCACCCCCTTCATGCCATATAGAGATCAGTTTTTACAGTACATAATAATAATATTTACTATAATACTAAAAATAGAAAATATTATATCTTTAATCCTAAAATAAAAAATTTTAATATTATACTATTAAAATTAACGTGTTATATTTAATTAAAATAATAAAAAAAAGTTTATTAATTTATTTATTAATCATTAAAGTATATTAGAAAACTAATTAACAGTCCCTACTGTTTCTTTCATTTATTATTTGTTTTCAGGGAAATCTGCACATTTTAAATGATCCAGCAGCGGATAATTACTTTTTTAAGTTATAACTTATAACAAGTCAGAATGAATTCCATTATTAACGTACCCTATAAAAAATCAATTAAAAGTGAGATTAACCACTAGAAAGAATTAAAATATATTCCATTATTTAAACAAAAAATTATTGGAGTTTACTCTTAAAATTGAATATTTTGAACCATTTTAAGAGCATAAATTCCAACCGCAGAAAGTATTACTATAACTAATACATGGTTGACTGGCATAATTTTATTTCCTGAGTTTTCTAATTATCCATGGAACATTCTACTATTTATTTATTTTTTCCAATTTTTTACCAAATTACCTCAGTAAAATAATGATAAATCCCGCTAAATATACCAGTAGAAATACAATACTTGCTGCAAATAAACCAATGAACATGTATTCCATATTTCTTTTCTCAGTTTCATCCAAAATTTCTGGTTCTTCCTCTTCTACATCAATTTTAGGCTTTTTAGCCCTTTTCTTTCTCTTTGCCATGATCATTTACTCCATTTTAAACGTTCTAACCATTTAAATTCAATTATTATACCATCAAAAAAGTTTTTTAAGGGTAAAATTTTCACCTCACTTCAAACCATCATAAGTTTAGATTTAAATATGTCAAAAAGTATTAAAATATTTTAAATAATTATTCAAAAATAAAAGAAAAATATAAATTCGTGAAAAATATGGCCGCTATTTATAATATATCCCAAAGACAACGAAGCCCACTAGTACAACAACTAGAACTAAAAAATATGGATATAATTCAAGTATAGGGGCAGTATCCAGTCTTAAAACATCTTGAAATAAAGAACGGGAAGTAAACTGAACTCCAGTGCTTAAACCTATCATCATCCCATTTAACTTCAATCTTTTTTTCTCTTTAAGGATAGCCACGTACTCTTCATCGAAATTTTCCTTCGGAGTGCTGCTTAATAATCCTGATCCAAGTTTATAGACCTGAGATATTTGTAAAATATTTTTATAGTTCTTCCTATATTTACTAGCTGCTTTACGCCAGCTTTCTCGTTTAGACTCCTGACTGCAGTTCTTATCATCAGGATGACAGTACTTCTGATTGGGTGATCTAACTTCAAATGGATCACCACACCATTTACAATATCTTATTACAGTGAATTTACCCATAAAATGCACCTGAATTTAAAAAAATAAAATATCTAAAATTTTTATTACTTTAGATTACGATATTATCTAAACTGATTTCATATATAACCATCATAAATTTATGTTTAAAATACTAAAAAAATATTATTTAAATTTATGGAATTTAACTGATTTTTTATTTCAAGTTTTTGAGGACTTTTTTTCTGTTAAAAGAACATTGACCCTTTTGGTTACATCATGGAACTCTTTTCTGAATTTTTCAAGTTGTGCTCTTGATTCACTTAATTTATTCTGTGATTGCACATCTAATCCTTCTTTTGCTGCATATAACGATTCAGAATTGATAACTACGATCTCCTGCATGCTAATCAGGATATTTAAAACCTTTTGTTTTAGTGAACTGCACTTGGATGGAGAATTTAACTTTTCAAATTCATAAAATATAACTTCTATTTCTTTTCTAATACTATCAAGCTTCTTAGAAGCTTCTGAGTTGCTAATTTTCCCTTTAGATTCATTATCTATTATTTCTTTAAGTAAAAGCAATAATCCTCCAGTTTCATCCATGCATTTTGCACTCTTCTTTAAAAATTGCCTTTTAGTCAGTTCCAACATAGATATACCTCGTGAAAAATTTAAAATTTAGATGTTAATATTATGTTTTTTAGGATAGAAAAAAATTTACAATTTTACTAAAATCAGTAAAAATATATACTGGTCAAATATGGCTTACTGCCTCATCAAACAGAATTATAGACTTTTCTAAAAGCAAATTAAGAGCATAATCGCACTTATGATATAAATCAAGGACATAATAAGGCCTATTATCATTTCCCATCAAAATGAGAGGATAACTTCTGCAAACATGGGGCCTGCTGTCATATATTCTACATCTTTTCGCATCATGGAATTTACAGGGGAGATCTTCTTTAAACCGAAAATGCCCATGATATTCATCATTATCTACTATTTCATGTTTTAAATCAGGATTAAATCGTAACAATATTTCCAATTCATCTTTATGTATGAATATAGGTGATGACTCTCTGCAGCAAGTCCCACAGTGGCTGCACCACTCAGGATGCGCTGCTGCAATTTCAAAATCAGAAGGGCCGCCGAAAATCTCTAAACTTATCATACCTGCAAATTCAATTATTTCTTTAAGATCCTCTTTTTTAATTCCGCTGTACTTTTTAATTGATCTCTTCTTTCTAAGCCTTTTTAATGCCGATTTTTCAAGCACCTTCTTCTTTAATTCAATACTTTCGCCATTAGTTTCTTCTTCTAAAATTTTTTCCTGGATCTTTTCAAATAAGTCCCTATCTATCAAGGTATCCCTTAACATATAACTCACCATTAATCCATGATTATATGAAACGATGAACAATTCACTGAATTTAATGGTTCTAAATCTCTCCAAATTTTCCGAATTATTTTACTTCAAGACGCCGAAAGAGTTCCAATATATTTAACACCGAATACTGAATCCAAATAGTATAATTCAATTTATTTTTAATAATATCATAATTTACTATTAACAAAAAATAGAAATTATTATTAATATACAAAACGCAATTTTTAATTTTAAAGCTAATTCCTACTTATCATGTTTTATTTAGAAAATGATATGCTAAAAAACAGGGTATTCCCAACAAAATCATGTGTTTAGTTGGCTTTTTAGAAAAAAGCGGACAAAATTGGAAATGTTATCGCATTAAATCTATGATCTTTAAAGCCATCAAAAAATCGGAGACTTTTTGGGCATGTAAAAATTCAAAGAATTTTAGAAAAATGTTTACAAAATCTGTCAAAAATCATGGATTTTTGACGCAACAAAATTAAAAATTTTGCATGCTTTGATTTTGTAACAGCAAATATTTCATGTTTGCATGTTGTCAAAATTTTTATTTTGACACATCGAAAATCTACGATTTTCGAATGCTTTGCATTTTCTAACCTTTTGGAAATCATAGATTTCCGATGCCGGAGGAAACTCTGTTTCCTCGGCCGCAAAATTAAAAATTTTGTAGGCATCAAACGCTTTGTGTTTGAATGTCCCAAAAAAAATCTTTGATTTTTTTGAGGATTTTTACAGACTTGGAGCGGCTGATAAAAACTCTTTTAATTATAAGGAATGGTAAAATAAAAAGCAGAACCTTTACCAAATTCAGATTCAACCCATATACGTCCCCCATGACGTTCTATGATCCTTTTAACTATGGATAAACCAATTCCTGTTCCGTGATATTCATCCATAGTATGCAATCTCTGGAATATTACAAAAATACGTTTCATATACTGTTTTTCTATCCCAATACCATTATCTAAAACTGAAAAAATATGTTCTCGATTTTTATCGTCTTTTTTAGCCGAAATATGAATTTCAGGAGGCAGCATTTCTTTTTTAAATTTAATGGCATTACTTATGAGGTTTTGAAATACTCTTTGAAGCTGTCCTGCATCACACATTAAAACTGGCAGAGGCCCATAGGTAATTTCAGCATTATTCTCCTTAATTGCAAATTGAAGATTATCAATAGCCTGATTTAAAATAAATTCGCTGTTTACATGCTTAAATTCACTTTCCTTTGTTGAAATACGTGAATATTCAAGTAAGCCTTTAATCTGTTCTTTCATTCTAAGTGCAGCTTCAACTATATAATCCATGAATTCATCTGCATCAGAGTCAAACTTGCCCTTATAACGACGTTCTAAAAGCTGAGTGAAACTTGCAATAGTCCTGAGAGGTTCCTGTAAATCATGAGACGCTACATAAGCAAATCTCTGTAACTCTTCATTAGATCGTTTTAAATCACCGATTGTCTCTTCAAGCCTGTTTTTGTATTTTTTTAATTTATTTTTTGATCTAAAGCCAGTTAAAGCCTCTATAATTGCAACGGATAAAGATTCGATAATTTCAATGTCTTCTAAATTATAGTTTCTTTTTTTATTAGCTAAAACTATTAGTCCAATTACTTTATCGCCCTGTTTAAGTGGAACACATAAAAAAGAATTTACATGAGGGTGCCCTTCAGGTAATCCATTTTCATCATAATCAAAATCACTTATAATTAGCGGCTCTTCTTCTTTTATGGCCCTTTTTAAATAACTGTTGATTTTCATACTTATAATGGATTTATGAATTTTAGACGTTTCATATAATTTTCCTGCAGAAGAACTCATAATTATATTACCTAACTGTCTATCCTCATTAATTTCGGCTATAAAACCCATTTCACTGCCAATTAACTGCTCTGATACTCTGATACCAACATCTGCAACTTCTTCTTCAGTTTCACTGGTTAAAGACTCTCGAAATATTTTATTAATTCCATTTAATACAGAATACTGCCGTTTAATTTGGTTTTCTGCCTTTTTTCTTTCACTGATATCACGTGAACCAAAAACAGCACCTTTGACTTGATGTTTTTCATCAAAAAATATATTACCCACTATTTCCAGCCAGATATAATGCCCATCGGCATGTCTAAATTGGACTTCCATCCTTTCAGGTTTCATTTCAATAAAACTAATTTCAACGGTACTTTTAACCTCATTTAAATTATCAGAATGAACATAATCAAATATTGATGTTCCAATGAGTTCTTCGGGCTCATAACCAAGTAACATCTTACCAGAAGGACTGACATACTGAATAATTCCATGTATATCAGTTTGACTCACCATATCTACCATATTATCCGTAACCATACGCAAATGCTTTTCACTGTCATTTAGAGCTTTTTCGGATTCCTTACGTTCTGTGATATCCCTATTAAAGCTGCCAATTATTACCCCCTTTTCAGTTTTTATGGGAAAAGTTATAGTCTGTAGAAATCTATGTTCACCATTATCCCTCTGAATTTCATTATCTTCCAGTTGATTTACCTGCGGAATGTTTTTACTGTCCAACAATTGATTTATTTTTAATTTAAGCCCACCATATATTTCAGAAGTCTGTTTTTCTTCGGGAAGAATCATGAACTGCACATCCCAAATGAAATTACCCATTATATTTTCCTTTTTAAGTCCTGTTATCTGATTAAAAGCATTGTTACATTCGATAATAGTCCCATGCTCGTCGGTTATAATTATTCCATCAGAAAGTTGTTTGATGGTTTCACGAAACTTCTCTTCACTTTCTTTTAAGGCCTTCGCATTTTGCGATGCTACAAATGCTTTACGTTTAATGGCATTATAAGCTTCTTCAAGCTCCGTAGTTCTTTCTTTAACCTGTTTTTCCAGATTGTTACGTGCTTTTTCCAGTTCGCTTGCAATATTTGACTGCGATACCCCAAATTCTTTGATGGCTTTTTCCATTTTTTTACGTTTGGTAATATCAGTATTAATTTCCATGTAGCCCGTTGGTTCATTATTTTCATTTTTTTGTAACTCCCACCGGCTTAAAACAATTATTTTTTCACCATCACGCTTTGTATGAGTCACTTCACCCTCCCAATGCCCATTTTGGAAAAGTTTACGAAATATTTCCCTTAATGGCTCTGAAAAATCAGCTTTAAGCAACTTATGAGATACTTTACCGTAAGCTTCTTTCCTCATCCACCCGTATCTTTCTTCTGCACCATGGTTCCAAAATATAATCCTATCCCCCATGTCACGGACTATAATTGCATCACGAGTAAGATCAAGTAAATCAGCCTGTTTCTGTAATTCTCCTTCCATTTTTTCTTTTTCAGTTATATCAGTGCTGATTGTAACAAGTGTGTTACTGTCAGACAAATAGGTAGAAACTGAATAATATTTATTTAAAGGTTTAAAATAAGTTTTAAATTTTCCATTTTTACCAGATCTTGCAATTTTACTGGTCATTTCAAAATGTGAAAATAAAGCATCATTATCACATAATTCAGTTATTGTTTTCCCTATTGCTTTTTCATAGGGTATAAATTCATTGAGTACTGACGCATTGTTTATGTATTTGATGCGCAAATTTACAAATTCATTAATTGGGCCACGTATCAATTCATAAACGATAACTCCATCCTGTAAATTATCAAAAATCTGAAAATTCACATTGGATTGAATATCCACTGGATTATTATTAGTATCTATCATTTATATCCTCATGGAAAAATATATAATAATCAATGCTATTTTTTAACTATTATTATTATGTTTTATTATTAAAATATAACTGAGAGTACCTGTAAATTCATATGAATTCTTTATTTCGTATTATATTATCATAATTTACTATTATTCTTATACTTTATCCTAGATTAGTGCGAATAATTTTATTTTTTTTATTAGAGTTATTTACAGTAACTCATTACTAACAAACCGTGATATTAATCAATAAAACGTTATTATGCCTGCTGATGTATTTTCAATTTGTATAACTAATATAAATTGTTGTAATGTATAATATAAAACATTAAATTAAAAATAGACTCTAAAAATATTCAAATAGGTAGAAAAATTCGATATATTTTTATGGTTTTCAAATATTCCCTAACTAAAGATTCTTTATTTTAACCGTCACCATATTGAAAATCCCTTAAAATAGAAAATATTATATTTTTTAACCGCACAAGTTAAGATTCTAATTAACTTTATAAAATTAAATCCAGAGATGCGGATGCTAACTTATAAAAGCCTGAGTTGAACATGGTATGATTAAAAAAATTGGTTTAGCTATTATAATTATCATGACTTCGTTCATGGTTTATAGTTTAATTGAACCTTACTGGATTCAAACTGAAGAGGTCACCATAGAATCAAATCAAATTCCAGCCCAGTTTGATGGTAAGAAAATTGTTTTTATATCTGATGTCCATATGGGATCATGGCCATTTTTTGACCAAGAAAGAACACAAGATTTGGTCAATCAGGTAAATGGATTACATCCAGACATAATTTTACTTGGAGGAGATTATGTAAGCGACGATCCCCCATATGTCAATTCTTCATTTACAGAACTTTCCAAATTAAAAGCACCTTTAGGTGTTTACTGTGTTTTAGGAAACAATGATCCGCGGAATGAATCTCTTGAAGCTATTAAAAACACGAATATCACATATATTGGCAATACTGGACTTTGGATGGAATATCATGGAGCAAAGATTAGAATTGGTGGTGTAGGCGATATACAGACCGATATACAGGATCAAGACTCCGCAGTAGGTGATGCAAATGAAAATGATTTCATGATACTTTTATCCCACAATCCCGACTTTTTCCCGCTGGCGGATAAATCAAAAGTAGATCTCATGCTTTCAGGACATACTCATGGGGGACAAATAACTTTCTTTGGGATCTGGGCTCCAGATACTCATTCCCAATATGGAAACAAATATAGAACTGGAGTAATAAAAGAAAATAACTCTACACTGGTTGTAAGTAATGGTATTGGCACAATTATGTTGCCTATGAGGTTCTTTGCACGTCCTCAGATTGTAGTAATAGATTTAAAAAGAACTTAACGTTTAAAGCAACCGTTGATCAAATTTTAAACTTAAAAAATAAGAAAATATTGATAGAACGTCCTATCAACTATTTTATTGCTGTCCAAATATTAAACTTTTCAAATAGTCAAATGCAGATTGTAAATAACTCATTATTTGACCTAATATTCCACCAGATTGAGACAGCTGCCCTGTAACGCTTTGTAGTTGTGACTTAAATCCCGCCAGTTCTCCCTGTACCTGTTGTGAATTTGATATGGTATTTGCAATTTCCTGTGCCTGTGAATCACTGATATTGATATTCAGGTTATTGGCAGTGTTAATTACAATTACTTTAATCTGACTTGCATTTTGTAGATTTTGATTTTGAACTTCATTCTGGACTTGTTCGAAAAGATTAGCTATTGTATCAGGACTCTGACCGGTCTGGTTTGCTATCTGAGTTTCTGTATATAATGTATCTGTTGCAGCTTGTTTAGCACTGTCAGGGATTTGAGCACCTACTGCAAGTTCATAAGATTTTAACACGCCTGCTAAAGCAGATTCTCCAGAGGATACAACAGGAGAAGTAACTACTACATATCCATTGTTAATTCCTAAAGATTTTAGTGCATTTGCATACATCTTAGGGGTAACAACATTTATTTTACTGCTGTCCACTGTGACATTAATCCCATTGCCATAACTCAGGTCCACCATAGCACAGGAGTATATCTGACTTGAAGAGTAAGTCCTTCCAGTTATATTTTGAGAAATTTCGTTAACTTCAGATGCTGTAATAAGCTTAGTAGTAGCTGTGCTTAAATTTTTATCAGTATGAGACTGGAAATAGTCCATTACAGAATTTTTATATTGAGAATTTGAATTTGTAGCTACGCCTATGGTTACTGCAAATCCTGAAGCACCATATATTGGGCCTATAGTCATTAATACCAGCAGAATTACTGCTATATACTTTTTCATTTAACCACCTCATTTAGTCAATGAACTATTGATCTAACAATTTTGGTTAGTAGTCTATTTAATTTCTAATTCAATGATTCTTAGCATATAGACGGATATAAACTTTTTTACTAAAAAAGGAAGAAAAAGTACAGATAATGTGAAATACTATCCAAAAAATAAGTTATATAAATTATTTTAAAAGCATGACTCTGCTTTCATATGCTTTATCTTTAATCTCCAAACCACACTTCTCTGCTACAGAACCTGCAAAATCGTAAATCTCCTGGTTTGAAGGCATATTTTCAAAAGTCAGCCTTTTTCTGGAGTATCCTACAAACATGTATGCTTTGATTTCAACAAAGTCAGGATTTGCCCTCTTAATTATATCAGCATATTCTTCCACATCTTGCATGTTGTACCCTTTTACGCAGGTCATTCTCAGAACTTTCCTGCAGTCGAAGCTTGAAAGTAAATCAATGCTTTTATTTAGATTATTCCATCCATTTTCTACCTGAGGATTGCATAATTTATTATATATCTTTTTATTTGGAGCATCGAGTGATATATAAAGCTGTGTTGGCTCTTCCTTAAGATTTTCCAATTTTTCAGGTGTCATCCCATTCGTAACCAGGAATGTGGTGAAATTTCTTCGGTGAAATTCTTCTATCAGATCATCTATTTTGGGATACAGCATTGGCTCGCCTGCAAGTGAAATTGCAGCATTATTTGGATCCTGAGATTCCTGAAGTTTTTTCGGGTTTGCTTTTTCATTTCCAAAAAACCCGCAGAGAAGATTCCTCTGGGCATCAATGCAGCCGTCAATAATTTCTCCAGGTTCATCAAAATCTCCTTTCCATTGTGTTTCGGTAACTGAAAGATCTCTCCAGCAGAATAAACACTTTTGATGACAGAAAGGAACACTTGGAGATATTTGCAAGCACCTGTGGCTTTCTATACCATAAAATTTCTGTTTATAACATACTCCCTCATCAAGTATGCTCTTTTTAGTCCAGTGACATACTTTAGCTGCAGAATGTTTATTATTTCCTACAAACCGGTATCCCATTTTTTCAAGTTTTTTGAGGTTTTCAGCGTTTAATGACATTTTAATCCTGCTTTAATTAAGTATTTATTGATAATATCTGATTTGATTATTTTACTCTAATATTCTAAATCAATTATTGTTCTAGAAATATATGAAATATTATTCACGTCTATTTTATATTTGAGTTATTTTACTCACATATCATTTTGCAATGTATAAATTTTTTCAATATCTAAAATTATTTTCATATTACAACCCCGCAGAGTTTTATGATTTTATTCAAATTAAAAATGCTTTTTTTGTTAAAATTGAACATAAAAGTAATATGAATTTAGGTTAAATTTCAAATATTTATTATTTTTTGTATTCAAGATATAAGAAGGCGTTATAATATATAAATTCGTTAAAATCGCTTTTTGTCATAATTAAAAATAAAATAAAGTTTATTTATTCAAATAGGGTTTAGAATTAGCGTACATCCAATTTAATAAATCACCCATCCCAAGGTAACACATTAAACGTTTATGTTTTAAGGGAATAGGCTTTTATGGAAGCCTCCCTACCAAAACGCGGAAGTAAGTTTCCTTCTTTAAGCTACTTATTTTAAATTAACTTTAAGCTCGCTTTAATTCTAAAAAACAACGGTATAAAGGCTTTTTTTCGACAAAAAAATCAAAAGATTTATATATGCTATAGGTTGATTTTTGTATTGTCCAAAACGTTCCAAGTAAAGTACATCTAGTACTATGGGACACGGAGGCGGTACAATTAAGCGACAAAAATTGTGCGCACTGCTACTAGTAGTAGGTATGGCAGTGGGCATTTGCCCTTCAATAGCAGGGGCATCAGACCAAAATGCATCGGACAATAATGCACAAATTGGTCTACAAGAACATACAAACGTTTTAGAAGTAAACGCTGCTTCGACCATAAAAGTTAAAGTTTGGTATAAGCACTGGTATAAATCCCATGGAAAATGGAGATATGTATGGAAATATTACTACAAATACAAAACCAGTACAGCTAAAGCAGCATCAAGTTACAGTAGCTCGTCTTATACATCAAGTGGTAAAGCAGATACATTCAGCGACCCTAAATTAAACTCCATTATGAAATCAGCCGCAGGATACGGCTACAGAAGTGGAGTAAGCACTGCCGCAGGCTTAGTTAAATATAAAGCCGGTGATTGTTGGGCATATAGTGCATATTTAGACTCTAAATTCAAAGCTGCAGGATATAAATCAAGGGTAATTCAATACGCGACAAGTTATTCCAGCAGGCACAGATCAGTACAATTATATCAAGAAGGGACATGGAAAACTGTTCCTTACAGGGCATACGGATACAATTATCTAATTGTATAATCCATTTAAACTGTAATTTCGAATTTACTTCATTAAAATCGGATTTTGGTCCTTGAAACATGGAAAATAAAGTTTTAAGGGCTTTTTTTTAATTTTAGTTTTAACATAGCCCAATCAAAATATTTTTTTTGTATAACCTTCTAATTACCAAAATATTTTTATATTCTAGACATAAAAATAACATCAATACTATATTTGCTTTTTTGGAGGCTAATCATGAACGAAATTAAAGAAACTCCAATTGTAATTTTGAATTTTAAAACATATTTAGAATCTACAGGAGAAAATGCGCTAAAACTTGCTAAAAGTTCAGAGATGGTTGCAGAAGAAACTGGTGTAAATATAATGGTTGCACCTCAATATGCAGATATTTACAGGATTGCTCGCGAAGTGAATATTCCTGTTTTAGCCCAGCATATTGATACAATTGATGCAGGAGGACATACAGGCAGTATTTTACCAGAATGTGTAAAAGAAGCTGGAGCAGTTGGTACCCTTATAAACCATTCAGAAAGAAGAGTAGAACTTTTTGAAATCGACGCTGCAATTAAAAAAGCGGATTCACTTGGATTAAGTACCGTTGTTTGTACAAATAATATAGAAACAAGTTCTGCGGCTGCTACATTAAATCCTAACTTTGTAGCTATAGAACCTCCAGAACTTATAGGATCTGGAATACCTGTATCCAAGGCTGAACCTGAAATCGTTGAAAAAACTGTAGAAAGTATCCACAACATCAATCCAGAAGTAAGAGTACTCTGTGGTGCTGGGATATCAACAGGAGATGACCTGAAAGCAGCAATAGATTTAGGAAGTGAAGGGGTACTTCTTGCATCCGGAATAATTCTTGCAGATGATCCTAAAAAAGCTCTTCTGGATCTTGTAAGTAAAATATAAAGGGAAAACTAAAATTTGATAAGCCGGGTTACAACTAACTGATCAAAATAAAAAAATTAAAGCAGTACTTATTCATGTAAAATGAATATAAATTAATATATAAAAAAATTAAACTGGAGAGAAAAAATGTCCCTTCCATTTTATACCATAGATGACTTTAATTTAGAAGATAAGACGGTTCTTGTGAGAGTTGATATAAATTCGCCTGTAGATCCAAGTACAGGTTCTATTTTAGATGACACAAGAATAAAATTACACGCCGAAACCATAGATGAAATTTCAAAGAAGGGTGCAAAAACAGTTGTGCTGGCTCATCAAAGTAGGCCTGGAAAAAAGGACTTTACTACGCTCCAGCAGCATGCAAAAGCACTTTCAAACATTTTAAATCGTCCTGTGGATTATATTGATGATATTTTCGGCACTGCTGCAAGGGAAGAAATAAAGAGACTGAAAAAAGGAGATATTCTCCTGCTTGAAAATGTCAGATTTTATTCTGAAGAAATCTTAAAAAGAGATCCCCACCAGCAGGCTGAAACACACATGGTTCGTAAATTATATCCCATTATCGACATCTTTATAAACGATGCATTTGCAGCTGCCCATAGATCACAACCTTCACTGGTTGGTTTTGCAGTGAAGCTGCCGTCAGGTGCCGGTAGAATAATGGAAAAAGAACTTAAGTCACTTTATGGCGCTGTTGATAATGCTGAAAAGCCTTGCGTTTATGTACTGGGGGGAGTGAAAGTAGATGACTCCATAATGGTACTAGAAAACGTTTTAAGAAATGGCAGTGCAGATTATGTACTTACAACAGGTCTTGTTGCCAACATTTTCCTGTGGGCTGCAGGAATAAATCTAGGAAAATATAACGAAGACTTTATTATAAATAAAGGATACATTGACTTTGTGGAAAAAGGCAAACAGCTGCTTGAAGAATTCGATGGTCAGATTAAGATGCCTGATGATGTTGCTGTTTGTGTAGATAATGCACGAGTAGAATACTGTACTAAAAATATTCCAAACAAACCAATATATGATATTGGAACCAATACCATCACAGAATATGCTAAATTTATAAGAGATGCCAAAACTATATTTGCAAATGGACCTGCAGGTGTTTTTGAGCAGGAAGGTTTTAGCATTGGTACAGAAGATATTCTAAATACAATAGCATCATCTAATGGATACTCAATAATTGGAGGAGGCCATTTAGCTGCTGCAGCTAATCAGATGGGTTTATCATCAGGAATAACCCATATAAGCAGTGGTGGTGGAGCATCTATAAATTTACTTGCTGGTGAAAAACTTCCTGTTGTTGAAATACTCACTGAAGTAAAAATGAAAGGTAGAAAATAGTAAACCTTTTATTTTATATAGATTAAAACTTAAGTATATATTCTAATTTGAGAGAAATTTTAAACTCTATAGTAACTGTTTAATCATGGATTAAAACTTAGCTGAATTGACTTTCTCTTTAATTATTCAAAAAATAAAAAATTTGGATTTAATCGCACATAGTATTATATACTATGAAGATCTAACGATTTGTATTCGCCGGGTGGTACTACCACAAACTATTTAAAGGAATAGACTTATACCTAAAAATGCCTCGGTAGCTCAGTCTGGTGGAGCGCGAGACTTGTAATCTCGTGGTCGCGGGTTCAATTCCCGTCCGGGGCTTTAGGTTACAGGAAATACAACCTAAGCGAATTCAATGTGGGACCATAGGGTAGCTTGGTCGATCCTTTGGGCTTTGGGAGCCTGAGACTCCGGTTCAAATCCGGGTGGTCCCACTCAAATATCAATGTGCAGCTGGGAGTAAGTAATTATATCTTTATCCCGCCTTAGCTCAATTTGGCAGAGCATCGGACTGTAGATCCGAATGTTGCTGGTTCAAGTCCGGCAGGCGGGATTTTGATTATTAATAAGCTCCAAAAAATAGATAACGGTAGACAAAAATTGGATAGAAATAGAAAAGTATATAAGTAAGTATACGTATACCCAATTATACTCTCATTCTTAGCTGCCCTGGTGGTGTAGGGGCTATCATGTGGGCCTGTCGAGCCCACGACTCGGGTTCAAATCCCGGCCAGGGCGTTATCTTTGAGGGCCCGTAGCTCAGTCTGGCAGAGCGCTTGGCTTTTAACCAAGTGGCCGCGGGTTCAATTCCCGTCGGGCCCGTTCTTAATTTTTTTACTGGAGGATAAAGTGTGAAAAAAGATATCTTAAAACACAAATTAGTTCCAGAACATACTATTTTGTCAAAATCTGAAATAACTAAAGTAATGAAAGAGTTAGATATCCACCCTGAACAGCTTCCAAAGATCAAACAGGATGATCCTATTTGTAAAGCAATTGAAGCTAAAACAGGAGATATTTTGAAAATAACACGTAAAAGCCATACTGCCGGCAAGTTTGTTACTTATCGACTGGTATTAGATTAATTTTATTAATTTTTGGAGTTGAAGAAAAATCAAAGATTTTTTAGAACCCCCAAAAATAAAAAAATTTTTGGAGTTGAAGAACATCTTTCAAAATTTACTTTTAAAATTTGAGATTTTGAAAGATTTAGGAACCGCAAAAAAAGTCTTACTTTTTTGCAGGCCTGAACATACTGTGTTCGACAACCCCAAATATGAAATATTTGGAGGTTGAAGAAAAATCCTTTAGGATTTTTCTGAACCTTTCGAAAATCGAAAGATTTTCGAAGGCCCAAACACATAGTGTTTGACGGCCCCAATTATTAAAATAATTGGAGGAATTTAATGGGGAAAAATGCATGGGGACTGGTTGATGCATTTTTTGATCAGTACAATTTGGTAGACCATCATATAAAATCCTATAACGACTTTGTAGACCATAGAATACAAGATATAATTGATATAACTGAACCTATTGTACTTGAACAAGGCGAATACAAAGTAGAAACAGGCAAATTAGAGATTAGAAAACCATTTATTAAAGAAGCTGACGGATCAAAAAGTGTAATATATCCAACAGAAGCAAGACTTAGAAATTTAACTTATTCTGCACATATGTATCTGGAAATGGCCCTCATAAAAGAAGGAGAACCAAAACCAGATTTAGAGAAAGTATATATTGGCGAACTACCTGTAATGCTTAAATCCAACATATGCCATTTAAATGGACTAAATGAAAGAGAATTACAGGAAAAGAAAGTTGGGGAAGATCCACAAGACCCAGGCGGATATTTCATTGTAAATGGTTCTGAAAGAGCTATTGTAACAATGGAAGAGATAGCACCTAACAAGATCATTCTCGAACGTATAGGCGAAAGAGAAGATAGACGTGCTAGAGCTATTGTAACTTCAATTAAAAGTGGGTTTAGAGCTCGAATAACTTTAGAATACAGGAAACCTAGGAAAAAAGGAGTATTCCTGAGAATATCATTCCCATATGTTCCAGGAGAAATACCCCTTGTTGTTTTACTACGTGCACTTGGACTTGAAACTGACGAAGAATTAGTAACAAGTGTTTCAGATGAAAATGATATACAGTTCCTTTTAATAGACGATATCCAAACTTCAGAAGTAATGACCAGATATGACGCTGTTAAATACATCGGTAACAGGGTCGCAAAAGGTATGACTGAAGAGTACAGGATCAAAAGGGCTGAAGATGTAATAGACAGATACTTATTACCTCACATGGGCGTTGACCCTGAAAACAGGGCGGATAAAGCCACATATTTAGCTGAAATGACAGAAATGTTGCTTCAGGTTATTTTTGAAACTCGTGAACCACACGATAAGGACCATTACGCTAACAAAAGGCTCAGAGTATCTGGTGACCTTATGGAAGACTTATTTAGAGTCGCATTTACAAGTTTAACCAGAGATATGACATATCAGCTTGAGCGAAGCCTTGCAAGAGGAAAAGAACCTTCTGTAAAACAGGCTGTAAGGTCTGATGTGCTCACAGAAAATATAAAACATGCTATCGCTACAGGAAACTGGGTCGGTGGAAGAGCGGGTGTAAGCCAGTTGCTTGACAGAACAAGTTACATGGGAACATTATCTCACCTTAAAAGGGTTGTTTCACCTTTAAGCAGAAGTCAACCTCACTTTGAAGCTCGTGATTTGCACCCAACACAGTTTGGAAAGATATGTCCAAACGAGACTCCAGAGGGACCAAATTGTGGGCTCGTTAAAAACCTTGCACTTCTTGCAAAGATATCTGAAGGGTCAGATCCAGCCGAAATTGAAAATGTAATTAAGAAAATGGGAGTTTTAAGTTCCAAGTAAAGGGGTTAAAGCGTGAAAAAGTGTAAAATTTACATTAATGGTAAGCTCATAGGAGCTTGTGACGATCCAGAAGACTTCGTAGAGCAAATGAGGGAAAAAAGGAGAAGCGGCGAAGTCTCTCATGAAATGAACATTACTCATTATCCAGAAACTGATGAAATTTATATATTCAACGATCCAGGAAGAACAAGAAGACCTCTTATTGTAGTTAAAGATGGTGAATCAATGCTCAAAGATGAGCATATTGACGCTATAGAAGCTGGTGAAATGGGATGGGACGATCTCATAACTCAGGGTATAATTGAATATTTAGATGCTGAAGAAGAAGAAAACACATATATTGCCATGTTTGATGATCATGTAACAGAAGATCACACTCATCTTGAAATTGATCCTTCCACAATGCTGGGAATATGTGCAGGTATCATTCCTTATTCTAACCATAACTCATCCCCAAGGAACACAATGGAAGCAGGGATGACAAAACAGGCTTTAGGTCTTTACGTTTCTAATTTTGCTTTAAGAACAGATACAAGAGCTCACCTTTTACATCAACCTCAAGTTCCTTTAGTTAAAACAAGGTCAATAGATGCAACTAACTACGATGCAAGACCTTCCGGTCAGAACTTTGTAGTTGCAGTTATGTCCTACGAAGGGTACAATATGGAAGATGCATTGATACTTAACAAAGCATCTATTGAAAGAGGGCTTGCAAGATCATCATTCTTTAGATCATACGAAGCTTCAGAAAGAAGATATCCTGGGGGACAGGAAGATAAATTCGAATTACCTGAAAAAAGTGTTAGAGGATACAGATCAGAAGAAGTTTACAGATACCTCGATGAAGACGGTATAATAAATCCTGAAGTTGAAGTTAAATCAGGTGACGTTTTAATAGGTAAAACTTCCCCTCCAAGGTTCCTTGAAGAAATAGATGAATTTGGAACAGTTGCAGAGAGAAGACGTGAAACATCCATCACTGTAAGACACGGTGAAAAAGGGGTTGTTGACGCGGTAATGGTCACAGAAACTGTTGAAGGAAGTAAACTCGCCAAGATAAGAGTTCGTGATCAGAGGCAACCTGAATTTGGAGATAAATTTGCATCAAGACACGGGCAGAAAGGGGTTGTTGGACTTATAGTTTCACAGGAAAATATGCCTTTTACAGCTGAAGGTATTGTCCCAGATTTAATGGTAAACCCACACGCTATCCCATCAAGGATGTCTGTTGGTCAGGTTATTGAGATGCTTGCTGGAAAAGCAGGGGCTATGGAAGGAAGAAGAATGGATGGAACTCCATTCACTGGAGCAGACGAAGAAGATTTAATTAAAGATCTCCTTAGAGAAAACGGGTTCGAAACCGCCGGACGTGAATCACTATACAATGGAATAACCGGTGAAAGAATAGAAGCTGAAATATTTATAGGGGTCGCTTTCTACCAGAAATTACACCACATGACTTCTGACAAAGTATATGCAAGGTCAAGAGGACCTGTACAGGTTTTAACAAGACAACCTACAGAAGGAAGGGCAAGAGAAGGTGGTTTAAGGTTTGGGGAAATGGAAAGAGACTGTCTCATTGCTCACGGTGCAGCACTTGCACTTAAAGAAAGGCTTCTTGATGAATCAGATAAATATGAAGCAATTGTATGCTCAGAGTGCGGAATGATTGGAGTTTACGACAGGATAAGGGGAAGGAAATACTGTCCAATATGTGGAGATTC
Source organism: Methanobacterium veterum (assembly GCF_000745485.1). Taxonomy (NCBI): domain Archaea; kingdom Methanobacteriati; phylum Methanobacteriota; class Methanobacteria; order Methanobacteriales; family Methanobacteriaceae; genus Methanobacterium; species Methanobacterium veterum. The sequence goes on from NZ_JQJK01000008.1 coordinate 602,896, forward strand.
AGAATCATTCCCAGTAGAAATATCTTATGCATTCAAATTACTTTTAGATGAGCTTAAGAGTTTATGTATATTCCCAAAACTCGTGCTTAAGGATAAAGCATAACCAAAAATCAATATTATTAATTTAGGGGTTTAAAATTTAAAAAAAATAGGAGTGAATATTTTGCAAGGAATTTTAAAGAAAATTTCCCAGATTAACTTTGGTCTGATGTCTCCGGATGACATAAGAAAAATGTCAGTTACCAAGATAGTAACTCCAGATACATACGACGAAGATGGATATCCAATAGAAGCAGGGCTCATGGATCCAAGGCTCGGAGTTATTGATCCTGGACTTAAATGTAGATCATGTGGATCAAAGGGAGGAGACTGTCAAGGACACTTTGGCCATATAAACATTGCAAGGCCAGTAATTCACGTAGGTTTTGCAGACACCATCCACAAAATTTTAAGGTCAACATGTAAGGAATGTTCAAGGGTTTTACTTACAGACACCGAAATTGTCGATTACAAGGACAAGATCGACACTTTGATTAAAAATGAAGAAAGTTTAACTGATATCATAAAAGAAATTTACACAGTTGCAAGACGTGATAAATGCCCTCACTGTGATACAGAACAGGAAGATATCAAAATAGATAAACCAGTATCCATTGTAGAAGGTAACTACAAATTAACTCCAAGTGAAGTAAGAGAAAGACTTGAAAAGATCCCTGAAGAGGATCACATGCTTTTAGGAGTAAACCCAAAGGTTGCAAAACCTGAATGGATGGTTTTAACTGTTTTACCAGTTCCACCAGTTACAGTAAGACCATCAATAACTCTTGAAACTGGAGAAAGGTCTGAGGACGATTTAACTCACAAACTTGTTGATATTTTAAGAATCAACCAGAGATTAAAGGAAAACATGGAAGCTGGAGCTCCCCAACTTATTGTAGAGGATTTATGGGAACTTCTCCAGTACCACGTCACAACTTATTTTGATAATGAAGCATCAGGTGTACCTCCTGCAAGACACAGGTCAGGAAGGCCACTTAAAACACTTGCACAGCGTCTCAAAGGTAAAGAAGGACGTTTCAGAAGTAACTTATCTGGTAAAAGGGTTAACTTTTCAGCGAGGACTGTTATATCCCCTGATCCAAATATAAGTATAAATGAAGTCGGTGTTCCTGAAATGATTGCAAAGGAAGTTACAGTGCCTATATACGTAACTCCATGGAACATGGAAGAAATGAAGGAATACATCAGAAACGGTCCAAATGTGCACCCTGGAGCAAACTATGTAGAAAGACCTGATGGAAGGAAAGTGAGAGTATACGAAGAAACGAAAGAGGCAGTAATTGAAAGATTAGAGCCTGGTTTCAGAGTAGAAAGGCACTTAATAAATGGAGATATTGTACTGTTTAACAGGCAGCCTTCACTTCACAGGATGTCAATGATGGCACACGAAGTTAGAGTGTTACCATATAAAACATTCAGACTTAACTTATGTGTATGTCCTCCATACAACGCTGATTTTGACGGGGACGAAATGAACATGCACGTTTTCCAGACTGAAGAATCACGTGCAGAAGCTAAATCACTGATGAGAGTTCAAGAACACATCTTATCTCCAAGGTTTGGTGGACCAATTATCGGAGGAATTCACGATCATATATCTGGAGCATATCTATTAACCAGATTAGGCTCAGAATATGAAGAAGATGAAGTATTCCAGATAGTAAAACGTGCCAGAATGCCGCTGCCAGATCCAAAAGGGGAAAAATGGACTGGAAAAGAAATATTCTCATTACTGCTTCCTGAAAATATGAACATGGTTTTCAAAGCAGAGATCTGCAGAAAATGTGACGAATGTCTCAAACAGGAGTGTAAAAACGACGCTTATGTTGTCATAGAAGACGGACAACTGAAAATGGGTGTAATTGATGATAAATCATTCGGATCATTTGCAGGAAATATTCTTGATGCAGTAGTTAAAGAGTACGGTACCGACAGTGCTAGAGAATTCTTAGATTCTGCAACCAAACTTGCAATTTCTGGAGTTATGACAAGAGGATTTACAACCAGTACAGCAGACGAAGAAATTCCTCAAGAAGCACAGGACAGGATTGAAGAACTTTTATCCAGATCAGAACGTAAAGTTGAAAATCTCATTGAAGCTTACAACAACGAAGAACTTGAAGCACTTCCTGGAAGAAGTCTCGAAGAAACACTCGAGATGAAAATAATGCAGGAACTGGGTGAAGCAAGGGATAAATCAGGGGTAATTGCAGAAAGTTACTTTGACATCAACAAGAACCACGCAGTGGTCATGGCACTTACAGGTGCAAGGGGTTCCATGCTTAACCTGACTCAGATAGCAGCTTGTGTAGGACAGCAGTCTGTTCGTGGTGGTAGGATTGATAGGGGTTACAGTGAAAGAACACTTCCTCACTTTAAGAAAGGAGAATTAGGCGCAAAATCACGTGGTTTTGTGCACTCCAGTTACAAATCCGGGCTTGACCCACTTGAATTTTTCTTCCACGCTATGGGTGGTAGAGAGGGTCTCGTAGATACAGCTATACGTACTGCGCAGAGTGGTTACATGCAGCGTAGGCTCGTAAATGCGCTCCAAGATTTAAGCGTCAGACCAGATGGAACTGTAAGGGACAACAGGGGAGTTATTATCCAAACCGTATACGGTGAAGATTTAGTAGACCCTGCAAAAAGTGATTACGGAAAAATAGTAGATTTAGACAAGGTAATTGATGAGATAAGGATTAAAACTAGTAAATAACATTACTAAAATCCTTATTGATTTTTAATATTTTTTGAATTTTAAAAATTTAAAGTAGTTGGGTGGTTTCGTGCCAGAAGAACGTGTTATGAAAATCATAAAGAAGAAGAAAGCTAATTTTCCTGAAAGTTTAATTGATGAAATAGCTGCTGCCTCCGAAAGACGTGAGTTAACCGATAAAGAGCTTGGAGAATTAATAGACAGAATCATAAAAGCATATGAACGTGCTAAAGTCGAAGATGGTGAAGCAGTAGGTACAGTAGCAGCGCAATCTGTCGGAGAACCAGGTACCCAGATGACAATGAGAACATTTCACTATGCAGGGGTAGCTGAACTAAACGTTACACTTGGTCTTCCAAGGTTAATTGAGATCGTTGATGCGAGGAAAAAAATATCAACTCCAACCATGGCCATATATTTTGAAGAAGAATACATGGATGATGAGGAGTTTGTTAGAAGAATAGCCAACCAGATTGGTAAAAGCAGTATGAACGACATTTTAAAGAATTTTAACCTTAATTACGCCGACATGAATGTTGTTGTAGAACTTGATTTAGACAAGATCAATGATAAGAGATTAGATCTTGATGACATTATGAAGCGAATAGAAAAAGCTTTTAAAAGAGTAGAAATAGATAACAATATACTAAGTTTTGAACCTCCATCACCAAGTATAAGAGAACTGAGACTGCTTGCTGATAAAGTTCGCGACCTTCAAATCAGTGGTGTAAAGAATATCGGAAAAGTAGTTATAAGTAGAGAAGGTCAAGAATGGGCTATACATACAGAAGGTTCAAACCTTGGATCCGTTTTAAAAATGGAAGGTATTGACAAAATCAGAACCACTACAAATGACATACATGAAATAGAAAAAGTTCTGGGAATAGAAGCAGCCAGAAACGCCATAATCAAAGAAGCACAGACCACAATGGAAGAACAGGGACTTACAGTAGACGTAAGACACATTATGCTTGTTGCAGATATGATGACTGCAGATGGTTCTGTAAAATCCATAGGCAGACACGGTATAAGCGGTGAGAAAGCAAGTGTCCTGGCAAGAGCTTCTTTTGAAGAAACTGGAAAACACCTCTTACGAGCCAGCATAAGAGGAGAAATTGACCATCTCACCGGAATAATAGAAAATATTATAATTGGACAGCCAATACCACTTGGAACAGGTTCTGTTGGCGTCGTTATGAAACCAAGATCATAAAAAAAGATGAGTTCATACTTATCCAATAATTCATGATAAACGAGAGAATAGGAGGCAACACATGGACGTAGATAGAGGAATTAGGGTTGCTGTAGATACAGGAACCGTTACATTAGGGTCTGACAAATCAGTTCAGGCTTTAAAATTAGGCAAAGGAAAACTGGTGATCATTGCAAGTAATTGCCCTGAAGAAACTAGGGAAGATGTAATGCATTATTCAAAATTATCAGATATTCCTGTTTATACATATGAAGGTTCAAGCGTAGACCTTGGATCTGTATGTGGTAAACCATTTACAGTAGCTACGCTTATTATAAGGGATCCTGGAGATTCCACAATATTAGAAGTTATGGGGTAATTTCTGTGACTATAAAATTTACAACAAATGAAATAAGATACATAGCTCTCTTTGAGAGTATGACTGGCGCAATGGTCAAAGATTGTATTGTTGACGATGAAAGTGCAAAAATAACTTTCCTTGTAAAAAAGGGAGATATGGGACTTGCAATCGGGAAAAGAGGCAGTACAGTAACTAAAGTCCAGAAGACAGTTGATAAAGGTGTCGAAGTCATAGAACATTCAGAAGATCCTGTAGAATTTATTACAAATCTTATGGCCCCAGCCAAAGTTAGAAGTATCAGAATACTTCAAAAAGAAAATGGTCAAAAAATCGCCACTGTAGAAACAGACCCTAGAAATAAAAGGACTGCTATAGGAAAAGGCGGTAAAAATATAGAAAGAGCAAGACTACTGGCAAAAAGACAACATAATATAAACAACATTGTAATAAAATAATCTAAATAATCCATTTATAGTATTAATAGATTGATGTTAAATAGTTTAAACTGTATTTTGCAAGTAGTATAACAAATGATAATGAGGAGGAATCACGTTTGCCGGGACTTTTTGCAGCAAAAAAACTTAAAAAAAATAGACAGAACTTCAAATGGAAGGATGTAGAATACAAAAGGAAAGCTTTAAGATTAGACGTTAAAGCCGACCCATTAGAAGGCGCACCTCAAGCAAGAGGAATCGTAATTGAAAAAGTAGGTATAGAAGCAAAACAGCCTAACTCTGCTATACGAAAATGCGTAAGGGTTCAACTCATCAAAAACGGGAAACAGCTAACTGCTTTTGCTCCTGGAGATGGTGCTATCGGATTTATAGATGAGCACGATGAAGTTGTAATCGAAGGAATTGGTGGCCCTTCTGGAAGATCCATGGGTGATATTCCTGGAGTAAGATGGAAGGTTACAAAAGTAAACAATGTAGCCTTAGAAGAAATGGTAAAAGGTAAGATAGAAAAACCTGTAAGATAATCATTTTGATATTTAGTATATAAATCGTTAGATTAACGACTTTATTTACTATTTGCACCAAAACAAATAAAACGAAAACCAGTGAGGTAATTTCATGAGTAAAGTTTTTGATAAATGGGATTTAGAAGAGGTGAAAGTTGAAGACCTGGGTCTTGTAAATTATATTTGCCTAGAAGAAATATTAGTTCCACATACCTTGGGAAGACACGTCAAAAGACAGTTCGCCAAATCAAAAGTTTCAATCGTTGAAAGATTAATGAATAAGATCATGAGGACACATATAAACTCAGGTAAGAAAAACAAAGCTTACAGTATCGTAAGAGACGCCTTTGAAGTCATAAATAAACGTTCAAAAGAAAACCCTCTACAGATATTAGTTAAAGCCGTTGAAAATACTGCCCCACGAGAAGAAATTACAAGGGTAAAATACGGTGGTATCGGATACCAGGTAGCTGTAGATATAGCACCTCAACGAAGAGTAGACTTAGCAATTGGGTTTATAACAAGAGGAGCTATGCAGTCTGCATTCAAAAGAAAACGATCAGCAGCAGAATGTTTAGCTGACGAATTACTTCTTGCAGCTGAATATGATACCAGAAGTTTTGCAATTGGAAAGAAAGACGAAAAAGAGAGAATTGCAAGATCTGCACACTAATCTTTAAATTTTTTAAATTAAGTAGATATTACGGCGTTATATATCAAAAAAAGATTTTAAGCAAGTCTATACTGAATTCTAAAGTTAGGCCAAAATATATAAGTTACTAATATATACTATAAAAATAGGGCATATCAATCTATTATTATACTAAACTAGTAATCTAAAATGCCTTAAAAATATCTGCTTTTTAACTATTTTATAATTACCAGGTGATTATAGTGAGTAGACGGACTAAAATGATTAATAAGATTAAAGAATTGATGTACCAGCCCAAAAATATAAGAAATATTGGGATAGTTGCCCACATCGATCACGGGAAAACAACCCTTTCGGACAACTTACTTGCTGGTGCAGGAATGATATCCACTGAACTTGCTGGAGATCAGAGATTTCTTGATTTTGACGAGCAAGAACAGGCAAGAGGTATCACCATCGACGCAGCAAACGTGTCAATGGTACACAAATACAAAGATTCAGAGTACCTGATCAACCTTATAGATACACCAGGTCACGTTGACTTTGGTGGAGACGTAACACGTGCAATGAGAGCTGTAGACGGTGCAGTAGTAGTAATATGTGCTGTTGAAGGAATTATGCCTCAAACAGAAACTGTACTAAGGCAGGCTCTAAAAGAAAACGTAAAACCTGTTTTATTCATTAACAAGGTTGACCGTCTCATAAACGAGCTAAAATTAGATTCAAATGAACTCCAACAGAGATTCATAAAAATCATCGCTTCTGCAAACAAGATCATAAGATCAATGGCTCCAAAAGAATTGAAAGATGATTGGCTTGCTAAAGTAGACGATGGAAGTGTAGCATTTGGTTCTGCATATCACAACTGGGCTATAAACGTCCCAATTATGCAGCAAACAGGTATAACTTTCAAAGATATTTACCAGTACTGTAAAGATGAAAACCAGAAAGAACTAGCTCAAAAAGCACCAATTACTGAAGTTTTACTGGACATGGTTATAGAACATTTACCAAGCCCTGAAGTATCCCAGAAATACAGGGTACCGGCAATCTGGGCTGGAGATATTGAAAGTGAAGAAGGACAGGGTATGATCAATACAAGTCCAGATTCACCGCTAGCTGTAATGGTTACAAACATCAGTATAGACAAGCACGCAGGGGAAATAGCAACTGGCCGTGTTTACGGTGGAACAATAGAAAAAGGTACTGAAATCTACATGGTAGGTTCACACGGTAAAGCGAGGACCCAACAGGTAGGGGTATACTTCGGTCCAGAAAGGATCAACACCGACAAAGTTCCAGCAGGAAACATAGTTGCAATAACCGGTGCAAGAAACGCTGTAGCTGGGGAAACAATCTCTGAACCTGGAAGGAAAATCAAAGCGTTCGAAGGATTAGAACACATTTCTGAACCAGTAGTTACAGTTGCTGTTGAAGCTAAAAACACCAAAGACCTTCCAAAACTCATAGAAGTTTTAAGACAGGTCGGAAAAGAAGACCCAACAGTACGAATTGAAATTAACGAAGAAACCGGTGAGCACCTCATAGCAGGTATGGGTGAACTTCACCTTGAAATTATCACTTACAGGATCAATGAGAAAGGTGTGGAAATAGAAACATCACCACCAATCGTTGTATACAGAGAAACAATCGCCGGCAAAGCCGGACCAGTTGAAGGAAAATCTCCTAACAAGCACAACAGATTCTACATTGAAATTGAACCATTAGAAGACGAACTTTTCCAGGCTCTACAGGATAAAAAGATCAAAGAAGGTAGAGTTAAAGGAAAAGAAGATGTACAAACATTCCAGGAATACGGCCTTCACAAAGAAGAAGCAAGAAAAGTATGGGATGTATACGAGCGCAGTTTATTCATAAACATGACCCGTGGTATACAGCACCTTGACGAAATTAAAGAGCTTTTACTTGAAGGTTTCGAAAGCGCACTCGACGACGGCCCAATTGCCAGAGAAAGAGTTATGGGTATAAAAATCAAACTCATGGACGCAAAGATTCACGAAGACGCAGTACACAGAGGTCCAGCACAGGTTTTACCTGCAATAAGGAAAGCTGTATACGGAGCTATCATGATGGCCAACCCAACATTACTCGAACCACTACAGAAAGTATTCATCAACACTCCTCAGGACTACATGGGTTCAGCAACCAGAGAAGTACAGAACAGAAGAGGTCAAATTGTTGACATGCAGCAAGAAGGGGATATGATGACCCTCGAATCCAAAGTACCTGTTGCAGAAATGTTTGGATTTGCTGGAGACATAAGATCTGCCACAGAAGGTAGATGTTTATGGTCAACAGAAAACGCAGGTTTCGAAAGATTACCTGGAGAGCTTCAAAAACAAATTATAAGACAGATAAGAGATAGAAAAGGATTAAGTCCGGAACCATACGGACCTGATCACTACTTAGGATAAGTTATCCCTATCTTTTTTATTTTGAAATTATGAAGCCAAACCATAAAACTTAATAGAGATTATTCCAAAATATTGGTATTCTCAAACTAATCAGTATATAATTGGAGGTTAATTAAATGGCAAAAGGAAAAGAACACATAAACTTAGCGTTTATTGGACACGTAGACCACGGTAAATCTACACTTGTTGGACACGTATTACTTCAGTCCGGAGCTATCGCAGAGCAGCAGCTCTCAGATGGTGAAAACAAGTTCAGATTTGTCATGGATAAATTGACAGAAGAAAGAGAAAGAGGGGTTACAATCGACCTTGCTCACGCAAAATTCGAAACTCCTAAATATGAGTTCACAATTGTGGACTGTCCTGGTCACAGAGATTTTGTTAAAAACATGATTACTGGAGCATCACAAGCTGACGCTGCAGTACTCGTAGTCGCTATTGACGACGGTATCATGCCACAGACCAAGGAACACATTTTCCTTGCAAGAACACTCGGTATAAACCAGTTAATCATCGGTATAAACAAAATGGACCTCGTAAAATACGACGAAGCAAAATTCAACGAACTTAAAGATGAATTAGGCGCGCTCATTAAAACAGTCGCATACGACCCAGCTAAAGTACACTTTATACCACTCTCTGCATTCGAAGGAGACAACATCAAAGAAAACAGTGCAAACACCCCATGGTACAAAGGCCCTGCGCTCGTACCAGCACTCGATGAATTCTCTGCACCAGAAAAACCAACCAACTTACCATTAAGGGTACCTATTCAGGATGTTTACTCCATTACAGGGGTCGGAACTGTACCTGTTGGAAGAATAGAAACTGGTATAATGAAAAAAGCTGACAACGTTATATTTGAACCTGCTGGAAAAGCTGGAGAGGTAAAATCCATCGAGATGCACCACGAAATGCTTGACTCCGCAGAACCTGGAGACAACGTTGGTTTCAACGTAAGAGGTGTCGGTAAAAACGATATCAGAAGAGGAGACGTAGCAGGACACACTGACAACGCTCCAACCGTTGCAAAAGAATTCACAGCACAGATTGTTGTTATGCAGCACCCTGGTGTCATCACCGTCGGTTACACACCTGTATTCCACTGTCACACAGCTCAGGTCGCATGTACTTTCTTAGAATTAGTACAGAAAATGAACCCTGCAACTGGTGCAGTTGAAGAAAAGAACCCTGACTTCCTCAAAACAGGAAACGCAGCAATCGTTAAAGTTAAACCAACCAAACCAATGGTTATTGAAAACGTCAAAGAAATTCCACACATGGGAAGATTCGCTATCAGAGATATGGGTCAGACCGTAGCTGCTGGAATGTGTATTGACATAGTTAAAGCAAAATAAGAATTAGGAATTAATTCCTAACCTTCTTTTTAATTTTAGATTTGGAGAAGATTTAAATGCACAAAGCAAGAATTAAACTCACAGGAACAGACCCAGAAAAATTACAATTTGTCTGCGATCAGTTAAGAAGAATCGCAGAAAGAACAGGTGTCGACATGTCCGGCCCAATCCCACTCCCAACCAAAAAGTTAGTGGTACCAACCAGAAAATCTCCAGATGGAGAAGGAAAAGCTACCTGGGAAAAATGGGAACTTAGAATCCACAAAAGACTTGTTGGAATCGAAGCCGATGAAAGGGCAATGAGACAGGTCATGAAAGTAAACGTTCCTGATAATGTAAGTATAGAAATAGAACTCAAAAGCTAATTTGTTTTAATAGCTTAAGAATTATTTTGATTAGCTTAAACTATGTTTTAAGCTTTTAAAAACTTTATTTACTGGATGGTCAACAAAGATTTAATCAGTTGATCAAAAAGTATTTAATTAACTATTGATAAATAGAGAAATCTACTCAAAAATCCAATGCCGGGATAGCCAGCCCAACCGCTCAAAAATCGAAGATTTTTGGCGCCCCGAACATGAAATGTTCGATGGCTTTTAGAAAAAGGTTGATCAAAAGGTATTCCGTTACTTAAACACAAATTAAAGAAAAAATCCAATGCCGGGATAGCCTAGCCAGGAAAGGCGCGGGACTTGAGATCCCGTGGAGCTTTGCTCCTCCAGGGTTCAAATCCCTGTCCCGGCGTATATTACTATCTACTTATTTTTAAAATATTATCAATTAATTAAAAAAACTCAAACTTTTACAAACTCGTTACTTAACCAGTCTCCCCAATATATTTCATACAATATTTTTTTTAATATTTCCTGCTTCTTTCAAACAAATCAAAAATTTAGACTATTTTAGAAAAATATTTTGCAAAGTCCATCAAAATAGGTGTACATATGTACAACTGTTTGAACAATTAGAACATTTAGATTAAGGATAATCAAATGAATGCATGGACTCAAAATATAACATGGAACTGATGAAGAACAAGTTATATCGATTCACAAAGGACAAAACTGGATGAATTTCTGAAAAGTTCAAACTGAAGAAAATTTTCAATTAATCAAAAAATTAAACAAAAAATTCTCAAAGTTATATTGATCAAATTACAACTTTTAACCCATTTCTTGAAAGTTATAGATCATTGTTTTTTGAGTTTATTCAAATAGTAATTAGAATAAACTGCTCCTAAAGGGTTATGTGCAAGTACTCTATCTTTCACAACCAGAGTAGTTACAGGTGCTTCGGAATGTTCGGTAAATAATATATCATGGCCAATACAGAGGCCCACTATAATATTAAGATCTGTCTCTTTCTCGTTTAAAAATGAAGCTTGACCAACAGGATTACACATAGCCTCATAACTGGTTTTATCAATTTTATCTAAATCAAATTCAGTTTTATCGATTCCGCACATTTTACAACAGACAGAATATACCTTAAAATGCTCTTTAAAGATGGAATATATTTTCCTCGATTCTTTTTCTAAGCCAATACAGAATGCCAGCCCTATTTTTTCATAATTCATCTTTTCTCCAAAAAGAATTATTTCTTCTATACGTGTCTTCTTCATGTAATAGTCTGCCTCCACAGATGCGGCAGCTTTAATTAAAGGAATTTCATGTTCTCCATAAAGTTCATTCATTTCTTCAGCAAGTTTAAGGCAGTCTTTTCCATTTCGACATTCTTTTTCCATGCATACAGCACAATTCAAAATATGACCTCCATATATTCATTATATATCTAGATTTATTAGGGTTGTTCTACTCAAACTGAAATTTTGGAAAATAAACAACAAGCACCATCTTTAAAATTAAATTTTTATAATAAATTTATTTTGATAGAAGCAGATGTGTACTGAGACAATCAATAAAATATATTAAAAAGACAGACCCACTTAAATCAAAGGAACGAGAAATTAAATTAGTATAAAATAATTTATTTATCAAATAAATAAAAGGAATTTAATTATAAGCCGAGGAAATGCGCTACAAAAAGAAACTTTTTAACTCCCGCGCAATCGGTTCTGGTTTACCATAGTCTTGAGCAGAGTCATGATTAAGGCCTTTAAGTTCAACGAGATTAGAATGAGGCAATACTTCATTTAAGGCATCTAAACTCTCTTTTAATAAAGAGTGAGTCTTGCTGCCCTCAAGCAATAACACTCTTGCAGATACATTTTTATAGTCTTCAATTGTCCCTTCAGTTTTTTCCACAAGATGCAATTCATCATCCAGTGTAGGGATAAGTTCCTGGTACGATACATCATCGCCTTTAACAGTCTTGACGTTCATCCACAGTATAAGTTTGACAAGAGGTACCAATACCAAATCAGGTATTGGCTTAATAAAGTTAACTGAATCCTTTGTTAAGTCTACTGTTGCTTTAGCCACTTTACCTTCAGCAATATTCTTGTCCAAATGTTGAATAGTGATTCTAAATTGATCTAGTTCAGGTTGTCCGGCGAAAACAAGAGGTTCATAAGCAGCAACTTTATAGATGGCAGGATTAGAAATAGCCGCATGCAGTGCAAAAAGAGCACCATCAGCTGTTCCAAAGACATAATGTGCACCTGTCTTTTTAAGCAGAGCATCAAGATCTTCATCTTCCTTTTCTATACTGTAATCCTCACCCACCGGCCCGCTCATGCCACGGCCGCGGCGGTCTGGAATATATACTGCAAACTCATTCGATAATAGGGTACCGAGCTTCATAAGGTGTTGTGATGCATTTACACCGCCATGAAGGAGAATAATTCCATGACCACTCCCCATTTGCCGGTATCCTACTTTAGTACCATCTTTGGAAGTCACAGAACCAGTTTTATACATTTGTTTTGAATTATCCATAATATCCCCACACATTCAAAAAAAAGTAATTTAAATTATTCCAGTTAATTTACTGATTTCATTTTAACCTATCACGTTTTGCAGATGCTTTACTTATCAATTCTGCAACCTGCGCAATATCATTATAAACCGCATTAATATCAGTTTCTTTACCATTTATAGAAGGTTCTTTGTATTCTATAACACCTTCATCTGAAAAATCATCTTCACTGATGATCATACCAAATTTACGCCCAATTTCCGGCTCAATTATATCGTTTAGAGGATTTTCAAGCCTTTCTTTTACATCAATCTCCAGTCCCTCCATGAACTCTTCCATTTTAGATTCTACAAAACCCATAACAACAATTTCACGAGGGTCATTCACATTAAGTGCAGTGTACAGTTTGCTTGAAGTTCCAAAGCCAACCGTATGGTACCATGCCTTACGAAAATCTTCATAGGTTTTACCTTCTTTAAGCCTTCTTGTTATTATTGATACTGTTATCATAGAAATCACCAGTACAATTATATATAAACTTAATAATTTAAGAAGTTTCACTATTACTTTTTAAATAGACCAGTTTAGCTAAACAAACCAAAATAAACTTTATTTTTCGCTTTAATTTCCAAAAAACACCACCAAAATCGGTGATTAAAAAAAAAATAGAATTAATGACTGATGATATATCGAAAATTAATCATGGAAGATTAACGTTTTAAGAAAAAGAGAGTAAATTTTGTATTTACTCATTAAATAAAAGTTTTCTAAGTTCTTTTATATTTAACTCAATTAAGGGTTTTGCTTCTGGCCCCGCAAGTACTTGAAATTGTTCCATTTTAGTTTCTAAATATAGATTATTCAGTATGTTCTGAAGCTCTGGAACAGGTATTTCTATAATTCTTTTTATTGTTTGAAGTTCTTCTTCACTTAATTTGTCAGTATAATCTGTTATTCTGACCTCAAACTCATCTACAGCATTTATATTTAAAGTGATATATTTCTTCAGGGCATATGTAGGCATATGCTCAACTGCGCGCAGTGCCTTCCAAACATCTTTCTCATCAAGGTCTAACCTTAATGTTTCATTCAAATATTTTGTTGCCTTTGCTGCCCTTTCAGAGCTTCCCCTTCCATAAACTCGAGATGCAAGGAATGCACTTACCAGTATTGCAAGGAATACAAATGGCTGGTTCTGAGGAATGGATGAAAGAGGATATCCCAATGCATAAAATATAATAACTGTAAGTAAAACGCTTCCCGCTATGAATGTTAAAACAGCCATGATAGCTGCAATTGTTTTATTTTTGATCAAATGACTTCACCATGTACTTATCATTTCGCCATGTATTTATAGTTTAAAGCAGATTTTATTCATTTTTTCCAGTGTCTTGGAGGACAAATTTAAATAAAACAAAAAACACTGATAAACAGCGATAAAGGTTATAAAACCCAAAATATCCGAAAATTCGATATTTAATACTACACTTTAAATTCAATTCCTATTTTCATGCAATATTCACTCCACCTTCAAACTGACAACATATTCATAGTTCTCCGGAGCATTTGTCCTTGCTTTTTCATCAGATACAATTTCAGCTTTTTTGCCGAAGCGTTCCAGCGCGACATGTAAATGGTAAATTGCAATACCTATACTTATAGTGTTGTACTTTTGAACCTTTGGTGCCTTGTGTTCCTTTACAGCATATGGTTTAGAGCCGTAAGCATGGATCATATTTTCATCACCTGTAAAAAACCACGGCTGGCTGTTACCTGCAGAAGGGGCAAGACGAGCAGCTTCCACTATTTTATCTGCATCTTTAACCATACTTATTTCACTTAGAGGTTTCCTTTTAAAGTCTGAAGCACCTTCTCTGTGTAATTCTTTTGATTTTTTAGGCTTTCCAAATGACATTACAATTATAAATTCCAGATCTGAATTTTTAAGGATATCTTCTTTAGGCCGGGGAGACCCCTGCCAGCAGCTGCCTATATCATTCCCTGATAAGAAGAGATCCATCTGCTGCAGCATATAACCTGTATTGACCAGGTAATTACCTTTAGGCTCTGAAAATACAGCCATATAATGGGGTGCTTGCTTCTTTTTTGTTTCAACTTGCTCTAATGGTATAATTTTCACTTCAGTTTTGATGTTATCGTACAGGGGTTTTAAACTCTTTATCTGATTTGAAATTTCTTCTAGAGTTTTTTCATCAAGTGGAGTTTGATCATATTTTTTAACTGACCTTCTTTTAAATATCACATCATAATAATCCCGTATTTCCATATTTAGTCCCCCTGAAAAAAAATTATTTTTGATTAACTTGTATTATTAAATTTAATATTATTAATATATGTGGCCTGGAATATAACTGTAGAGACCATTTTTAGATCCAGAATAGACTTAAAAATTTTAATTAATGGCAATAACTCAAAAATCACATAATTTTTATAAGAGTATAACAATAGGCATTATCAATGAAATGCAAGTTTTACCATGAAATTTAACTGATCAACGGGAAAACACAGGATGATTCAATGAAAAAGATAGAAAGCAAGTTTCAACTTATAATTGGTATTTTTTTCTTAGCATATTCCACTTATCCATTTTTAACTAAAGTAGCCCTCGTACCCTACATATTTTTTGCCCCACTTGGTATCTGGAACATTATAGACGGGATATTTCAAAGAAAAAATTATCAAAACAGGGTTTATCATCCAGGTATGTGGATTGCCATGGTACTCTGGGGCCTGGTTATAATCTACATCTACCTTTTCCAGCCAGCTTATGTAAAAGATCCGGTCTTTTATATTTACATCATACCATTTGTAATCATATTAGCCCTGGCTGTCTACGAACAGAAAAGGATAAGGAAATACCAGAAAGCAATAAAACCTTATGAAAATGCCATAAAAGCAAACCCTAACGACACCACTGCATGGAACAATAAAGGCGCCACCATAGCTAAATTTAAGGCATACCCTGCAGCGATCCAGTGCTTTAATAGAGCAATAGAAATAAACCCAAAAGAGGCCGCGGCACTGTACAATATAGGTGTTGTCCTTATGGAACTGGGAAATCTCCATGAGGCATTGAAATACTATAATATGGCCCAAGATTTGGATCCTGGATTTAAAAATGCCAAAAAAGCGGGTGAAATGATTTTAGAACTTTAATTACATTTAAAAATGTAATTTGCTTTTTTATATTATGATGAATTTAATAGAAACAATTTTAACTCTTTTTAAATTTTGATGAAGTTTAATTTTTGGATTTTTTTGAACTTGTATTAGCAATAGTAAAAAATTTTGACCAAAATTATTTTTGATTTTAATAACATAACTATCATGAAAAGTATAAAAGAATGAGCCTTAGGCAGGCTATTTTAACAAATTTAGCAGAGATAAAATGAGAACTGTTGTTTATATTGCAACAAGTCTTGACGGGTTCATTGCCCGGCAGGATGGAGATATAAAATGGTTAATTAATATTCCCAACCCAGATAACAGCGATTTTGGGTACAGCGAGTTTATAGCCGGAATTGATGGGATTTTAATGGGCCGAAACACCTATGAAACAGCACTGAACTTTGAGCCATGGCCATATAATCGGCCTGTATTTGTTTTAAGCAATATTTTAGAGAATGTTCCCCATGAATTAGAGGGCAAAGCAGAAATAATTAACGGGAACTTAAAAGACTTATTAAAGCGCCTTGAGGTTAGGGGAATCAAAAATTTATATGTCGACGGCGGCAGGACCATCCAGTCATTTTTAAAAGAAGATTTAATTGATGAAATGATAATTACCACGGTGCCGGTTTTACTGGGCGAAGGTATCCCTTTGTTCGGGCATTTGGACAATGATTTGAAGTTTAGATGCGAGAAGGTCGAGTTTATAAGTGAGTATCTGGTTAAGCATTATTATAGGAGAGATAGGATAGAATGGAAGAATAAATAATTTTTATCTAAATATAAAAATATTCAATTTTCGTTAATGCTTTCTGATTTTCCAGCAGGAATACTAAAGTAAAACGTTGACCCCTCACTAAACTCAGACTCAACCCAAATCTTGCCCCCATGCCTTTCAACAATCCTCTTCGCAACGGAAAGCCCAATTCCAGTCCCCTGGTACTCATCTCTTGTATGCAAACGCTGGAATATAGTAAAAATACGGTCAAAATACTGTTCTTCTATACCAATTCCATTATCAGAGATTGAAAACACATATTCATTCCGCTCATGGTCACAGGCAGAGGAAATGTGGATTCTTGGGGGTTCATCTTCTTTTCTAAATTTTATGGCGTTTGTAATCAAATTCTGCAGCAGCAGTAAAAGCTGGCTCTCATCACCAAACACCACTGGAAGAGGGTCATGTGTAATTTTAGCACGGCTTCTTTCAATTAAATCGTTTAAGTTAACAAGCACATCATTTAGTTTGGACTCCAGGGGTATGGCCTGGTACATTTCCTGCCTTGTTCCAACTCTTGAGTACTCCAGCAAATCCATAATCATCTGTTTCATCCGCACACTCGCATCAACAATGTAGCCCATGAACTCATCAGCATCATCATCAAGCTTTCCTTTGTAGCGCCTCTCCATCAACTGAGTGAAACTAGCAATAGTCCGGAGAGGTTCCTGCAGGTCATGGGACGTTATATATGCAAACTGCTGTAATTCCTCATTTGAGCGTTTGAGTTCATTTAAAAGAGATTTAATTTCCTGTTCTGCTTTTTTGTACCCTGTAATTTCTGAAGCAACACCTGCAATTCTTGATGTTTCCCCAGATTCATCGGCAATAATAAAAGCCTGCGCCCATATCCAGACAACATCACCATTTGGCCTTATCACACGGTATTCAAAACCTTCGTTGACATCATCAATTCTATAAGATTTGCCAGTTATCCTTTCAACAGCTCGATCTCGGTCTTCAGGGTGGATAGTATCGATCCATGACTTTGGATTGTCATACAGGCTCTGGCAGGTCCTTCCCCATATCCACTCATAGGCAGGACTTATGTAAATTATCCTGCTCATTTTAGGGTCAATAATCCAGAATACTTCCCCAATATTTTCTGCTATTTGTCGGAATTTCTCTTCACTTTCCTTCAATGCATTTTCTGTTTTTTTACGCTCAGTAATATCATTACAACTCACTAAAACTTCAGGAGGTGCATTTTCTTTTTTAAGTAAGGCAGAATGGACATCGATCCAGTGAATTTCACCACTCTGATCTATTATCCTCGATTCAAATGGTTCAACAGGTTCACCATTTACCAGTTTAGAAATTCTCTCAACATGCGCATGCTTCTCCGCTTCAGGTACAAAATCTAACTCTGTAAAGCGCATGCTAATTAACTTCTCTTTAGGTATCCCTGCAAATTGTTCTGTCTCCTTATTAAAATTTTTGATAGTACCGTCCAATCCTAAAAGGACTGTGTAAGTAGGAGATAATTCAAAAAGAGTTTTATAATTTTTTTGACTTTCTTTTAGTGATTCAAAAGTCTGTTTAGGGGCAATCACATGGCTTCCCATGTCTATAATTGATTCGGATTTAGAAAGTGATTCAATGAACTTTTTAAAAGTATTTTTGCTGACTTTAAGTTCATTTAAAGCTTTCTCAGATGAATTTTCCCCCATAATTCCATCCTATGCATTTTTTGCATCATTACCCAATTAGTCAAAATATTGTACCACCTCACATAAATTTTTTATGATTTAAATCAGAATAAGGAAATGAAATTCAATTCATTTTAATTAAAAACAGGAAAATATCTGATTAAAATAAAAACATTAGAGACGTGCACATTTTCATTTTAATTTGATATTTCCTACAACACGTAGACATATAACTTACAGATGTAATCACGTTATTAAAATAAAAAATGAAGATTAGGCTGTTTACCAGTATCTATCCCCATTTACAAAGTTTTCCGCACCTTTCTCTTTAAGAATATCTAAATTTTTAATATGTGCATCACCATGGACTGCATTTAAGAAATTAAGCTTTTTGCAGCTTTTAAATTCGCCGCATTCCCAGCAGCCCATAATTTCCTTTTCCCTGCAGCATCTTCTAATTTCACAAAAAGGCGAGCCTCCCCTGTTCCTGCAGCCTTCACATGTTAGCCTTTTTAACGTTTTTAATACATCTACAAAACTATCGTAGTTTTTAAATTCGTTAAAAAATGGCAGTGCAGAAAAATGGTCTGCATGCTTCTTAAAATTTGCATTATCAAGTTCTCCATCAAGTTTTCCTGCAAGAGAAGCTATTTTCGCATGATAGCCATAACAGTCCCCACAGTACAGGCCGCAGCATGTAATCAGTTTTTCATTTCCCATTTTAATCACTGAAATCACTTTTTTAGAACATAGATATAAAACTATGGTATGCGAAATTCATTAAACTAAAATTACGTGAAGAAGTTGATTAAATATGTCAAAAAATGTTTTATATTTTTGCAACCCAAAATATTTTCAATTATACAAGTATTTAGGGAAAAAACCTTTTTAATTAAAATTTTTAATTCAAATATTCAATTAGATAAAATAGATACCGGCATATCCAACCATAAACTTAAAAACATCGAAGGGAAAGTAAATATAAACTTTAAGGTTGATGAAATGGACTGGAAAATTATAGGAATAAGTGCTTTAATTAATGCAGTTATAACTAGTGTTTTATCGTTGATATTCTTCCCTCTAGCTTTTTTAGGACCCATTATTGGAGGATTTCTATCATCTTACCCCAGTGAGGGGTTTGAAGACTATGAGGGAATGGACGAAAAAGACGGCGCTGTTGTAGGGGCAATTTCAGGATTAATTGGCGGTTTAATAATTGCTTTAATACTTATCCTGGGCTTTGGAAATATAAGTGCCATTGGATTAAAAATAGGGTTAGACAATGTCCTAACTACAGGATATGTTGTCCTTCAATTATCCATAATTATAAGCCTGGTTTTAAGTTTGATAGGAGGCGTTATTGGGGTTGTGGTCAAAAGATAACTTCAAACTTACTCCAATTTAAATGCCTAAAAAACATTTTTTTAAAAATTTTAATTAGCTACTAATTTTATCCAAAATATATGCTGCTTTTTACATATAAATTTAATAATAATGATTTTAACCTTAAAAAGAACTTTCTACCTCAGTAATTAACTTTTTGGTAGATTCAATTATATCTAATGCAGTTTTTTCATCATAAATGTAGCTGTAATCTGCCATTTCTCTTGCTTTCATAGCAGCATCAAAATCTAAGAAAATATCATCACTTATAACTCCATAATTTACAAATAGATTTTTAATTGCAAATTTAAGTCCAGAATGGCTTTTTTCTTTATAACCTCTGCTAAAAAGGAGCCCCCTAAAAGCATGGAACATGGAATAATAACTTTGAACTATGGCCCACTTGTAATTTTCTGATTTAATGGAATTTTCTGCAGATTCTAAATCATAGCGGGCTTCTTTAAGCTCTTTTTCAATTAGTTCATAATCGATGCAAATCTGCACTATATTCCCTTTTTTGTATCGATTATAGTTCATTTGAATTCTCCTTTTTTAATCAAGATTATTTGTTAAATGGTTAAATCATTGAAATCATGTCATTTCAATATTTTATTCTTTTTGAGTCTCACTACACTTACTTTCAACAATGCGAATTACAAAATCCCTTCTGTTATCTTATCAGTTACAGAATAATTTTATTATTTCCTATTAAATACAAATGGAAAGACTTAATTATTAGTTTTTTAGAGATTTCATTCAAAATATAAAATTTGTATAATGATAGAAATTTAGTTCGCTATACGCTGGTATGACGAACCATTCGAAAATTCTCTGAATTTTAGGACACGAAGCTTTAGAAAAACTTTGTTTTTCGATGCGTCAAATCGAAGATTTGACAGTGACCTGCATAATTTTTTATTTAAAATCTGTACCATTTACCAAAAAATAGACTTTCAAAAAGTAAAAAATAGATCACTCCACTGTTTTCTCACTTAAACTTTCTTCATCCAGCTTCTTTTTTATTCTATCCAATGCTTTTGATAGTTCAAGGCTCGAATTAATATGATCTGCTATAAAATCAGTGATAAGGTCTTCATCATTAATTTCTTCATTTTTAGCATAGCCTATAATGGCCAATAATGATTCCTGCCACGCCCGATATTCCTTTGTAGCTGCAAATTCATTTATCAAATCATCGTTACTCACATACATCACCTCCATTTGCTTAATTTTCCAATCAAGATTATAATAGAATATATTTAAGTTAAATTTTAGGTGAAAATACGCTAAAAAATTTTAAAAACATTTTATATTACTCTGATTTTTGATAGTAATAATTATTACTAATTTAGTAACAAATTAAGATAGTACATGAATTAGAATAGCCTCAATTAAATGTGTTTAAAAAACAAAAAACCAATGTTCATTCCGACTCACCATGGGCAAAAACTCCTAATTCAAGAAATTAATGCATTTAGCACTTGTTCAAGTATTACAAAGAATTTTAACTACTTTACACTGACTCCTAAAAGTTTCATTGATTTTGACTGGCTGGTTTTATTAGATTCAACCAAATATAGCTACAGCAGACCACCACTGCAACAATAAACTTTGTCTCCACACAATAATGTCCCCAATATTAAAAAGCGCACATTTTGGCATTCTACATTTTTCCCATTAATTATTACAACTTTTTATTTTTCCACGTAAAATTATGATGGTTAACTATGAAATTAATCTTTATGGAGGTATTTAATGGATATTGGAGCAATTCTCATAATTGGAGGCGCTATTCTAACGCTCCCAGTTATGTACGCAATTAGGTACATATTTATAGAGAAAAAAGCGGCCTAATTACTAAAGTTCAGGATACTGATCTTCAAAACTATAAAAAGATTTATTTTTACCATGACATATCGACATTTTAGAACCCCTCCCACTGCCTACCTTAACTGTACAGGTAACTCCTAACTCCATTCTTTCTGGGAGGGGTTCCCACATTCATCTAAAAAAATAAAGCGTTTCTGTTTAGTCCTTATATCACTTTAAAAATAATAATTATGTATTTAAATTAAGCACAATCACCCATAAAAGTACTGTAATCAAATATAAATAATATTAGCACCACATATACACTTGTTATGAACGTTTTAATCGCCGAAAATGAATCCAAAACTATTTTGGACTTAAAAAAATCTTTAGGGAACTTAAAACACACAGTAGTTGCTGTAGCTTCAAGCGGAGAAGAAGCAGTTCAAAAAGCAGGAAATTTAAACCCAGATCTAGTTTTAATGGATATAAAATTAAAGGGTGAAATGAGCGGTGTGGAAGCTGCAAACAAAATAAAGGATCTATATAAAATTCCAGTTATATTCCTGACTATTTTTATTAAAAACTGCCTGATTAAATCGCTTCAATTACCCGAAGATGCTATTGTTTTAAGTAAGCCTGTAAAACAGGAACATTTAGAATACGGTATTTCAAGAGCTGTTTCAGAAAGGAAATAGGTACTCCGAGCCTAAAAAGTAATATTTTTATTTTATAGACAACATATTATGGCATGATGAAACTTCAAGTTTACATGACTGATGATTGCCCCAAATGTATGGCTTTTGGAAAGAATCTACAAGAAGCATTGAAAGAGCTTAATTTAGATGAAAAAATAGAAAGAATTGATTTAAAACACGCCATAGAGATGAACATAACCAGCTGTCCTGCACTAATTATAAACGGAGAAATAAAATCCATGGGAGCGTTGTTATCAGTCAAAGAATTAAAAAAAATGTTAAAAGAGGATATGTAACATTTAACTAACTATTAAAGAGACATATCACATAAACCAACAGAATGAATGAAACAACTTGTTTATTTATGATTAATTAAAAAATAGCTGGTTTTAATTTTTTATTAACTAAATAATCATACTACCTTTTACAATCACATTAAAGACACACATCATTATAATATTATCATTTGAAATCTACATCAACTGTAATGGCACTGCAATTCTTGAAATATATCTTTTTATTTTAACAGAAAACATTTATATCACCTGCAATTAAATATTTGGTTATTTAAAGGGTGAAAATTTGAAGATAATTATTTTTGGTGCTACAGGTATGGTCGGTTCAGAGGTAGTTCGCCAGGCAATCAAAAAACAGGATATTAGCGAAATTACAGCAGTTGTGCGTAATCCCCTAAGTATTGAGGATCCAAAGCTAAAAACAATCATAAAAACTGATTTTTTAGATTATACAGATTTAATACCAGTTTTTAAAGAGGTAGATGCATGTATATGGTGCCTTGGTATTTCGCAAAACCAGGTAAGTAAAGAAGAGTACGAGATAATTACTTATGAATATGCTGTTGCAGCAGCTAAAACTATGCTTGCAGCTAACCCTGCAGTAACTTTTGTTTTTTTAAGTGGACAGGGGGCAGATTCCTCTGAAAAAAGCAGAATTCTTTTTGCAAGAATAAAAGGAAAAACTGAAAATGCATTAAAAGAATTAAATTTTAAAGAACTGTATATAGCCCGGCCTGGAGGAATTATACCAACCTATCCTCAGACCAATGAATCTATTCTCAAGAAAATAACATTAGGATTCATTAAAATTTCAGGTAAGCTTGTTCCATCCACCGTGATAACTTCCAAGCAACTGGCGCAAGCCCTGCTTTACGTGGCTGAAAAAGGCATTGATGTCATTACACTCGACAATAAATCACTCCAAAAGTTAAGTGCAAATTAAATTTAGTGTTTTTTTATGATTTTGCAAAACTAACATTCCCCACATTAAAAGTAATAACATCAAGTTATATAATAATAAATAGAAGATGTTTGAAGGTAAAACCATGAAATTTCAAAGGGGAAGTATATTCAGACCAGAAAAAGATTACTATAAAGAAGCAGGAATTTTACTCGTAATAGGTTGTTTACAATTTTTTTTGGCAGTTAGCCTGGCCGAAACACAATTTCCAGGCTACAGCGTTGCTGAAAACACATTAAGTGATTTAGGAGGTACATTACCCCCTGTAGAACCGTCAGCTGTACTTTTTAACCTCAGCGTTATCATCATGGGAATTCTTGTACTTGCAGCAGTTTATTTAATTCTCAAAAGCGGTGGCTGCCGTCTATTTTCATCCTGCCTGGCTATTGCTGCCGCCGGTGCTTTAGGGGTAGGACTGTTCCCTTCATATACTGGAAGCGCACATGCATTCTTTTCAGTAATTGTATTCCTATTTGGAAGTTTAGCTGTCATTTTTTCCTATAGGTTAGGATTAAACATACCCATGGTTGTAGTTTCATTAGTAACTGGCTTATTTTCTCTCATGTTAATCCTATCATTCGCTGTAAGTTATGGAAATAATCCTTTTGCAGCATATTTAGGTTTGGGCGGTGCTGAAAGGTTTATTGCATACCCCACTCTTTTATATATCATAGGCCTTGGGGGCTACCTTACAAGCAGGGGAAAGGACTGGGTTCGGATAAGGTTTACTAAAGGGTACTGGTAATATTTTAGTAATTAAAATCCGTAAATGTCTACTTATCTATTTAAAATGAATAAATATCTTTTTTTACATTAAAGTATAATTAAAGAAGTTGAAAACATCTAATTTAGTTTAGATACTAAAAACATTAAAAAAAGTTACAAGCCAACATAGCTTTAAAAATTAAAAAATAGAATATTAAGCGCATCAAAAGCGGTAATGAACCCTATTTAGAAATTTTCTCCTTATCATGCATTCTAGAACTCATTCTAGCCGTAAGTATTTTTTTAGCCCTTAAAAGATTTTCATCAGGGTTTTCGGATTTTTCAATCGCATCTTCAACTTCCTTAAGCACTTTCTTAAAGTCTTTACCTCTGCTTTCACGCGCCTTTTTTAAAAGGTCTTTAGATCCATAACCTTCTTCCGTATTTTGAGGTGTCATTTTTTTATAATCCTGTAAATTTGATCATCATATTAAATTATATATTTTTAATAATAAGTACTATTTCATATACCTATTCTCCTTTTAAGGATTCCATTAGGCAGTACTCAGAAAAAATTTACAGTAAATTTTAAAAAAGAATATATAAGACTTTATTTAAGCTAAATAATAAATATATAACATTTATTTCCTTCGAGATTCCAGCAAACCAATAAAACTATCCAGACCATCCTTACTGGATTCTATTATATCTATAGCAGAGTCCAGTTCATCATCTTTAACTTTCTGATCTACCCGTAACCTGTGAATAATAAACCCAATAATGGAAAGTATTGCCATAAAAATCAAAATATAAAAAATTAAAACCAGTGCATAGGGTAAAGTTTCCATGTTATCCATTGTAATAAACGATAAAATAAAAAGTACTAAAAATGCACTGCTAAAGCAAGTTGCAATGATCAAAAGCAATTTTTTATCGTCATTTTTATCTCTAAATGCAGAATACGCAGCTATAGATAATGAAGCCCCCGCCAAGCTAAATACTAAAAATTCTGGGATTAAAGCCGTGATGTCCATTTTTACTCCTTTTAATCTTTTTTCTATCTATTAACCTTACAATACTGAAATGTTAAAAATTATATCTTATTCATTGTAACACTGCTGGTTTAACACTTCATCTTTAGTTAATAGTTGAGCGTGTCCTAACATTTCATTAAAAGCGTTGCCATAAATTTTTATTAATCCAGGATTGCTATTTTTAACACCGACTGATCCTCGACTTTCATTATGCCTATGGGGCTTTTCTATATATAAATGACCATTATTGAACTTACGAAAAACTGAGTTTTTCGAGGGCCCCAATAAATTCTGCGAATTTATTGAGAGAATCATAAAGTGCTTAATGGGCCTTATTGGCAAAATAAAGTATTTTACACTTTTATATTTATCAAGAAGTGTGTAAATTTCAGTTTTATCTTCACAAAATACTTTAGGTCCTGCTATAATTGTTATTAATCTAAATTTATGATTAATTGCGTGTTTAACTATCTCTTGAGTATCTTCGCTGAATTCTCCAACCACTAATTTGAGTTCCAATTCGCCTGTAATTTTTCCTTTATTTTTTAAGTTCTTCATCTCTTCAATCAGATTAAATCTCCAAACTCTTTTTTTAAATCTTTCATCACTGTGAAAAAGGATAATTTCATTTCCATATTGCGCATTACTATGAGGATTATGCCTGTAAATTAATTTAATTAAGACAATAACCATACAAAATGCAAATAAACTGATTAATGTTAAAACTATAGGATAATTAAACTGAATTTTCTGCATCCTCCTCCTAATATCACAAAATGTGATATATTTTACACTTGAAGTGTATGTCTCATCTTACTAATAAATTCTCCTAAATGCATCGACAAAACAAAATATTACAATAAAAAATAGTAAGATACAACAATCCAAAAATAGTAAGAAAATTTAGTGTTTCTATAAATATAATTAACTTTTTTAAGAGCGAATTTTCCAGTTTATTGTATTGAACTTATTTTGAAGCGCCGTTTAAAATGTTTTCCAGATATTTTTTGGTTCTTTCCTCAAAGATACTTCTTATATGCCGAAATGAACCACCATAATTTGATATAGCCTTCCTCTTATTTTCAACACCTGTAAATGACATTAAAGCCATTAAAGTGCTTAAAATAGCCCCAAACAAAACAACTCTATGTATCCCTGTTGTTAAATCAACTGCTGCACCTGAAAATAACTGATTTTGAAGCATGAGCTGTGGAGATATAGCAGAATTTATCAAAAGTCCTGCATAACAAACAGCAAAGACCATGCCCATATCCCTTACAGTTGCAATAATACCCGATGCCATCCCTGCATTTTTGTGTGACAGTGTTGACATCAATGTTTTATTTGCAGGGGCCTGAAACAATGCTGTGCCGAGTCCAAGAAGTGCAAGACGCCAGAAAACATCTATTGCACTGGAGGAAACTGTAAGTTGAGTCATTGAAAGCATTGCAGCTATGCAAATAACAGATCCAAAGAAAACTGGAATCCGTGACCCTATTCTATCTGACAAAGAACCACTTACAGTGGCCATAAGCATCATAACTATAGGTGAAGCAGTTAAAACCATACCAGATATACTTGAGCTGAGATGCAGGACTTTCTGCAGGTAAAACGGCACTGCAAAAAGCATCATGTACATACAAATATAATTTAAGTGCAAACACGCGTTGAATGCTGAAAATACTTTATTTTTGAATAATTTAAGTTCTATCATTGGATTTTTTGATTTCAACTCAGTATATACAAATATAACAAAGGTTATCGCCGACAAAACACCAATAACAGCTGCCACTGCGTAATTTGAGTTTTCTATAAGGTTCAATGCATAAATTATCAGGAACAAATAAGTAAATTGAAGTATCGTTCCAGGAAGATCCCACTTGACTTTATTAGATTCTCCACGTTTAAGCGTGAAATAACAAATTCCAAAGGCCAGAATTCCAATTGGAATATTTATCAAAAATATAGATCTCCAACCAAAAAGACCATTCATGATTCCACCTATTGCAGGTCCAAATGCTAAACCAGCTGCAATAGCTACAGAGTATATGCCCATTGCTTTCCCAAGGTAACGGAGTGGGAATGACTTTTCAATGATAACCATTGAAACTGAGAGGATCATAGCTGCTGTAACCCCTTGCAATCCCCTAAATATAATTAAAGTTATGATAGACGGCGATAAACTACAGAGTATAGATGCTATTACAAAACCAACAAGCCCCCCCAAAAACAGGCGTTCATGCCCATAAAAATCTCCAAATCTAGCAAAAAACAGCACCAGACCTATAAACATGATCAGGTATGATGTCAAAACCCATTCTGCTGTGGCCACATTGACCATGAAAAATTCTGCTATCTGTGGAAGGGAAACATTAGTTATACTGGCATTTATTGGAACCATTAAAGCACCTATTGAAACAGCCAGAAGGATTCTCCATTTTTTATCATATTCATCCGTCGTACCAAGACCTTCCAACTGATGAAGTTAAAAAACAGCTGCTCTCCACAATATAACTTAAAATAAGTTTTTTAAGATTAAAAGAGCATTTACATATTAAAAAAATATTTTTTTGCGTTTTAGAGATATTATAAAGAAAATTTTCATTTAAGCCCAATTTTAAGTACACCTTCTATTTTAGAACTATTTAATTTCAAGTATCTACATTCTTGTTAATAGATTTAACCGTATGGTTTAAATGTTTATAAAAGTTTTCAAGGGCAATAAAATTAACTTAAAATAGTGAATTATTATATTATAACTTACTAAAATAATAATTTTTAGATTATATTTACTGTTTCCATACTATTGAAACATTTTCGTAGCTTTCTTCCAGTATTGACTGTATTTTTGGCACTGCTTTTTTAATCAATAGAAAGATCATTCCAATATTCACTTCAGACCCAACTGCACACACCAGTGCAATACTTTTTGATCCTGATATAACAATATTCATTTTGTTTCCACTGACCATTATAAGTTTCATGTCATCGTTTCCAATGTCTTTTAAGGTCCTTTTCCCAAGTTCCATTAAAGCTGCAGACATTGCAGATATTCGCTGGCTGTTTGAACCGGGAACATAAGAACATATAATAAGACCATCCTTTCTAATTACATAAGACTCCATTATACGAGCTTTACTGTGCATCTCATCCAAGATATCTTTTATTTGTTTAGAAATAGGCTCCATTTATATCAATCTTTAAATTGTATTATCCAGAGGGTGTTTGAATTAAATTCTGAATATTTAAGGCTGCTTTTTTAAGAGTTAACCTGATCATTCCAATATTTGCATTATCATCTGTAAGTACTACCACAACATATTCCGATCCAATTTCTTCCATGATAATCTTACCATAATCTGTTTCAACTATTAACTTCTCAGGCATCCCAAAATTTATGTTTTTAACCATTTCAGTAACTGCACCTAAAACAGCTGCACTTGTAGCACTTACAATAGAATCATTCTGATCCATCCTCCCAACTGGTATACCTCCCATAGTTGCAAGTATACAATTCTGTACACCATTAATCTTCATCAATGGCCTTAAAACATTTTCAATATTTAAATCTAATTTTTCAGTACCATTACAATTCACCATAGCCTTTTCACCTCCTATTTATTGTTTGTATTTGTAATATCCATCATGAGCGTTTCCATTACAAGATCCAGATTTTGTTTTGTAACAGAAGAAGTATTTATCACTGAAACTTCATCAGAAATTTCCAATTCTTCCCTTACATTCTCTTGAGATAAATGAACAAGATCATCCTTATTTATAGCCACAACATAAGGCACATTATGCTTTTTTATAAATGCCATGAGCTCTTTATCAACAGGCGAAATACCAACAGTTGAATCTATCAAAAATATAGCTCCATCCATACCTATAGCCAGAGTATTCCACATAAACGAGAATCTCCGATGTCCCGGCGTGGCAAACAACTGAATAAAATAATTATCATAATCTAACTGAACAAAATCAAAGCTATTTGTAATTCTTTCAAATTCCCCTTTCATAAGCAGCTTCTTACCGCTTATAGTTTCAACAAAAGTCGTTTTACCAGCGTCCAACGCTCCGAAAACAACTATCTTAATTATACTCTTATTCTCTCCTTCCATTACTGCCAGTCCATTATTAATTTTATTTAAATAAAAAAATTCATGTTTTATGAGTGTTTCGGAGGAGGTATGTAATTGTTGCGGATTTACTCATAAAACTCCTACAACATATTAAATTTTTTTTATATGTGCACTGCAAGTACCATACTCTTGTTTTTCTCTTTTCCAATCGTACATGTTCCCTGAAATATTTTCAATAGCAACCAAAGATGTATTAAAGAATGGACATGAATGTTCTTCATCTATGTTTTTTTCATCCATTTCATCAACAATAGGCATAAAACCGCAGCCTGTCACTTTTATGGTTGCCTCACCATCTTTTATTTCATAAGTCATCTCACTTAAAGTACCGTGACTCTTATAATAATCTTTGATAGCATCTAAACTTGACTCATAAGTACTCATGTCGCCCCCATTAGCCTCTATTGTCTCATAAAATCTATTAGCAACCTGCCTCCAAATCGGGAAAGAACCTTCACCAAGAGTGCTCCAGAGTGCTTCTATAAGTCCTGCTATAATTATATCAGTTGGATTATCTTCCATTTAATCACCGCTTATTCCATTGCTTTTGCTATTTGTTCTGATGTCCTTTCAATTTCCATCAATACTAACCCTAAATTTACTTCCTTAGGTGAAAGAACTGCTAAAATACCTTTACTACCTGCAAAAGAAAATGTAGCTTTACCAGTACTTCCTTCAATTATAATTTCACTTAAATCTCCCCTGCTTAACTCATCACAAGTTCTTTGAGAAGTACCTACAATAGCCGCACCCATTGCAGCTAAACGCTTCTCATCAGTATCTTGAGATAAAACAGAAGCTATCATTAAACCATCCGGCCTTAAAAGAGCAGCACCAGTAACATCACCAGGAGCCCTCTCCAAAAGCTCATTCAAAATACCACCAACATCTTCACGAATACCCATAAATATCACCCATATTTATCGTTGAAATCATGCTACAAAACACGACCAAAACTTGTTAATTATATTGTTGCTTAATAAAGATAGTTAGATTAAGTCTAATTTGATTTAAAACTTAATTCTTAACTTACCCCAGATTAATATTAATTTAAATATTACCTCCTTCCTATTAACCACCCCCATAGGAAAAATATGATTTTTTTAATCTCTAATCTTTAATTCAAGTTTTATATATTCATTATTAAGCTTTTTGTAACTTTTATAGTAGTTTAAAGTTACAAAAGCCCTATTTTTGTATTAAGAATGTATATAAAGTAAACAAAATACTAATTTAATAAAAAAAATATAATAAATCAGTAATAATAATTTCTGACCGTTATAAAAGGACACATAATGAATAAATCATATCCAATTATAAAATTAACCTCATTGATCTTTAAAAATACATTATAGACTACAATCTTTCACATATATTAACAAATTACTATAAATACCAAACTAAAATAGGCATTTATGAATTTATCACACGTGTTATACTTAATTTTTCCATAAATCTATTAAGATTTTATAATAGTTAATATAAAATTATATACAACCTTTACATCAAGTTTATTAGGCATTAATAGCAACAATATCCATATGAAAGAGCAAGAGATATTATCGATCCTACAAAAGATGGGAATGACCTATTATGGAGCTAAAGCGTACCATACACTTATAAAAACCGGAACTTCGAACCCTACGGCAATCGCTGAAAAATCAGAAGTTCCTAGAACCAAAATTTATGAAGTACTAAATAAATTAGAAAAAGATAACTGGATAATAATTGAAAAAACTAGACCTGCAACTGTAAAGCCTCGTTATCCTCGCGAAGTTATAGAAGAACACAAATCATACTTGAATTCACAATTAGATGAAATTTCTAGCGAATTAACTATGATCTATGACAATATACTTGAAAATGAAACTCCCCTAATTAGAGTTGTGCATTCACCAGATAAGATTATTCAAATAACAGAACATTTAATTGAAAATGCTAAGAACAAAATAATATTAATGGGCAGTCTATATTTGCCCTATGGAGTTAATATATTTAAAAAAGAACTTTCAAAAGCTAAACAAAGGGGCGTAAGTGTTAGAATCATTGCAGAACATGTTAATACAGAATTTGTTGACTTTTTAGAACATTTGGATAAATACGCAGATATTAAAAAAGGACATCCTTATTACATGAAAAATATGGTGGTAGATAATAAAGAATGTGTTTTTATGATGGCTCAAATTGAAAAGGGAGTCCCAAATGTAGATAGTACAACCATAATATGGATATCCAGCCCATTTTTAGCAGCTTACGTATCCAGTGTCTTTGAAATGGAATGGAAAAAATTAGATTACTACAATAAAGATAATGATTACCAAGATAATCCCCATTACTCTGATGATGAATAAGTATGTACATCCCAAGAATTCATTATCGCATTTATAATAGCCATTATAACCATATAAAAAAGAATAATCAATTTAAACAATTTTAGAATTTTTTTATACATACCATTCATGCAACTTTTGAGTTATAGTTTCAAAAGTTTGCCCAAACAAAAATATGTCATTATGTAACGTTTTATCTATTTGAATAACTTGAGTGTCACCTGATTTTAATTTAGCACATTCAGACATAATTTCAAGTACATCACGCGATCCATAAATAATCAATGATCTACTTTCATCAGGCTGAAACTGTGGAAGATCATTTAAAATATTGAATACAGTACATTTAGACCTGCGTACCCTATAATCCCTTCGTTCCTCAAGTAATTCCTTAGTTTGAGGACTGAATGTTCTGTTCAATGCAGGAGATATTCCAATGGCATAATCTGCACTGCTAATAAGTGAAAGACGCCCACCTAATGAATGACCTACTGCAGTTACTTTCCCAAAAGGTCTAAAATGTGAAATAGCCGTTTCAATATCCAAAAGAATATCTCTATCCAGATCAAGCAGGTGTTCACCATGACCCCTAAGATCTATAGCCCCTACTACAAATCCTTTTTCTGCCATATGCCATGCAACGCCCATCATCTCTTCTTTTAAACCCCCGTAACCATGGACAGCTACAACCGCTCCTATTGGGTTTGGAGGTTTAAAAGTTACACATGGAACTTTTAAACCGTTGCCGTTGATTATTTCTCTTTCAATTTCCATTTTTAGTGTACCATCTTAAAAAATGTAATTTAAAAATACTTAATCCGCTTTAACCAGCTTCTTACCTATTGCTCTGGCTTTTTCAAGGACATCTTTCTTGTCATTAACTGCCCCAGGAGTATTATTATCCTGTGAACTCAACATATCAACGACATTATATCCAAGGAACCCAAACATGTCTTTTGTAGAGTTGTAATATCCTGCAAATGTGTTTTCATCAGGATTACCCTGAGTAAATACCAGTGCCATATCTTTTTTGCCGTATTTTTCTTCAAAACCAGTCATGAATAAAGCATAAAGTCGGTCTGTGAAGAGTTTTGCCTGGGCAGTCATCTGCCACATGTAAATTGGAGATCCAAGTACGAAAGCATCTGCTTCTTTTAGTTCTTTATAAATCTCCTGCATATCATCATCTGTAGCACATTCGCCATCATTGCTTTTACAATGCATACATGCCTTACACGGAGCTATAGCCATTTTATCAAGGTTGAAACTTTTTGTTTCTGCACCCACATCACCTGCTCCTTTAAGCATTTCTTCAACAAGAATTTCCGTATTACCGCCCTCTCTTGGGCTCCCTACAAATCCAAGTACCTTCATCTTTTTTGCCTCCATTTAAAAAATAAACATATTGATCTTTTCATTAACTGCTCTTAAAAAAGCTTTTATATTATGCAGTAAGAGTCTAATTAAATAGATCACATATTATAATGATTTATCTCCCAAATTTCATTCCACTGTCTGTTTGGATGTATTTAAGTAAATTTTGTAACTTTTAAGTGACTAAGTAACCAGTTAGTAACCCGGTGAAAATATATGGCTAATGAAATAACCTGCGACAGCTTTTGTCCTGTAAGTAAAGCTTTGGTATTTATCAGCAAAAAATGGAGTATTGAAATAATCAGAGACATGTTCTTTGGTAAGAAACGTTTTAAAGAATTCAAAGAAAACAAACCTAATTTAAGCAACAAAGTTTTATCTGACTGTCTTAAAAATCTGGAAAATAACGGGATTATCCAAAAGAAAATAATTAATTCAGCGCCCATTTCTACAGAGTACTATCTAACTGAACGAGGAAAAGCATTAAATAAAGTTATATACGAACTAGCTGTTTTTGCTTTGGAAGACTGTGATGATGACGAGTATAAAGAAGAGTCTACCCGTATAAGAATAAAACAGGATTTTAGGGAAACTTTACAAATAGATGATCAATGATTATAACCTTGATTCAATGATTTTGCAGCTCAAACACGAGCATTCCCAACCAAAGATTTTTGAAATGTTTTTACCCTACAAAAACAATGTTTTCAAGGGATTTTAAGGCAAATATAGGGCGAATCAACACGCATAATGATAAAAGAAGAATTTTAGGAAAACTTTACAGATAAATGATTAAATACTAATTGCCTAATTAAAAGAGGGATATCTTGGCTAAAAACGATTTAATTTCAGAAATATCTGATAAAAATGTAGATGTAGATAAATTCGCTGAAATTGTAATTAATAAAGAGCCCATACGCCATGAAATAATAAATCAGATGTTAAACAATACACATATAATGGTATACTATCATTCATATAACATCCTTGCTAAAGCAAGTGAATTAAAGCCAGAATTATTCTATAAATATTGGGATGATTTCGCTTCACTGTTAAATCATGAGAACTCATACCATCGAGATTTTGGCCTAACCTTAATTGCCAATTTAACAAAAGTAGATTTTGAAAATAAATTTTCATCGGTATCTAAAAATTATTTTAAACATATAAATGATGCCAAATTCATGACTGCACGCCACTGCATCCAGAATACAGCAAAAATTATGGCAAATAAAAGCGGACTAACGGAAGATATCTTAGATATTTTGTTAAATATAGATGAAATATGTAATTTTTCCGAAAAACAAAAAGCTTTACTAAAATCCGATATTATATATGTATTTGACGAATTTTACGAACAAATAGACAGGAAAGAAATGATAAATAAATTTGTCAAAGTTGAATTGAACAGTATTAGCCCAAAAACTAAAAAAATAGCCCGAGAATTCATTTTAAAGTATGAAATTTAAAAATTTTTAATTAATTTTAAAGGGGAATTCTATGAAAACGTGGGATACTAAAAATTGCACAATTTATCAACTTTTAGAAGGAAGAAGTAACTCTTTTTTAATCAATTCACAAAATAATTACATTCTAATTGATACTGGCCGTGCAAATTCATGGGAAAAATTAAGCAACAAAATTGACGAAATTTTAGGTAAAAATAAATTATCCTGTTTAATATTAACCCACACTCATTTTGACCACGTGGAAAATGCGGCTAAGATAAATGAGAAGTATAAATCCATAATCATTGTTCATCAAAGCGAATCAGAATATATAATGCTCGGTAACAGCCCTTTACCAAAAGGAAGTAATTTAGCTACGGGATTTATGACAGAAGTACTTGGAAAAAAGTTGGAATCCCGATATCAATATGAAAAAGTTAATCCAGATATTAATGTAGATGAAAAATATGATTTAATTGATTTTGGGTTCAATTCATATATTATACATACTCCCGGTCATTCAAAAGGATCCATAAGCATTATTATCGATCATGAAGTTGCCGTTGTAGGTGATGCCATGTTTAGAGTTTTTGGAAATTCCATATACCCCCCTTTTGCTGATGATCCCGATACTATGGTTAAAAGCTGGAATAAATTAATCAATACTAATTGTGATTTGTTTTTACCTGGTCATGGGAAAGAAATCAGCCGAAAATTATTGGAAAGTCAATATGAAAAGTATAAATGAAAATTATAAACGCAAAAAATATTAATGTAGTACATTAAGATAGAATATCAGAATTTAAGGTTTGTAGGTGTCTCAATGATTTCTAATCTTAAAAAAATGTCATTTTCAACTGTAATTCCCCTTATAATAATATTAACACTTCTTTCTCTTGGAATTTTAATTCCAATAATTTCCATGGTGATTTTTGGAGCTATTTTAGCCTATTATGTCCGTTATATATCCAAAAAAATCAAACCCTACGTTAAATACAATACTTTATCCGTATTTTTGGGAATGATTATACTTGCCGTCCCAGTCATTTTACTGTTGTATTTCACTTTTACTCAATTTTTAAGTATTGCCGGATCCTTTTTCGGATCACTTCAACAAGCCGCTACAGGCAATTCTACAATGAACCTGCCTCAAATAACTGATGCGGTACAGAATATCGGCCTTCCAGGCAACATTTCACAGGGCATTGATGAAACTATAAAATCAGCAATTACTCAATTTATATCTTACATTGCTAAATTAGCAGTTGATTTAGTGAGTTCCCTTCCAGGTATTGCTGCACAGCTCCTTATACTAATCTTTTCAGTATTTTACTTTGCCCGTGATGGAGACAAGATAATATCATATATATCCGACATTATCCCTGATAAAGACAAAGATTTCTACCAGCAGATATTTAACAGCGCTGATGATGTTCTCAAAAGCATTATAGTGGGTAATGTTATCCCTGCTGCTATCCTTGGCGTGCTGTCTGGAATCCTGTATTTCTTCCTCGGATATCCTTATGCAATATTACTGGCCATTATAAGCGGAATAGCTATGTTTATACCCATTATTGGCCCCTGGATAGTTTATGGGATCCTTGGAGTCTTCAGCATCCTTGTAGGGAACACTTTTCAGGGAATTATGGTTATTTTCTTCGGATGGATAATCGAAACTTCAACCGACTTTTATATCCGGCCCAGAATCTCAGTCCAATATTCAGAAGTTCATCCACTGGTCTTTTTGCTTGGATTTATTTATGGAGCAGTGACAATGGGCATTCCAGGATTATTTATAGGGCCATTAATACTTGGAATTACTTACGCCGCTTTTAAAATTTATAGAGAAGAAAAAGTGAAGTCAAATAGCTCTCAAAATAAAAATTAATAGGATAATATACCTTTAAAAAGGATAAAAAATATAAAAAGATTAAAGTCTAAAATAAAGTATATTTTAAAAATTTAACAGCTAAAATTTAATAACTTAAGCTATGAATTAAGAGATGATAAAAGTGCAGGCGATCTTCCTATAGATGGAAACTGTTCAGTTTGTGGCGGAACCCTGCAGAAACTATGCGAATTTCTGCGGTCCTCGAAAACTGTCAAAATTCATAAAATTTTGACGCACAAAAAAATGCGAAGCATTTTTCTTTAGCTCCGTTTTCGGGGCATGGAAAAATTCTACGAATTTTTCCGGTTGAAAATTTTCAATTTTCAAACATCAAAATTAAAAATTTCGAATGCCGCGAATTTAAGAAAATTCGCCGGCCCCAAACACATCAGTGTTTTGGGCCTACAAAATCTTCGATTTTGTGGCGTGCAAAACTTAGTTTCACAAACACCGAAAATCTTTGATTTTCGAGCGACCTTGAAATTATTGAAGAACAAATAGAAAAAAGCGAAAACCATTCGATGAACCCAAAATGTACCTCGAAACATGGGAAATTATAAGATGTGCAGACTGTGGCCATATCGAAGGGAAAAAGCTGTTAAGCAGTGACCCACTAACTTAACATCCATTCTTAATTATTATTTTTAAAATTATAAATTTTATTTTATTTTCAAACTGGCAATATACTTGCGTCCATTATGAACATTCGCCCCTGCTGTTTTATCAAATACAATTTCAGCTTTCTTACCAAAATGCTCTGCTGCGATCTGCAAGTGGCAGATAGCAATGCCCATATCTATAGGAATGTATTTTTTTGTGAACCGTTTAATGAAACCAGGTTCAACACTGTAAGCATGAATTAAGTTTTTATCACCGGTGAAAAACCATGGCTGACTGTTAGTTGCAGATGGGGCAATGCGCGCCACTTCCAGTAGTTCGTCTGCGCCAGCTATATCAGTTATTTCACCAAGAGATTTTCTTTTAAATTCTGAAACACTGCTTCTGTGCAATGATCTAGGATCTTTAGGTTTTCCAAAGGCTATGAAAATTACAAAGTCGAGGCTGGAACTCCCCACTAATTCTTTAGTAGGGGCTGGAATTCCCTGCCAGCAGCAGCCTAGGCCATTAACTGAAAAAAATAAATCTGCCTGTTGCAGCATATAACCTATATTGGTTAAATAACCTTCTTTAACCTCTGAAAATACTGCTATATAATGAGGTGCTTCTTTCATCATCCTTCTTTTAACATAATCCGGAGATATGATCTTCAATTCAGTTTTAATATCATCGTAGATAGGTTTTAATGAATTGAGATACTCTGAAATTTCTTTAAGTTTAGCATCGTCAAGAGGGGTTAAATCATAATTTCTAATTGATTTCCTCTTGAATATGTAGGAGTAAAATTTATTTTTTTTCATTTTTCCACCAAGTAGTAGTTATTTTTACATGCCATTTATAAGAATCGAATATCTATTATTCACATTAAAATACGATTTCAAGTTTAATTAGGGTTTTTAGCTGTTAACTATTTTATTATATTTATAAAAAGTTAACGAACTATCTAACTAATTAACTAAAAATAGATATGATTATTTATTTAAATAGTAATATATATTTACATAATAGTATGAGTAGATTGTATGGCAGATAAAGAAATCGTACAGATGGCAATGAGGGCAGAAGTAGATCTTAAAAATGAAATTAAGATTATGGCCATTAAAAAGGGAATAACAATGAATGATCTTCTTGTTAGGTATGTTAAAGATGGGATAGAGCGAGATAAGCGGGAAGAAAATGAATAGAATTATTTCTTCCGCAGCTCAAAAATTTTTATTTTTGAGCGAGGATATTTTTGATCAATCCTTTTTTCAAGGAAAAAAGGTTGAAAGGAATGATCTTCTTGTTAGGTATGTTAAAGATGGGATAGAGCGAGATAAGCGGGAAGAAAATGAATGACCAATTTTAACCTATTTCCATAGAAGCTAAAAAATGAAATTTTTGCAGTTGAAAGGAATGATCTTCTTGTTAAAGAGAGAATAGAAAGATAAACAGGAGGAACGCAAATGACCCAATTAAATTCGGTTTTCATATTTTAATTCTTTAAAAATAATCTTAAACCTCGTACCATTAGTCCTATCCACTTCCAAAGTTCCTTTTAATTGATTTACAAGGATTTTTACCATTTTTAAGCCAAGAGTTTCAACATTTTCCATATCAAGATTTTCAGGTAATCCCACCCCATTATCAGATACAAAAAGTCTCAATTTATCCTGTTGCAGTTTTTTAAGTCCAACTTTTACTATATCTTCTTTGTTAGGGCCGGGAAATGCATATTTAAGACTGTTGGTTACAAGTTCATTAATAATTAAACCGCACGGTATAGCCGTATCAATGTCCATTTTTATATCATCAGCATCTATTTTTAGATCAATAGTTCCTTTCTTAACTCCATAAGAGTAAAACAGATCGGAAACCAGATTTTCTATGTATTCTTTAAAGTTGACATCCTTAAGATCTTCAGATTGATACAGCTTTTCATGGACCATCGCCATAGTTTTAACTCGATTCTGGCTTTCTTTCAGGACATTGATGGTTTCTTCTCCCTCTACACAGCGGGTTTGCAGGTTGAGCAAACTGGATATGATCTGGAGGTTATTTTTCACCCTATGGTGGATTTCTCTTAAAAGTACCTCTTTTTCCATTAAAGACTCTTTAATTTTATTTTCAGCTATTTTATTATCAGTAATATCTAAAAGAGATATCAAACTTTTTTTAGTTTCAGGAATTATAGCAACAGTAGTAAATACATCTTTAATCCTGCCCTGCCTATCAACAAATTTTAATTCATAGTTTCTTGGAGCTAAAGTTGGGTCAATTCGTCTGAGATTGTGATACTCCTCTATTTTCTCTTTGTAATCAGGGGCTATAAATTCCCTCCAGCTTTTTTTACTCTCTATTTCCTCTTTTGAATATCCATAAAGTTTTTCAAATTCTGCATTTACAAGGGATATTGTGGTATCTTCTTCAATTATAATCGTTGCAGTTCCCGTATTTTCAAATATAGTCCTGTAATACGCCTCTGATCTTTTAATACGCTTTTCTGCTTTTTTACGCTCACTAATATCTTTGGAAACCCCTATAACCCCAATTATTTTGCTATTTACATCATGCATTATCGTTTCCCTTACATCCACATACACTTTAGAACCATCTTTTCTTTTACCTTCCCATTCCCCATTATATTCACCAAATTCCAATATTCCTTCTAAATCTGGTTTAAAGTAACGTTTGTTCCTATTTAAATACAGTATTTCAATATTTTTACCAATTATTTCTTCTTCCAGGTAGCCGTAAATTGTTTCTGCTCCCTTATTCCAGTAAATAATTCTTCCCTGAACATCATAGACAATTACGCAATCCCTGACATTAGTTAAAATATTTGCCTGAAACTGCAGCATATTTTCTGTCCTTTTACGTTCTATGACCGGGTGCGTAGTAACAACAACACCATCTATTCCTGGAACATCTATTAAATTTTGAAATACAGATTCTACAGGAATATATTCCCCATCTGCTCTTCTAATCCTAAATTCTGTTGGAATTTCGGGATTTCGTTTTTCATAAACTTCGCATAAGTTCATTTTTACTCTTTCTAGATCGTCAGGATGAACAAAGTTCAGAGGGTTTTTTCCTATAAAATATCCCTCAAAATAACCAAGAATACGTTTTGATGATGGAGAATCGAATATAATACGCCCCTCCTTATCAAGTATGCGGATTAAATCACTAGAATTATTGATTAAAGATCGAAATCTTTCTTCACTTTCCTGTAAAATCAGTTTGCTGTCCAGTAATTTTTTCTTCTCCAGGCCCATTTCACCAATAACACTTGCCAGGTTTGTAAGAAAACTCATGGCTTTTTCAATAAACTCTTCAGAGAACACGTCCACTTTAGATAGTGCATCCAAATATTCATCTTCATCAAACCCATATTTATGCGCCTGTTGCCTGAAAAATTCCATATTTGGAGGTTTAAAGAAAAATTGGCCTGTAAAAAGGTTAGCTAAATGCTCACCTTCAATATAAATTGGTACAGCTATGTCCACAAGGCCATTGAGACATATATGGCTGGATTGTTTTTCACCGGCCTTTAATTTGTCACAAATTCTAGTACCGCTTTCTATACACTTTTTAAGTGTTTCAGGATGTTTACGGTGGAAATTTAAACAGATATCCTGCCAGCCTATAGCAACAAAACCGTCGCTAGACTCAAAAACATTTCCATCCAAATCTTCTAAAGCAGATATAACTCCGGTTAATTCATAAAAACTAGTTAATAGCTCCTTAATCTTATCTATATCAACAAGATCTGTGAAGGAATAATTGTTAGACGTCATTAATTTAACCAGATATATTCTGTCACTGCAATGATTTAAATTTAATTCAAAATTTAATTCATAAA
Organism: Methanobacterium veterum; assembly: GCF_000745485.1. Classification (NCBI taxonomy): domain Archaea; kingdom Methanobacteriati; phylum Methanobacteriota; class Methanobacteria; order Methanobacteriales; family Methanobacteriaceae; genus Methanobacterium; species Methanobacterium veterum. Next base: position 643,657 of record NZ_JQJK01000008.1, read on the forward strand.
TTGAAGATAATATAAAAAAAGAAACTTCAATGATTATACCTAAATAATATAAGTGAAGTAGGGAACATTATGGAATCAGATATCAAGCTTGAAAAACTTAAAAAAGCTCTTAAACATAGAAATTGTACTGTAAAAAAGCATTCTAATGTTATGGAAATTACATTTGAAAATGAAGGAGATGCGAACTGGTTTGAAAGTATTTTTGAGTACTATCAAAAAGAATCTGCAGTATGCTGCCTAATGCCAATAAGGCCAAAAAATGCCCCTTCCAAATTCATATTCAATGTTAAAGACATGAATAGATTCATTGAACTCATAAAAGAAGATTAAATTAAATAATTTGGAGAAAAAACATGAAAGAAAGCATTGGACCAAGAACTATAGGTTTCCCTACACCTGTCTTTATAGTGGGATCATATGATGATGAAGGAAACCCAAATATAATGAATGCTGCCGCTGCAGGTATGTGCTGCTTTGTACCTCCTTGCATATACGTCTCTTTGCGTGAAGCGACTTACACTTACCACAATATCCTGAAAAGGAAAGCATTTACTGTAAGTATTCCTCCTGAAAAATATGTTGTGGAAGCAGATTATTTTGGACTTGTTTCTGGAAAAAAAGCAGATAAATTTGAAGTATCTGGTTTAACTCCAGTTAAAAGCGAACTGGTCGATGCACCGTATGTTAATGAATTTCCAGTGATACTGGAATGTAAATTAAAAGAAACTGTCAATTTAGGGTCTCATACTATGTTTATCGGAGAAGTTCTGGATTTAATAGCAGATAAAGAAGTTTTAATTGATATAACCTCCAAATCCGGAAAAAATTTACGCCGAATAGATCCTGAAAAATTTTTACCTATTATTTTTGATATGTCTACTCGAAATTATTATAAACTGGGTGAAAAAATAGGTGATGGGTTTTCAGATGGCTCAAGATTACTAAAAAAGTAAGTAAAAAGTTATTTATTTATAACCTTGAACTTAAAGACATGAAAGCACTGAAAACTGGCACAAGTACTGCTTTTCCAATTTTCAATTTATATTTAAAACCCCTACCCCCAATTTCTTTTGAAACATCACCTAAACGTTCAGGGATATCTATTTTTTGAGGGCATGCCTTTATACATTTCCCACAGTCCGTGCAAAGTCCTGCATGGGTTTCATCACCGCCCATGACACCACCTAATTGTCCTAAATAAAGAAAAGAAGCCCTAAATCCTTCATCGAACATGTATTTATGATTGTAAATTTCAAAGCATCTTGGAATGTCAACTCCCTTTGGACAGGGCATGCAGTAACCACATCCTGTACAATCAACTGCCATGAGATCTTCATAGACCTCTTTAACTTCATCGTAAAGTTTTAATTCATCTTCAGCAAGCGAATTTGGTAAAGCTTCAGTTGCAACTTTAATGTTCTCTTTAATCTGCTCTTCATCACCCATTCCAGATATAACACATGTAACCTCAGGATGATCCAAGACCCACCTTAAAGCCCAGTCTGCAGGACTCCTTTTAACCGGAGATTTGTCCCATATTTTCAGCGTCTTTTCGGGGACTTTTCCAGCAAGAAGACCGCCTTTTAACGGTTCCATAATGAAAACAGCTATTCCTTTTGAGTGAGCATATTTTAAACCTTCAGTACCTGCTTGAGTTTGTTCATCCAAATAATTATACTGAATTAAACACGCATCCCAATCATATGCGTCCACAATTTCTTTAAATGAGTTAACATTATCATGAAATGAAAAACCGATATTTTTTATTTTTCCCTTTGCCTTGGCATCCTCTAAAAATTCAAAAACTCCAATTTCTTTTAGTTTTTCAAAGCTGCCTTTACCTAATGAATGAATCAAATAATAATCAATATAATCAGTCTGGAGTTTTTCAAGCTGTATTTCCAGATATTTTTCCATATCATCATATTTTTTAATGAACCACGACGGCATTTTCGTGCAGAGCTTTACCTTCTCTCGGTATTCACCCTGCAGTATCTCTCCTAAAAATGATTCGCTTGCTCCCCCATGATAAGGATATGCTGTGTCAATAAAATTTATTCCATTATCTATTGAATCATAAATCAGTTTCTTAGCGCTTTCTTTATCAATCCTACCTGTTTTTGTAGGGAGCCTCATTGCACCAAATCCAAGTGCTGAGATTTTATCGCCATTTTTCTCAATTTCTCTCATCTGCATCTAACTACCTCACCCATCTGTCGATTGACCTGTCAGTCTAATAATTACTAAATATATTGAATTTTACTATTTTGAAATTCCATCCCATAAAAGTTCAAAAGCCATGTCTAAATTCTTTTCATTTAATTTTTCAGGATATTTTTCAAAATGGGTTACTACCGTAACTACATTACCCCAAAAATAATCCATTACCATTTCAAAAGAGATTTCTTTTATTTTTTGTTTTCCAATGCCGTTTTTATAAATCCCAAGCATGCTTTCAGCATGTGATTCAACCTGTTCTTTGGTAAGTGAAGTTATATAAGGAGAACAGTGGAAAGTAAGTATAAACTGGAATTTATATGGACTATTAACGCCAAAACGCACAAATTTAAGCCATAATTCTTTAATATTTTCTTTAAATGCTTTTTTATCGTCGTAATGTTCGCTGATTTCACATAACATGCTTTCTTTGGTGTATAAATACAGACGATTTATAAGTTCTTCTTTAGTTTTAAAATAGTGGAATAGAGTTCCTGTAGCAACGCCTGCTGTTTTTGCGATCTCTGCAGTGGAAGTTCCGTGAAATCCCCTTTCAACAAAAAGTTTTAGGGATGCATCCAGTATTTTTTGTTCTTTCTCTTTCAAAGTAACACCATGCAAATTAATTTAACACACACGTTATAGACTGATTAGTCAATTTAGTATTTAATATTTATGATCTACATAATTAATGACAATAATTTTGTAGTGAAATTCATGAAAATGAAAGTTTTTGCGGCCCACAAAATCCGTAATTTTTTGGGGTTGCTTAGTATTTGTGATATAACTAATGTAAAAAAATTAAAGATTGCTTAACTTTTGATATCTGAAGTGGCATAAAAATTCATAAAAAATAAAATGTCTAATCACACTTAAATTTCTTGAATACATTTGATTGAGGGCGCTAACTTATAACAAGTTTGAATTAAGTCCCCAATTCATTAATTTTTCACCCAAAATGAGAGTTTTTATTGGTTAGATTTGGTAATGATTTGGGCATATCTATTTAATAGATTATAAATAATAAAAGATATATATTAACTATGAAAAATTTCCATTTCAACGACCAAAAATCGTGACCCTGAAAATGAGAAACTTTCCAGTTATAATCAATAACTAGATATATTTCAAAATAATATATTAAAATATTCATTCAAATTATTTAAACAAATAATTAGGAGGAAAAAATGCGCAATCTAGAAAAATTAAGTTCATTCAAACAGTATATTCCATTGACCAGGCGATCCAATGAACGAAATATTGGACTGCTTGTAGATGGGCCAAATATGCTCAGAAATGAATTCCATCTGGATCTAGAAATGATAAAAGAAATAGTATCAGAAAACGGTACAATAAAGGTTGCAAAGGTTCTTATGAACCAGTACGCTTCAGACAAACTTATAGAAGCTGTAGTAAATCAAGGTTTTACTCCCATAATAGTCGCAGGAGATGTAGATGTTCAACTTGCTGTAGAAGCTTTCGAACTTGTTTATAATCCTAATATTGATGTTATTGCTCTTATGACTCGTAATGCAGACTTTTTACCATTAATAAACATCGCTAAAGAAAATGGGAAAGAAACCATGGTAATTGGAGCCGAACCTGGTTTCAGCGTAGCCTTAAAAAACTCCGCAGATAGTGCAATAGTTTTAAATACACAACCAACTCCTGAAACTGCCTAATGATTCACCTTTTATCATTTTACCTATTCACTCTAAGTGAAATATTTTATCCTTTTTAATAGGTAGATCCATGGAATTTGTTCATAACTTTTTTTATTTTCTCTAATTTTTAAATACATAATCAGCTTTTCAATTTATGAAAAACTATTCTCCATTAAATTCAGAGGACTAATATGATTTATCTAAAAGAAGCAGTGCTGCAAGACAGAAAAAATTTACAACTGGCTTTATTTTTCAGACTTTTCCTCTTTTCTAAATGAATTACAATCTTCTGGCCAAATTCCTTCACCCCATAAATTTAAAGAAGATTATGAAGACTTTTTTTTGAAAGTTCTAGTCCAGAAAAAGGACAGGGATACATTATAATTATTAAAGAAAATGAAGAAGATGAAATAGGGTTTATATCCTACACATCCTTTCATTTAATAAACGGAATTGCCGAACTGGACATATGGCTTAAATCACTTAATTATACCGGCAAAGGGCATGGAACATCTGCTTTAAAGAATTTAAGTGAGAGATTATTCAATGAAGGATTTCATACTTTGATTATAAGGCCTTGTGCAAAAAATATTCGAGCGGTAAATTCATATAAAAAAGCAGGATTTGTTGAATCTGTTTTTGAACCTGAAAAATATTATAAAAAAGAATATATTGACAAATATGCACCTGGAGATTGTAAAGAGGGTGAAGATATATTTATGGTATTAAAAAATATTTAAAATAATTTTGCCAATATTTTTAACAATAAAACTTTTAATTCAGTTTAATCTAATATTTATTGACAACAGTTTTGCGGAGCAATTCACCTGCTCAAAAATCATTTGCCGGGATAGTCAAGTCCAACCGCTCAAAAATCGTTAAATTTTTGGCGCCCCGAACATGAAATGTTCGAGGGCTTTTTTAAAAAAGCCGTCGAAAATCGAAGATTTTCGGGCTGCAAAAACATTGTTTTTGCAAGGTTGATCAAAAACACTCTCCTCTAAAAACCAAATAAAAAATCATTTGCCGGGATAGTCTAGTCAGGTAAGGCGTAGGATTCGAAATCCTATGAGCGTCGCTCACCCTGGGTTCAAATCCCAGTCCCGGCGTAATTTCCTTTTAAAATGAAACTAAATATGTAATTATTCCAGAATTTATATAACTACTTAAATGAGTGCCTATTTTTTTGGCATTTCCACACCATATCGCGCTAAAGATCTTGCAATTACATAAGTTGCTATGAGGGCTATGATAGTTACAATTATGGCATAGATAAAGAGTCCCATGAGCGCATTACCGGTGCCTATATACAAAAGGATCAAAGCTTGTATTGCCTGGTTCCATGCAAGTGCGGCAATTAAACCAAATGCAGCAGTGATTAAAGCAGCGAAAGTTTGCAGAAATAATTTTTTTGAATCATCACTATCCATTCAGTTACCTCCAATTTATTTAGTAATAATAATTATATAAATAATGTTATTTATTTTGTTCAGTTTAGTTAAATTGAGTTAAAAGAGGTTGTTATAACAAATAATAATTTACAAAAAGTACGGATAATTTATATTTAATATCATAAGACAGTATGATTACTATTTTTTAGCCAGATTTATATTACTAAATAAACATAAAAAACAATATGAATGTTATAATAACTATCCTGTTGATTATTTTAGTAATCTTCATTTTATGGCAGGTACTTATAAGGGTCTTGAGACGATTTTTTGATTTTCCAGCCCCTGCATTTATAGGTAAGTTTTTAGACAGTGATTTTAGAAGGAAAATGCAGCCCCCCGACAAAATAATTAGCAGAAGCAAAATAAAAGAAGGAATGAAAGTTCTGGAAGTAGGATGCGGCAGCGGTGCATTTACAACATTTGTGGCAAGAGCTGTTGGAGATAAAGGTGAGGTATTTGCACTTGATATACAGCCAGAGATGTTAAAACAGATAGAAAATAAACTAAAACAGCCTGAAAATAAGGATATAAAAAATATCCATCTAATTGAGGGAGATGCACTCAACATGCCCCTAGAAGACAACACTTTTGATCTGGTATATAGCATAACAGTTTTTCAGGAGCTGCCAGATAAAAATAAAGCGTTGAAAGAAATGAAAAGAGTTTTAAAACCTAATGGAATTCTCGCAATTACCGAGTTTTTACCTGATCCAGATTACCCCCTCAAATCAACTACTGTTAAAATAGGCACGCGTGAAGGTTTTATTTTAGATGATATTGGCGGAAATTTCTGGAACTACACAGCACGGTTCATAAAGCCCCATAATTAATTTAATTAAAATTAAAGTTCAATTCACTGAAATAACATTTTTTTTAATATCCAAGACCTATTCCGTATATTAAAAAGAAAATAAAATTAAAAAGTCAATTTATTTCTTATTAAGCTCCATCCCATACCGCGACAAAGCCCTTGCGATTACATAAGTAACTGAAATAGCTATAACTGTAACAATTATCGCATATACAAATAATCCCATTAATTCATTACCTGATTTGAAGAATTGAGCAATCAAAGCTTTAATAGCTTCATTCCAGGCAAGAGCTGCAATTAACCCAAATGCTGCAGTAATCAATGCCGCAAATGTTTCAAGGAATAGTTTCTTTGCATCTACTTCTCCCATGTACATCCTCCCAAAATGGATTAAATGATAATGATTCCCTCAACATATATACTATTCCATGAAAAATAAAAATCAAATATTGCTTTTTACATTCCAATCCTGCCCTTAACTTATATCCTTGAAAGGGAAGTGCGAATCATTTATTTTAAATTAGTTATCGCCCTCTAGAACAAATTTCAACTGAAAATATCCCCTCAAGTTTTAAAATACTATTTTTTTATTGTAAAAGTAATTTATTGTCTTTATTTACATCTAAAAAATAGAAACATGTCCCTATTTCGAATTAGATTAGTTTTCAGGTGCTCTTACATAAATGAGTATCCTTATGAGATTCATATTTACAGTACATGTTCTAAAAACTAATTTAAAAATATAAGCCTATTTAGAGGCGTTTTATGGAAATAAAATTTAAAAATATCAAAGAAAAGCAGGTAGCATATATAATAGCAACCGGACGTGACAATATACCCTACATTTTTGGTGAATTAATAGAGTACATTATAAAAAACAATATATTAACTATTGAACATTATTACTGTACCTTTTTTAACAACACCATCAATGTAGACCATGAAGAGTTGCATTATGAAATAGGAATTCCCATCACGGGAGATGTGTCTGGAGAAGGGAGGATACAAATTAAAAAAATACCTGAAAATCAAGTTGTATCAACTATACATAAAGGCAGCTATAATAAGATGAATCAGGTCTACCACACTTTACTGGAACATGCCGTTAAAAATGGATATTTAATATCCGGACCTGCTACTGAGATTTATATTAACAGCACCCCTGAAGTCTTAAGAAATGAAGTATTAGTTGAAGTGCGTTTTCCTGTAATTAAAAAGTAAATATGCATTTTTACAATCGTTTTTCATTTAATACAAAATAATAAATCCATTTGACCAATAAACGTGATATTATTCTTATTTTAATATTTAGTAGTTTTCATGCGCTCTTACTAAATCTATATTTCTATTATCCATATACTTGTTATAATATAATAAATATCTTTATTTTAAAGAAATTGTCAGGAAGTACAATTATGAAAATAGAAATTAAGAATATAAAAGAAAGTAAAGCAGCTTATGTATCTGTAACCGGTCCTTACGATCAGATACCTGAAATTTTAGAAGAAGTAGTTGGTTATGTTACGGCAGAGAATTTACAGATTACAGAGCCTCCTTATGGAGTATACATAAATAGTCCAATGGATGTACCTCCAGAAGAACTACAATATGAAATGGGGATTACATTTATAGGAGATGCAAATGGAAACAGTAAAGTTAAAATTAAAGAAATTCCTGCCCATCAAGCCGTTTCTACAGTATACAAAGGACCATACGGACAGGCTGCGCAGATATATCAAGCTTTAATTAAATATGCCGATGAAAACGGTTATAATATAGTAGGACCAGTTAAAGAAATATACATGAACAATCCTATGGAAGTATCAGAGAACGAGTTACTTACTGAGGTTCAATTTCCAGTGATGAAAAAATAGTTACGTATGCAGGTCAATAGTTTACCCGAGGAATAATTATGGAAGTACAAGAGAAAAGAGTTAAAGATACACAGGTAGCCTTTATGCGGTACAAAGGTGGTTACGAGAAGATTCCGGAACTTATTGCAGAAACAGTACAATGGGTAACAGACAAAGGATTGAATATGACTGGAATGATTTATGGAGCTTATTTTAACAGCCCCGAAGATGTACCCCCAGAACAACTGCGTTATGAAATAGGTGCTTCCTTCGAAGGTAATGCAGAAGATGAAGGAAAAGTAATGGTTAAAATAATTCCAGAACATACTGTAATTACAACACTTCATAAAGGACCTTATACCGAAGTTGGGCCTGTAATCCGTGGATTAGCAGAATATGCAGATAAAAATGGATATGATATAATAGGGCCTGTTACAGAAGTTTATCTTAACAATCCCAGTGAAACAGAACCAAGTGAATTGCTCACTGAAGTGCAGTTTCCAGTAATTAAAATAGGGTAATAACCTTTGAATTTAGTCAACTCCATGATTAAAACCATTTTCTTTTATTTATGGTGGAACTATATTCTACAATCTAATTTTTCTGCCCTGCAAAATTCCACTATTTCTTTTTCAATAATTTCCCAGTACAGAGTTTTCAGGAGAATAAATTTCATATATTTTGACAGTAAATCATAGTGTTTATCTCCTAAAAACTCTTTAACACATCCCCAACAGTTCCAGTAACATTCAAATTTTCAAACATGTTAAAAATCTGTCAAAATCTATGATTTTGATGTTTGAAAATCGGAGATTTTCAACCGTGAAAAATGAAATTTTTCACATGTTGAAGGAAAACCGTAGCTTACGAAACCAAAGGTTTCGTGCTGTCGAAAGCGTGCTTTCGACGCCCCGAACATTTCATGTTCGAGGGCTCCAAAAATTCAGAGAATTTTTGAGAGGTTTTCCTGAACAGCAAAATAATCGGCATAACCTGCGATGGGAATTCCAGTTTTTGAAATGATTGATTTTAATTCTATTTCTCCAGTTATCATTTCAAATCCAAAGATAATATTAATTTAAAATTTTTCAAAGTACAATGTTAAATTAACGGACATTATACATTCAATAAATACATAAATCATTGTACTTTATCCGGGACATGAACGTTAAAATTTATAATTCCGAATTAGATACATTTAATTAAGGAGGGAAATATTTGGTTGATGTATGTATTAAAAAACTAAAAGAGAATGTAAATATTCCTTACAACTTGTTATTTTTAGCTGATGACTCCAAAGAAGCTATTGAGGATTATATTAAAAGAGGAACTTGTTATGGTGCATATATTGGCCACGAAATAGTTGGAATTTACGTAATTTTAAAAACAAGACCATTTACAATGGAATTAGTAAATATTGCTGTGAAAAAGCAATACCAGAATAAGGGAATTGGAAAGAAAATGGTTTTAGATGCCATAACTAAATCCAGATTAAAGAATGCAAAAATCCTAGAGGTTTGCACAGGAAATTGTGGCATTTCACAAATAGCATTATATCAAAAATGTGGTTTTAGGATTACTGGCATTGATCGTGACTATTTTAAGCAGCATTATAAAGAAAAAATAATAGAAAATGGTATTGAATGTATGGATATGGTAAGATTAAGCATTAATTTATAATAGTGGATTAAGATAACAATGATAGCTGTTACAGGCGCGACAGGGCACATTGGAAATGTACTCGTCCGCAAACTACTGGCAAGAGGCGAAACTGTAAGGGTAATTATACCCCCATTTGAAGACACCGAGCCTCTTAACGGATTAGAAGTTGAAATAGTTGAAGGCGATGTGCGTGATGCGGATTCACTTATTAAAGCATTTCGTGGCGCCGAAATTGTCTATCATTTAGCAGGTATTGTAACAATATCATCTGGAAATGATGATTTTCTTTACCATGTGAACGTTGAAGGAACAAAAAACATTGTTAACGCCTGTTTAAAAAATAATGTGAAACGCATGGTCTATGTTAGCTCTGTTCATGCCCTTAAAGAACCTCCTCACGGTACAGTAATTGATGAAACATGCGATTACGATCCAGAATGTACAAGGGGAAGCTACGACAGGTCAAAGGCTTTAGCATCTCTTGAAGTGATTAAAGGTATTGACAAAAACCTTGATGCAGTGCTGGTTTGTCCCAGTGGAGTTATAGGGCCTTATGATTACAGAATATCTCAAATGGGACATTTGTTTATTAACTTTATGAAAGGCGATTTAAAAGCCCGAGTTGATGGGGCTTATGACTTTGTTGATGTTCGAGATGTGGCAGAGGGAATAATACTGGCCTGCAAAAAGGGAAAATGCGGCGAAAGCTACGTTTTGGCCGGCGAACAGATTTCAGTACAGGACTTATTTTTGGAGCTTGAAAAACTTACTGGAATAAAAGCTCCCTCATTAAAAGTACCGTTATGGCTTGTCAAGGCAGTAAGTAAAGTTTATCCATTGTATTATAAAGTTACTGGCAAAGAACCTCTTTTTACGGCATATTCCATTGAGGTAATTAACAGTAACTCCAAAATAAGCTCTAATAAAGCGTTTAATGAGCTAGGTTATTTTCCCAGACCTATAAAAGAATCAATTAAAGATTCTGTGGAATGGATCAGGAAAAATATTGATTTCTAACTATTTGACCCTTCAGCATTAAAATAGTTTTAACTTGTTTTCTGTTTTATTTAGATCAAAATACCGCAATCTATTTATATAAGTTTCACAATAATATCGATCAGTCGATATCGAGTACTTGATATTGATAATATGAATATACTTTAAATTTAATGTAAAAGAAAGTATAACTAATATTCAATATCAAGTTAACGATATTATATCGGCAGTACGATAGGAGGTAATGATTCTATATGTGGGATAACTGGAGAGATAAGTTGAGCAGTTTAAAGGACGTTCATGACAGATTGGAAGAACTAGGAAGACTTGGCGGTTTGAGAATCTGGATAATTCATGTTTTAGAGGATGGCCCAAAAAATGGTGTAGAAATTATGGACGCTATTCAAGAACATCATGAAGCAATGCATAGAATGCATGATGATCGAATGCGCCATATGAAAGAGGATAAGCATTACCAACAACATCTACAGAGGGCAATGAAACGTACATCACGAAGACCTTCACCCGGCTCAGTGTATCCAATGCTTAAAAAAATGGTTGCTGAAGAGTTAATAGTCAAACAAGAAGACGGAAGATATAAACTTACAGATAAAGGGCAAGAAATGGCCCATAAAATATTCGGACAATTCAGATCGAGTGCAGGACAAATGGATAGAGGAGCACATGCAGTAGAACACTCATTAAACGAAATTGGTAGTTATATCTCTCTCCTTGAAAATATTAAAAGAGAGAAGTTAATTCCACATGAAGAAAGAATAGGAGAACTGAGTGAAAGGCTCAAAAAAATGAAGGATTCGCTCAAAGAGTAATGATTTAAAGTTAATAATTAATTAAGACAACAAATAGTCCAATTACACCATAAAGACTGCTAGAAGCAGCGTTTAGCTATATATTTTTGCGTATTTAGATTTAAGTTAGCTACGGCTCTCTTCGATCAGTAAATAAAATGAGAAATAGGAGAAAAATATGACGGAATATGCCATAGAATTAAATAAACTCACTAAAAAGTTTGGTGATTTTACAGCAGTAGATGATTTATCACTTACTGTAAAAGAGGGAGAAATATTTGGCTTTTTAGGTCCAAATGGTGCGGGTAAAAGTACCACCATAAGAATGCTCTGTACGCTCGCCCAACCTACATCTGGATCGGCTAAAGTTGCAGGTTATGATCTGATTAAAGATTCTGCCAGAGTTCGGGAAAATATTGGACTGGTTGCAGAGAAAATGATTATGTATGACAGACTTACCGCTGCTGAAAACCTCAGGTTCTTTGGAAAACTCTATGAAATACCAAAGCAGAAACTTGAAGAAAAAATTGACGAACTGCTTGAACTGGTTGACATGCAGGAATGGAAGAACACACAGATATCTAAATTTTCCACAGGTATGAAACAGAGAATTAATGTTATCCGAGCATTATTGCCAGAGCCCAAGATTGTATTCATGGATGAACCAACACTCGGGCTTGACCCACAGACAACATTTTCCATAAGAGACATTACAAGGGAAATCAACGACAGTGGAGTAACAGTGATACTTACAACTCACGCCATGGTAGAAGCAGAAGCCTTGAGCGACAGAGTTGCTATTATCGACCATGGTAAAGTCGCTGCCCTTGATACGCCGCAGAAACTGAAGAATATGATAACAAACAGCGATACAACAGTTTTCGGCACCAAAATTACAAATCTAACATCTGATTTAATTGGAAAGATCAATTCACTTGATGTTGTAACTGCAGTATCCCAACAAGACGATTATAATCTGAAAATTAGTGCTAAAGGTGACGATGCACTTAATCAGATCATCGATGCGATCCGTCATGAAGGCGGTAATATCGCATCAATAACAAACAGCAATGAATCAACTCTAGAAGATGTTTTCTTAGCTGTAACCGGTAAAGAAATGCGTGACCAGGCCAGTGAAAAAGCAGCCCCAACACATCATGGGCATGGACATGCACCTAAAGCACGGGTGAGGTGAGATCATGAGTATAAGAAGTGCTGCAGCTCGTTTCCACAGAATGTTTAACCAAAGACAAAAATTTGGAATACCTAGAGTCGCTGCAGTTGTAAACCCCGATAAATGCACCTGTTGTGCCCTCTGCAAAAGCACATGTCCATTTTTATTTAATGCCATTCAGGTTGATAAATTTAATGGAGTTTCAATAGAGGCTGAAAAATGTGCCGGATGTGGCCGCTGCGAAAAAGCATGCAGAACAAATGCAATTAAAGTAGTTAATCAAAATACAGGAAACGAATTTATAGAGATAAACACATTTAAAGCAAGGATGAGGTAAAAACATGGACGCAATGAAGATGTTAAAAGACAGTTATCATGTAATGGCTAAGGACATGCTTGAACTTAGGCGCAACAAAATGTCTCTGGCAGCCCTTTTTATCATGCCTTTGATTTTCCTGGTCATGTTCGGTTTCATTTTCCCAACTGGTAACACTCAATTGAACATGCCAGTAGGGCTGGTTAACCTAGATCATGGACAGGGAAGTAGCGAATTCATAGCACAGCTTGAAACAGTTAATAATAACACCCATTATATGGCATTAACGAACTTCACGGGTGTTGATGATGCCATGACACAGGTAAAAGAAGGAAAACTATCAGGTGTAATTATTATACCGCAGGGATTCTCCGATAATATAACAAATGGAAAATCTGGTACTTTCACGGCTTATATTGATAACAGTATACCCCAAAGCTCAGCACAGATCCAACAAGCGCTATCAAGTACAGTAATTAATATGAACAACATTAAAGCAGAAGCCAACGTCATGACCTTGAGTAAGGCTACAAATCAGATCGTTAATCCCCAGGCGATGATTTTCCCTTATACTCCAAATGTCGAGACATCTATACCTGGCCAGACAAATTACTTCAACTTCCTGGCACCTGGACTGATGATCATGATTGTGATGATGTCAGTTATGACAGGTATTCCGGAAGCCATTTCCAAAGAAAAGGAAATAGGTACATTTGACGGGATGCTATCTGCACCTATTAGTCAGATATCTGTTATAATCGGTAAAACTGCCGCATTATGTACAAGAGGTCTAATTCAATGTGTAATAATACTTGCAATCGCGATACTCCTCTTTGGAGTCACTATTCAGGGAAATATCCTGCTGGCATTCTTCATGCTTCTCCTTGGGATATTCAGCTTCATAGGAATTGGAATAATGGCCATTTCCATGTCTGGAGACCAGGCATCAAGTACAATGATCGTGAACCTGCTGATGTTCCCAATGATGTTCCTTGGAGGTGTATTCTACCCAATTCAGCAGATGCCCTGGTTCATGCAGATTATTTCGCAGTTTATTCCCCTGACATATGCTGCAGATGCAATGCGTAAAATAATGCTCTTGAACGCAGGTATCGGTGAGGTAATGACACAGATAGTCATACTTATAGTGTTTGGTATCGTTACAATGGCTATTGCCGTACCATTATTCAGAAAATCAATGACAAGATGAATAATAGCTAAAACAGGGTTTAATTAAAAAAGATATTTAATGTTTGAAATTGTGGATTAAACCCCCATTCAAACATTTATTTAAAAATTAGGAGGACTACATACTATAAAATATAATTTTAAAGTTTAGGAGGGAACAATTATGGAATTTGAGAACACAATAAGAAGAATTATTGAAAAAGAGTGTGAAGATTATTATTTAGGCATTGCAGACTTGTCCCTTGCAGAAAATGACATACTTAAACAGTATGAATCATTTTTTGATGAGTATCCTCGAGCAATATCCATTGGAATTACATTACCTTATACAGCCACACGTAAAACAGTAGATAAAAATACCAAAGTTTATAATGAAACCAACCAACAATTAAACGCAATTACGACGAGTTTAAGCAAATTACTGCAACAAAAGGGATATAAAACTCTATCCATCCCTAAAACAGAAAAAGTAGATGATAATAACTTTATTTCATTACATAAACTGGCTGCAAATGTGGCAAATCTTGGAGAAATTGAAAAAAATGGTTTATTGATAACACCAGAAGCAGGTTCTGGAGTTAATTGGGGTACAATACTTACGGATGCCCCCCTTGAAGCGGCCAATCAATGAATTTTAAAGTGGGATGAAAATGTTTACAAACTTAAGATTGAACATGCTAAATAAAAAAGCTGCTTCACTTGAAAACAGACCAGAAGAAGTTTTAAAGAATCTAAATATACATAAAGGAGATATTATTGGAGATGTTGGTGCTGGAGGAGGATATTTTACCTTTGAATTTTCCAAAAAAGTAGGGAAAAAGGGCAGAGTATACGCAATTGATACCAACCAGAAATCACTGGCTTTTATAGATAATAAGTCAAAAAAAGAGATGATTAATAATATAAAACCAGTATTAGCTAATGAAAAAGGGTTTTTATTGCCCGAAACAGCAGATATATTCTTTTTAAGGAATGTATTTCATCATCTCCCAGAACCTGTTGAATACTTTAAAAATATAAAACAATTTTTAAAAAAAGATGGAAAAATAGTTATAATGGATTATAAAAAGGAACAATCCCGCTTTGTAGGTATGTTCGGACATTATACTCCCGAAAAAACTGTGATAGACATCATGAAGAAAGCAGGATTTGATGCATCAGAAAAATTTGGTTTCTTACCAAGGCAATCGTTTATTATATTCAAAATAAAATAATTTCCATAAATGGCAAATGAAAATAATAAACAAATACTGAAGGGAAAATATGTTAAAAAATAAAGCAGATAATTATAAAGAAAAATCAAAGAAGAGTTTCAATCAACAGGCTGAAAACTACGACGCAGGGTATTATGGAAAGCACGCTAATGCCCTATATAACACTGTACTTCAGAAATTAAACCAATTTTCCTTTAATAAACTTTTAGATGTAGGATGTGGTACAGGAAACCTCTTATCACTCATATCTTCCAAATATGAAGTTCAAATCGTTGGAATTGACCTTTCACCAGAAATGTTAAATATTGCTCGAAATAAGCTGGACGAAACTGCAGATTTAAGACTATGCGACTCTGAAAGTCTACCATTCAATGACAACAGTTTTGATATGGTCATATGTACTGATTCATTTCATCACTACCCCAATCCTGCAAACGTTTTGGCAGAAGTTAAAAGGGTACTTAAAGCAGGAGGAAATTTCATAATTACAGATCCATGGTTAGCTACACCTTTCAGGCAATTTGCTAATATATTCATGCCTTTTAACAAAGATGGAGATATTAAAATTTACGGCGAATCAGAAATTCGTAAATTACTGGAAAATGCAGGTTTCAATACCATAGAATGGGAGCAATTAAATAAAAGAGCTTTTATAGCCACTGCACATACTACAAATTAAGATTAAACAAACAACAGCACACAACCATCACATAAATTAAAATGAAAATATTTGGATAAATAATTAAAATGATTCTATATTTATTTCAAAATTTTCAACAAGATCATAAGAATTAAAAAGTTCACTTATTTCTATTTGAGTTACTTCTATTGTTTCAGCATCCACACTATTTGAATGTCCCATTATTTTGTCTAAAAAGCCTTTAGATTCATATTCTATAATGATTGTCACTACTCCATATAATTCATCAGAATAATCTATGAATACTTCAACTGCAGCTTTTTTTATGGCCTTTAAAGACATTACAGCACTATGTATCTTCTTAGATAGAATTCGCTCCATGCTTTCAAGTTCTTTATTATTTAAAGTATCTCGACTATATGATCCTAAAAGTTCATCGATTTCCTTTTCTTCCATATCTTTGAGCCCATATTTCTCTAAAAGATTATCCCTTTCAGTAAGCTCTTCATTCAGATTATTATTTTCATTATCGGGATCATTATCAAACTTTTTCCTTGCTGATGGATCTTCTATTGCTGCTTTGAGTTCATGTATATCCACATTACTTCCCCATGCTGTACTAATAGCATTACATAAATCAGAGCCGTATCCAACATCTCCAGCATGTTAGTTACAGCATAATTTTTTATACTTAATATAAGTTTAATTTCATCTAATAAATCATTTTAGTAAATACACAAATATGCAATAGTTAATTAAGCATATTGAACAAATATGGGCTAAAAAATGATAATTACTTATTATTGTACTAATTAGTACCATCTAACTTATTTAGACCAATATTTACCAATTTACAACTCTTTAAACTGTTTTGGAGAAATAAAATTTATAATTACTTTTTGGCTGCTAATATCAAATAAAACGATTACGATGACATACAAGTTAATTATCATATTATAATTAAAAAACCTGAGATATCTCAGGTTTCCACAAATATCTTATTAATTTTAGCCAGTTAAGATTTTAGGCTCAGTTTAAGCTGTTCAGTTCAACCTGCTTACGGTAGTTAACCATATCTTCAACTGTAACTACAGGCATGCTGTGCTTTACAGCAAAATCTACTATTTCAGGCATGCGTGCCATTGTCCCATCAGGATTTGTAAGTTCACAGAGAACACCACATGGTTTTAATCCAGCAAGTCCCATCATATCAACAACTGCTTCAGTATGCCCTCTACGTTCCAATACTCCACCAGGACGGGCTCTTAAAGGAAACACATGTCCGGGGTGGTGAAGATCTTCAGGCTGAGCATCATCTGCAATAGCAGTTTTAACTGTTTTAACTCTATCAGCCGCTGATACACCAGTAGTAACTCCCTCTGCAGCCTCAATAGATATCGTGTAAGCTGTTTTAAAACGGCTTGAATTATTTTCTACCATCATGGGTAATTCTAATTCATTTACTTTTTCTTCATTGAGACATAAACATACAATACCGCTGCATTCTCGAATAAGCATTGCCATTTGGGCCTCATTAAGGGATTCTGCAGCAAAAATTATGTCCCCCTCATTTTCTCGTTGCTCATCATCGGTAACTATTATACCTTGACCACAGCGAAGGGAATTTAAAGCATTTTCCACCCTTTCTACTGAGTTACCGAATTGCGCCAATAAATTTTGATTCATGGTAATAAACCTCCATTTTTAGTTGACTTACCAGAATCAGGGCAAAAAAACATAGACATGCCTAGTACTGAATATACCTGAATATTACAAGCATTCAAAACATTACAGACATTCATATTCTCTCCCATCCGGACTTTCACCGTCGGCTCTGGATTCTAACCAGATCTGCTGACCTCTTTAATAAAAAAGAGCGCTCGCGGGCTTACTAATCTAAATTAGCATACCGCCGGTAGGGAATTCCACCCTGCCCTGAGAATAAGTCATTGATACATCACTTTTAATTTAATAAATAATTTTCGCTTAATACCTAAAAATAAATTTAAAATAATTCATCAGGACAGCCTTTTATAAATAAAATTAACCTAATCTGCTCTTTACGGATTTATACCAAAAATAAAATTTTAATTTCCTTAAATTAAGTCTTTATACTTATCTACAATTTCCTTAAATGAATTTGCGATATATGATATCTGCTCTTCGCTGAATCCATAAACACTGCATTTGAACCATTTGGTCTGTCCACGTTTTATTCCAACGATATTTCTCTTTTTAAGTTCTTCATACAGGAAAAAGCCCCTTCGCGGATGGTTTTCAGCTATTTTATCAAAGATAGGTGTTTCAAATCTGGTGAGGTCATGTTCTTTTGGTTTTACCCCTATCTGATGAACACCTTCAATTTCTTCCAGCTGCCTTACAAAATTCCTTGTCTTTTCAACTTCCGTGCCCCAATGCTTGACCCTCTCTGCAACATATGGGAGTGATGCCATTAAAGTTACTATTGGAGCTCCCCTACTAGTACATCCAAGCATTTCAATTTCTTTAACTTTATGCCTCTTTGAATGTTTAAGTAAAGCATCCGAATATTCTTCCTTCATTCCAAGCACACCAATTGGTCCAGATGCCGCCATGCTCTTATGGCCGCTTCCAACTACAAAATCCATATTTAATGCTTTAGCATCTATGGGCAGTCTTCCCATAGAATATGCGCAGTTTAAAATTATAGGGATTCCTGCTTTATGGGCTACATCACCCACTGCTTTTGCATCAGCCAGGTTACCATAGTCACCATCCACATGAGTAAGCAAAGAAAGTTTGATATCTATTCCACTGTCAATTGCGTTTTCCAAAGTTTCCCTGTATTTTTCAGGAGTTATTTCATATGTAGGATGCCCATTATTTGGAACTTCAATTACATTAATCTTATTTCGCTCTGCAGCAAGATGGGTTGTGTAGTGTGCATTTCCATCTACAATTACAGTATCGCCAGGTTCACATAACGCATGCATTATTGCAAATTTACTTTCCCTTGCACCATGTGTAGTTCTTACCTCATCAACATTGATAAATTTCGCTAAATCCTGTAAAAATCCACTTATTGAAGGATTAGGCACTTCATCAAGCCTTCCAGCACAGTAATCACATACACTGTAACCATCAGCATACTCAATTAAAGCTTTTCTTGCCTCAATAGGAAGCATTCCCCCACGCTGGAGAGGATTTAAGTTCAAATTGTCTCTTTCTGTATTTCGTGTAAGCCCATACTCCTGACATTCCATATTATTCACCTGTATCTCTATTAAATAATTAAAAAAAGATAAAAATATATTAAAAGCATCTATTAATGCTTGATTTAAAGTTAATGATATTTTACTGACTATTTTACAAATTTGATATTAACTGATCCTCATTAAGTCATCATAAGCTGACAAAGCAGCTACTGCACCTTCTCCACATGCAACCACCCACTGATTAACTCCACCAGTGATATCACCAGCAGAGTATATCCCTTGAATATTGGTTTTTTGGCTTTTATCAGTTATAATGTAACCATTTTTGTCAGTCTCTAATCCTATATCTTTAGCTATACCATTTGAAGGTATGTCTCCAACTGCTATAAATATTCCATCAATCGGGTATTCATTTTTTTCATTAGTTTTTTTGTTAAGCAGTACTACACTTTTTACAAACATGTCACCCTTTATTTCATCTATAACAGAGTCCCAGAACATTGCAATATCTTTTTCTTTTAATTTCTCCTGCAGATATTTTTCAGCCCTAAGTTCATCCCTTCTATGTGCAACAGCAGTATATGAACCAATGGTATCTAAATATAAAGCTCCCTGAATGGCAGTATTACCTCCACCCACTACTAAAATCCTTTTACCCATAAACAAAGGTCCATCACAGACTGCACAGTAAAAAACACCTCTTCCAAGGAATTCTTTTTCTCCAGGTGCGTTAAGTTTTCTATGAGTAGTTCCGGTACACAATATCACTGATTTGGCCTTATATTCTGCTTTCTGGGATGAAACTTTTATTTCGTGGTCGCCAATGATTTCTAATTTTTTGACTTCTTCCATTTCATTTATTTTAGCGTACTTCAATGCCTGCTTTTTAGTGTAGTCTATTAATACTTTACCAGAAACTAATTCAAATCCTGGATAATTTTCCATATTAGGAACCATCAGTCCGGCTCCACCTGCAAGCTGTTTTTCAAGTATTAATGTCTTTAATCCCTGCCTTCCAGCATAGATTCCTGCTGTCAGCCCGGCAGGCCCTGATCCTATAATAATAACATCATATTCATCCATCAGATCACCTTAAGTCACTAATTATAGTGAATAATCTAAATTATTCTGTAATTTTAAAGAATTTAAACAGACCACCATACAATTAAAGCGCGTAAATACAGTTAAAATGGATGATTTCGAGCATCTATTTATCCACTAAAAAAACAGCGGTTTTAGGTGCTCTAAATCAAATTTAACGCTTTTAATCCATTATTCATTTTTTTAAGTTAACTCATTCTATATTCTGTAACTTATCCCTCAAAAGTTTATTCACAAGCTTCCCATCAGCTTTCCCCTTTAACTTTTTCATGGACATACCCATAAGAGGACCCATAGCACCCATTCCACGTTCTTCTACCATTTTCTTATTTGAGAAAACTATTTCAGCTATTATCTCTTCAACATCACCTTCAGACAGCATCATTAAATTCAAACTTTCTGCTGCTTCTTGTGGTGAATTGCCCTCACTGCACACATTTGCTAAAATCTGAGGAAGTGCATCTTTTGATATTTGACCATTTTCTAAAAGTTCAAATGCCTCAAGCAAAATGCTGTTATTCAATTCATCTATGCTGCATCCATCCCTTTTTAGTTCCTTTAAAGTATAAGCTAAAGTTGATGCTATCGTTGTAGAATCCACACCAGATTCTGCTTTGATTTCTTCAAAACTGTCAGCCCTATTTCTCCTTACAAGCTGTTTTGCAAGGTCTTCACTTAAATTATACTGTTTAATTATCCTAACTTTCTTTTCATCTGGAAGTTCTGGTAAATCAGACTTTATATCATCAAGCAGCTCTTTTGATACGCTGATTGCAGGAATATCTGTTTCCACATACATTCTGCTTGCTGTTGGAAGTGGTCTCAAATAGTCTGAATTTCCATCAGGCAATGCTTTTCTTGTTTCTTCTGGTACTGCTTGAAGTGAGATTTTTGCCCTTCTCTGGACTTCCTGTAAAGCATTGAGGGCTTTTTCTTTTTCATCTGCAATTAGAATAAAAGCATCTTCATCCCCAATGCCTAAAAACTCATTTATTGCATTAACTTCATCTTCAGTTATGCCATAAGCTGGAAGTTCATCAGTGTGGAACAGTCCAGATACTCCCATTTTCTTAGCATACCCTGCAAGTTCTGTACCAAATCTTCTACCCGGCTGAATCTCCATTCCTATTAATCCTTTAAAACCATTCAATTTAATTGCAAATACGCTCTCAGCTTTTGCGATTATTTTGGATTTAGTTTCTTTTAATAGAGGAGCTATATCATACAATTCATCGTCAACAGATGCATTTCTATTATTCAATTCATCCTTTATTTTTAAAAGGTTTATCTGCCTGGTCACTTCATTTTCAACCATTGTAGACATAAGATCTAAATCTTGAACTCCTTTTAGCTCGACCCTTGCACCTTCTCGGATTGATATATTCAAATCCTGGCGTATAGTTCCTATTCCTCTTTTAACTTTAGTACTCCTAAGTACTTGTCCTATATGGTATGCAACTTCTTTTACCTGTTCAGGGTGAGTTATAGAAGGTGCGGTTGTTATTTCAACAAGAGGAATTCCAAGCCTGTCCAGCCTGAAGTTAACTTTACCCTTCTCCTGTCCAATTCTTCTTGCGGCATCTTCTTCAAGACATAAAACGTCAATCTGGACATTTCCATATTTTGTTTCCAGAACACCTTCTGTTGCAACAAGACCTGTTCTCTGGAAACCACCAGTATTACTTCCATCTATTACCTGTTTCCTCATGGTATGGAATTCATCCACAACATGCATATTGAGGAGTGTTGCTATTATTAAGGATACTTCAAGTGCTTCCCTATTTAATGGATGTGGAGGTTCTTCATCTGCTTCAACAAGGCAAGTTTCATGTGCATAAGCATCATAGATGAAATTTAGTTTTCTTCGTGCCTCTTCAAATGCAGCCCGGTCTATTTTCCCAAGTTCACTTTGTGTAGGTCTTAAATTCCTTAAAATTTTAAATTCTGGTTCTTTATCAGTAAGATTACAATCGCATGGGCAGAATAACTTTTCTTTCGTATTCAACTGCTGGTGTACTTCAAGACCCATTTTAAGTCCAAGTTTTTCATAATCAATCATTAAATCACCGTTAATCATCAAATTACATTAAAAAATACTTTATGGAGCTTTTATCTTCAATTTCTCCAGCTATGTTAGTTTGCATTGTTTTTTCGACTTCTTCAATTTCATCAGTTTGCCCTAAAGCCCAGCAGAGTTTAACATAAGCTGTTTCAGGTAACATGTCCCCTGCAGAGATTACGCCTGCATTTATAAGTTTTCTTCCAGTACTGTAAACGTTCATGTTGACTTTTCCATAAAGACACTGAGAAGTCATAACCACAGGAATTCCACTGTCCCTTGCTCTTTTTATAGATGGAATAATTTCCTCTGGACAGTGCCCCAAACCAGTACCTTCCAGAACAATCCCTTTATATCCCTTATCCATATGATACTCAATTATTTCACCAGAAATACCAGGGTAGCTCTTAATAAATGCAACATTAGATTCTACAGCATCCTGAAGCTCAACTTCACCATCGGTCCTTGTTTTATACATTAACTGTTCATCTAAAATTTCAATTCCCCCGTTTTGAACCCGTGCAAGTGGAGATGTATTTATACTTCTAAAGGTGTCTCTTCTTGAGGTGTGCATCTTTCTTACCTTTGTACCTCTGTGTAAATCACAGTAGGTGTCATCTTCAGTCCCATGCATGCAGACCATGACTTCAGCTATATCTGATTTAGCGGCAGTCACTGAATTTAAAAGGTTTAAAAATGCATCAGAGGAAGGCCGGTCTGAACTCCGCTGCGCACCAGTAAGCACTACCGGTACCGGAGTATCCAGCATAAAACTCAACGCAGCTGATGTATAGTGCATGGTATCAGTCCCATGGGCAACAACAACACCATAAGCGCCGTCATTTATTTCATCAGCTATGGATCTTGCTGATTTAACCCAGTATTCAGGTTTCATGTTTTCGCTTAAGATGTTTAAAACTGCTTTTCCTTTGATATTTGCATATTCCAGAAGTTCAGGGTTAGCCCGAATAAGATCATCAGCCGTAAATGCAGGATGAACTGCACCAGTTTTGTAATCAATTATCGATGCAACTGTTCCCCCAGTTGATATTATGGATATATCATGTTTCTGGCTGTCTTTTTCAATATCAAGTTTCGATAATTCAATTTTAGGTTTTTCACCCTTTTTAACGAGTTCAATTGTTGCATTTTCTATATTTATTCCAACATTGTAACCATTTTTAAGCTTTAAAACAAGATGCGTCTCATCAGCATCTTCAGCTCTGTCTAAAAGCATGCCTTCGTAGGAAATATCTTGCTTGGTTATTTTGACACTGTCACCAATTGATATGCCTGCTGATTTTAAAAATATTTCTGAAGCTCCTCTGTAACTCATAAAATCCCTCTTTTATCGGTTGTAATTATGAAATTAAATTCAAAATAGTTTATACTTACTCTATATTTTAATTAGTTATTAAATAATTTAAATGAGTTTGAATAATTAACCATGTTGATCCTGTTTAATACATGCCACTTGAAACTTTTGTAATTTAACTTAATTTTGATTGATTTTATTTAAATTGATTCATTAATCTCAAGCACTACAAAAAGTAATTGTAAAAAGAGGAAAGGTAACAGAAAATAAAAAAATCAAAACTACCTACTTTTTGATAAATACCTGCAAGAAATTAATCCCCAAGTCTTTAAAAAATATTGAATTTCAGGCATATCAACTAATCTAACCCTGCAAGTGCACGAATAAGTGAGCTTTGAGTTATAAGACCAACTAGATTTCCATTTTCAACTACAGGAATCCTTTGATAACCTTTATCTGCCATGATTCTTGTAATTTCAAGTATAGGAGTATCTCTATTAGCCACGTATAATTCTTTAGTCATTAGATCATTTACTTTAAGACCCAAAGCTTCTCCTCCAGCTAAAAGAACATCTCTATGAGTTATTATTCCTACAATTCTCTTATCATCAACTACAGGAAGTCCCCCAACATTACATCTCATCATTTTCAATTTAGCTGCTGCAACCAGGTCTTTTGGAGAAGTTACGTGAACTTCTTCGATCATGATGTCCTCTGCCTTTAGCTTTTTAATCATAGACTTATTTTTAGTACCAGTCATATATTAAGATAAGGAATTGCACTTCCAAATGCAACTATCATGAACTATGAATTATACAAAATTACTGAATTGAAGTAATTTTTTTAAAAGATACGGTCCCCAAATAATAAATCACCAGTATTGCAAAATGTAATTACTTTAAGTATACAATACTATACACAATATTGAAATTATAGTGAATTTTAATTTAAAGCTTGTTAAATCTATTAGTAGCAGTTAAATGTATTGTATTCCAGATAATGCAATATACCGCTTTAATAATGGATTTTTGTATTACCAGTTTATATTAACATGAAGGTAAAAAGTTATAGTTAGAGTTTTATCTAAATTTTTTAAGACGAGGGATTAAACGTGACTCAGTTAGAATACGCCAGAAAAGGCCAGATCACCAATGAAATGGAAATTGTCGCTGAAGAGGAAAATATTGATGTTCAAAAACTTATTAAACGAGTGGCAAAAGGTTATATCACAATTCCAAAGAATATAAATGGTAAAAGTGTTCCCAAAGGTATTGGAAAAGGACTAAGCACAAAAATCAACGCCAATATCGGCTCATCTTCAGAAATAGAGGACATAGATATTGAAATTCAAAAAGCCATGATGGCAGTTGAATACGGCGCTGACGCTATAATGGACCTTAGTACAGGGCCTAATCTGAAATCAATTAGAGAAAAAATAATGCATGCAGTTGATGTTCCAATTGGAACCGTTCCAATTTATGAAGCCGCTGTAAGCGCGTCCCAAGAAAAAGGTGCTGTAATTAACATGGATGAAGACGATATGTTCAACGCCATAATAAACCAGGCAAAAGAGGGTGTTGATTTCATGACCATCCATTCAGGAATAACCAGGGATACTGTAGAAAAAGTAAAAAATTCTGACAGGATTATGGGTATTGTAAGTCGTGGAGGATCTTTTTTAGCTGCATGGATACTCCAAAATGAAGAAGAAAACCCTCTTTATAAAAATTATGACTATTTACTTGAAATAGCTCATGAATACGACGTTACACTAAGTTTAGGAGACGGGTTAAGGCCAGGTTGCCTTGCAGATGCCACAGACGTTTCCCAAATCCAAGAACTCATTACACTTGGTCAGCTTGTAGAAAGAGCAAGAGATGCAGGAGTTCAGGTCATGGTAGAAGGTCCAGGACACGTACCACTGGATCAAATCCAGGCAAACATGAAAATTCAAAAAACCATCTGTAAAGGGGCACCTTTCTATGTTTTAGGTCCAATTGTAACCGATCTTGCTCCAGGTTACGATCACATAACATCTGCCATAGGGGGAGCTATTGCTGCTTCTTCAGGGGCAGATTTCCTGTGTTACGTTACCCCTAAAGAGCATCTTGCAATACCTGACATTGAAGCTGTAAAACAGGGAGTTATAGCATCCAAAATAGCTGCACAAGCTGCAGATGTCGCAAATGGAGTTAAAAGTGCATGGCAAAACGAACTCCAGATGGCAAATGCACGGAGAAACTTCAACTGGAAGAAACAATTTGAACTTGCATTTGACCATGAAACACCACGAAAATACAGGGAAAGTAAGCCCACAAGCGGAGATATGTGTACAATGTGCGGCGAATTCTGCGCTTTGAGGATTGTAAGGGATAATTTAAGCTAAATTAACCCTCATCTATTTTTTTTAATTTAGACCCTATTCTTGATTCAAATATGTTAAATAAGTAATTTGATTAACATGACCTTTATTTTTAGATTTATAGACCACCTCGAAAAATAATAAATACTAAAACACATAATAGTATTACAAGGTGGTTATATGAGGTCCATATCTAAAAGATCAAATTTAATTAAAAGGATAAGATCTTACAGCACATGTCCAAGTTGCGGGTCTAACAATCTGGTAAAAGTGGACGAATACTATTACGAACCTTCAGGATGGTTAGAGATATATGAATGCCAGAATTGTGGATCTCTAATTGAAAGACCATTATCATAATATTTTTAAGAGTATGAGAATGTAAATCACCTATTAAAAAGATATTTTTAATTATTATTGCTTCTGAAAGTTATGTATTTTAAAAATAATTTAAATGACCTGATTTTAAAAATTTAAGTTATATCTGCCCATTTTTTAATAAAT
This sequence comes from Methanobacterium veterum, assembly GCF_000745485.1. Taxonomy (NCBI): domain Archaea; kingdom Methanobacteriati; phylum Methanobacteriota; class Methanobacteria; order Methanobacteriales; family Methanobacteriaceae; genus Methanobacterium; species Methanobacterium veterum. Next base: position 670,190 of record NZ_JQJK01000008.1, read on the forward strand.
TATGACATATATGTCCATATAAATGAATAAAAGCTATTTACTTTTTTAATTTTGAAATTAAGGTTTAATCCCTTTAAAAAATTATAAATAGATGCATTTACATAATAATAAAAGATTTTTCATAAATTCCTGGAGGAAAAGTATGGCCATGGAACATGTAGAAGGTAAAAACAAAGGAAATGTAGTTCTTTATGCTTTAAGTACTTGCGGATGGTGTAAGAAAACCAGAATGCTTCTTGAAGAGCTTGGTATTGAATTTAATTATATTTATGTTGACCTTACAGAAGGTGAGGAGCGATCAAATGTTATAAAAGACGTTCAAAAATGGAATCCTCAGCTTTCATTTCCAACGGTTGTAATAAACAATAAAGATGTTATTGTAGGGTTCAAGGAAGATGAAATCAAGGAGAAACTTGCATGAGCAATATAAGTGACGCGGAACTGGATCATTTTTACGAAAAAGTGAAAAAAGATGTGGAATCTAGTGGATACCGCCTGAATCCCAACATTGAATTTACAAAAGAACTTTTAGAAGGCATACTTACAAATGAAAAGCGTTATGGATATGGATCTTGCCCTTGCAGGCTCGCAGCAGGCGACAAAGAGATAGACATAGATATAATCTGCCCATGTGATTATAGAGATCCTGATTTAAATGACTATGATACCTGTTACTGCGGCCTTTATGTTTCAGGAGATATTTTAGAAGGTACAAAAGAAGTGCCTGCAATACCAGAAAGAAGACCTACACTGGAAGAACGGGAACAATCCCAAAAAGGAACCTTAAGTGGTGCACCCTCATCTCTCCAATTTCCCGTTTGGAGGTGCAGCGTCTGCGGATACTTATGTGCACGTGAAGAACCGCCTGAAGTATGCCCAATCTGTAAAGTTGAAAAAGAACGCTTTAAAAAGTTCTTATAATCAACTCAACTAATTTTTTTATTCAAAGCTAAAATATATTCAATTAGCTTATTTTATACGATTCAAATTAAATCCAATCTGTTTAATCTATTTTATACTTAAATCTTAATTTAATCAAGCAAAAGAATAAATAATCATTTTAACAAATATGATATTAAATTTTACTGGTTGGTTTTTATGAATTCTCTTTTAAGCTTTGCTGAAAAAAATCTGGAAGAGTTGGTCACACCATTTGGGCAGACAGATGTTTTATTAATTTATGCTATTGCTGCAAGTAAGCTCAAAAAATATTTAGGAGATCGAGAACTTGCAGGTAAGATATGGATGCCTTCTGGAAGAATGCGTTACTTGCTTAAGAGAGGATCTAAGTTAGAACCGTTATTTGCTCACGAGCTTGAGGAAGCTGTTACTTTAGAATTTTTAGAACTTAGATCAAAAACAGAACACCTCTCATCTGCAAAAGAAGAGATAACAGACTTACAGGCTAAAGTATGGCAGTATTTTCTTCCAAGAAAGCTTTCTGATTTTTTCTATGCCACAAATCATGAAGGTCCAGGAAAAGAGATTGACAGGATATTTTTTGACATAGACCGTTCTAAGGGTATTTCTGCAGAACAGGCACAGGAAACCACACAAATATTTGTAGAAACTATAAAAGAAGATCAGGAACTTGAAGAATTATTAGGAAACTATGAATTATCTATTAACTGGACTGGCAATTCTTTTCATGTTTTATTCTTTTTAGATGAATTAAAGCCCAGTTCCTTCTATGAAGAACATTTTCAGTATTCAAAAAATGATCCTGAACGTAATTTTACAGGTAAATGGGCTAAAAAAATTAATGAACGGGTTGAATTTAAAGTAGCAGGAGGCCATGAAAGACAGGGCAATTCCATTAATATAGACCCTTCACAGACCCCTTCAGGTAAATTATGCCGTATTCCTTTAGGATCGTTGCATATGGAAGATCCCGAAACAATAAATGGTATTTCTGTACCTCTAACTGAAAAAATGCTTTATAATGAAGATCTGGTTTCTAAATTAACCATTTATACTCCCAAAGATATTATAAAAAATTTAAGCGACATTGAAAAACACTTACCTGAAAGATTCAGGTAAACATCAAGTTTAAAAGTATTGAGATGCCGGTGATAAAAATTAAGTTTGAAACATTTACAAAAACCCTTGAGAAGCTGGAAAATACCAGTTCTCAAAATGAAATGGTAGACATCCTCGCAGAAACATTCAAAAATTTAGGTGAAGATGAGATAGGTGAGGTCTGCTATTTAGTACTGGGAGAAATAGGACCGGGTTATGAAGATGTTAATCTTGGTTTAAGCGAAAAAACCGTACAGTCTGCAATTTCACTTGCAAGTGGTTACGATAAAGCACATGTGGGTGAAGAAATAAGGAATATAGGCGATATCGGAGAAGTTGCAAGTAAAATGCTAAAAGACTCTGAAAAGAAATTTAAAAGGCTTTTAGACGAGCACAAAGATCCATCTGTAAATGATATTTATAAAGGCTTTAGAAAAATTGCTTTTGCAAGTGGTAAAGGTTCTCAAAAGGTTAAAATTGAAACATTAGCTTCAATGCTTCTGGATGCAGATGATATGGGGCGGAGATACATTGCAAGATATGCTAACGGTAAAATGAGACTCGGTATTGGAGATATGACTGTTCTAAACGGCCTTTCTGTTTCATTTTTTGGCTCAAAGAAAGAGAAAAAAGAACTTGAACATGCATACAACATAAGTTCAGATATAGGGCTCATAGCCAGAACTTTAAGTAGCAGAGGGTTACAAGGAGTTAAAGAGATAAAAATTTCATTAAATAGACCTATAAAGGCAATGTTAGCCCAAAGAGTATCAGAATTTCAAGATATTAGAGAAAAAATTAAGTCTCGAGATATTGCAGCTGAAGAAAAATTCGACGGTGAACGTATTCAGGCCCATAAAGATGGGAATAATATAAAATTATTTTCCCGACGTTTAACCGATATAACTGACCAATTTCCAGATTTAATTGAACATATTCAAAAATATGTTAAGGTGGAAAAAGCTATTTTAGACGGGGAAGCAATGGCCTACGATTTTCAAGAAGAACTTTTTGGCTCGTTCCAGATATTAATGCAGCGTCGAAGGAAATATGGAATTAAAGAATACCGAAAAAAGATTCCTGTCAGGTACATGCTGTTTGATGTTCTTTATGTAGACGAGGAATCATTTATGCATAAAAGCTACCCCGAAAGAAGGGAGAAACTTGAAACAATTGTAGAAGGTTCAAAATATATTTCACTAGCCAATCGAAGAGTTAGTTCTGACCTTGATGACATAGATGATTTCTTCCAGGAGTGTATAACTAAAAATCTGGAAGGTATTGTTTGTAAATCCTGTGCAGAAGATTCATATTATAAAGCTGGGGGAAGAGAGTGGACATGGATTAAATGGAAAAAAGAATATCTCAGTGAACTATCAGATACCCTTGACTTAGTTATCGTAGGTGCATTTGCAGGTAGGGGAAGACGAAGCGGTACTTATGGAGCCCTTTTATGTGCTGCTTATAACTCTGATGAAGATGTATTCCAGACCGTATGTAAACTGGGAACTGGATTTTCTGATGAACAATTAGCTAACTTACCTAAAACACTTGAGGACGCAAAAGTAGATAAAAGTCCAGCACGAGTTACAGTGACCAAAGAAATGAGCCCTGATTTCTGGTTTACCCCAAAATATGTGGTAGAAGTACTTGGATCAGAGATAACTAAAAGCCCTGTTCACACATGTAACTGGAATGAATCTGAAAAACAGGGTTTGGCTTTAAGATTTCCTAGATTTATCAGATGGCGTGAAGAAAAATCCCCCGAACAAGCTACAAGCTCAAATGAAATTTTGCAGATGTATGAAAGATAATAAATAGGCTGAATCTAACTTTTTTCAAATATAAACTTGAAATGAATTAATATATGGCAGTTAAATGTTATACAACTCCATTTAACAGCTTATTTTCTAATAGTTGTCCCAATAAAAATAATTTGATCTAAACTTTTTTAATTATAGATATTCATAAATCAATCCCAATTTGTAGATGTAACGATAATACAGATTAGATACTATTCTTTTTAAATATAACCTTTAAAAATGATATATAATCGCTGAAAGATATATAAACCAGTTTAACAGCTTATTTTCCAATAATTACCCCAATAAAAATAATTTGATCTAAACTTTTTTATAGATAGATGTTCATAAATCACTCAATAAGTAATACTAAATTATAAAGTAATATGATACGATCATGGGATAAATTTTTTACATGATTTTCATTATAGTGGAGGTGAATTTATGACAGATGTTATAAAAAGTAATGGAAAAAGAGAGCAATTTAGCAAACAAAAAGTAAAAAACGCAGTTGAAAATGCAGTTAAAGATGCTGGTTTTAGCCCGCAGGAAAAAATGAACGTTATAGAACATGCATCACAGGATGCCGCACAAATGGCTCAAGGCAAGGATGAAATTCAAACAAGACAAATAAGAGACACCGTATTAAATGATTTAGAACAAGATGATCAGCAAGTTGCCAACGCATGGAAGCAGTATGAACGCCAGCATGGAATTAACTACTGATTTCTTAAAATTTCTATTTTAAACCCTTTTTAGATAAATAAGGTTATTTTAGTCTAAATTTATGAAATAATATCTTAAATGGTGGAGGTGAATTTATGACAGATGTTATAAAAAGAAACGGTAAAAGAGAACAGTTTAGCGAACAAAAAGTAAAAAATTCCATTGAAAGTGCAATTAAGGATGCCGGACTAAACCCACAACAAAAAAGTGGCTTAATTAATAATACAGTAAACGATGTAAAACAGCAGGTAATGAACAAAAATGAAGTAAGAACAAACGAAATAAGAGATATAGTAATAGATGACTTAGACCAAGATGAAGAACAGGCCGGAGAAACAACAGTTGGGCAGGCATGGAGAAATTATGAAGAAGAACATGGAATTATCTATGAAGAAAAAGGCGGACGCAGAAGATAATCTATAATTAGGGGAGAACTAATTAAACTCCCCACATTAGCCTAATAATGAGTATATTCTTATTTAATTAATTTTAGACAGTTTAATTAAATAACGTCCTATATGTTTATATTTTGATTTTATAGTTTCTCTTTAAAAGTTAACTTTTATATTTGGAGGATGTGAATTTATGACCTATGTAATTAAAAGAAACGGGAAAAAAGAGCCTTTTAACGAACAAAAAGTAAAAAATTCTGTTGAAAGTGCAGTTAAAGAAGCAGGATATAAAACACATGCCAAAAAAAGACTCATAGATAAAACTTTGAAGGACGTAAATCAAGCGGTACAAGGTAAAGAAGAAATATCCTCAGCAAAAATACGTAACATAGTAATAAATGACCTTGAACAGGAGTGGGACGAAGATCAAGTCCCTGTTACAAGGGCGTGGCGAAATTATGAATTAAAACACGGTACAATTTACCGGGAATAATCCCGGGTTAAATATTAAATAAAATAATTATCTATTAAATTATTTTAAAAAAATGAAATCAAATCAAAAATACTTTTTAGGCTGCTCTGGATGGTATTATAATGACTGGGCAGGAAATTTTTATCCTGAAAAACTAAGTAAGTCAAGATGGTTGGAATACTACTCTAAACAGTTTAACACCGTAGAAATTAACAACACTTTTTATCGATTTCCAAGCGAAAAGACAGTTAAAGGGTGGTATAACAAAACTCCCGACAATTTTAAACTTACTCTAAAAGCCAATCAGGTTATTACCCATAGAAGACGATTTAAAAACACACAAAGCACACTTACTCGATTCTATGGTCTTGCAGAAATTCTTAATGAAAAATTAGGATGCATATTATTCCAGGTTCCTCCTCAAAAATCAAAAGATATTGACTTTTTAAAAAATGCCGTCAACCAGTTTGACCTTTCAAAAAATAATATTATAGAATTTAGACATCCGAGCTGGTATAATGACGAAGTTTATGACTTATTAAACGAATCTGAAGTAGGATTTTGTTCGGTTTCATCTGCTGATCTTCCCGACGATCTTGTAACAACAGCAAATATCACTTACATTAGATTTCACGGAGTTGGAAGTGAAAAATACCACTATCTTTATTCAGATAAAGAATTGAAAGAATGGGTAGATAAGCTAAAAGAATCAAATTCAGATCAAGTATTTTGTTATTTTAATAATGATTATAATGCAAATGCACCCAAAAATGCTCAAATGCTGCAAAAAATGATCGATAGCTCCCAATAACTACTGTTCAACAGCTTTTTTAAGAATTACCATGTCCTCTTTTAATTGGGGTAAAAGTACACGTGAATACAACGCTGCAGCTGGGTGGAAAAGAGCCATATATTTTCTACCGTTTAATTCGTATGTATTTCCATGAATCTGTTTAATATTCTTTTTACCAATTAAGGCATAAGCTGCACTGTTTCCAAGCAATCCCACAATATCAGGGTCAATTAATTCTATCTGCTTGTTTAAATAGAGATCAATACAGGTAGTATATTCTAACTTTTTTGGTTTTCGGTTGTTTTCAGGCCTGCACTTTACAATTGAAGTGATATAAATATCAGACCGATCCATGCCTGCTTCTTCTATTATCTCACTTAAAATCCTACCTGCCATTCCAATAAATGGTCTTCCAGTTTCATCTTCTTTTTTTCCAGGTGCTTCCCCTACAAGCATTATTTTAGCATTTTTCGAGCCTTCCCCAAAAACAACTTTGGTTCTGCTCTCATGTAATGGGCATTTAACACAGGTACTTGCAACTTCACAAAGCTCTTCTAAATTCATATAATACTATTTCTTAAACAACTGTATATATGCATATTTTGCAAAATTCTTTTCACGTTTAGATTCTATGAAGTTCTTTAAAGAATCAGCACGTGATGTAATTTTCTCAATATTAAATAGAGCCTGCATGTATCCTGCATAATCTACATTTTCAAGTTTAGATTCTACAAAATGATCTAAAGACTTAATGTAGTAAAGAATAAGTTCAATTCTAAGTGTTTCATAAATATATTTTGCATAATGATTTCTTTCTACGCTTTTTTGTACAAAACGAGTAATATAAGAAACAATGATTTCCATTTCATCCGATTCATCCCTAGTTCTACGACCTGGTTGATTAACAACACCCCTGATGTTTTCTATTCCCCTAGTTGCTCCCACAGTACTTATTGCCAGTTTAAATGAAGTAATTCCAAACTTAAAGATTAGAACTCCCACTATTGCTATAAATGCCAGTAAAGCAGCATATGATGCAACCATCCATACAAGGTCCAAAACTGCCATGCCTACCATTTTGTTATTCATAATATTTAAATTTTTATTACTTTATTACCGATCTGTTCATAATTTTTTTTAGATAAGCAAAATGACCAATATTAGAGACAATTAAAAACACATATCAAAATAGTTTTGTCCAGCACTAGTTAAAAATAGATATTAAAGCAATTAATTTGGCTTATAACAATACAAACAGGCAAAAAAATAAAAATATCTTTTATTAATTATGGTATTAGTATTACTTTTCCTAAAAAGTGAAAAATAATTTCATGGAGATGAAACATGCATATTTACTCAAATATTTCTTTTTGACATTCAGGGCAATAATAAGCAGTTCTACTTGAAACTTTAATTGTTTTTAATTTTATATCAGAATTTGGGCATTTTCCATTCTTTCTTCTGTGAGGAATTATAAATGAATCTGGAAGTTCTTCGCCTGCGATTCTTTTATCCACCGATGTTTTAAGCACGTCTTTCATTACTTTAAAAATTTGTTCTATTTGGTAATTATTTAACTTATTAGCAGGCGCTTTAGGATGAATACACGTCTGAAAAAGTATTTCGTCAGAATATATATTTCCAATGCCAGCTATTATATGCTGATCCATCAAAGCTGATTTAATGGCACCTTTTTTCCTTTCAAATATCTGCTTAAATGTTTTTAGATCAATTTCAGTCGCATCAGGCCCTAACTTCTTTTCTTTAACAAAGTTTCCAATTGAAGAAGTCAAATTGATCTTTCCAAACTTCCGCGGATCATCGAATGCAATGTGGCTCTCATCTTCAAAAGTTATAAGAAGTCGATCATAATGAGGTGCTTCATCCTTATTTTTGAAGTATTTGAGTCTTCCAGTCATCCCATAATGTAAAATTAGCCAGAATCCATTATCTAGAGATGTAAGAGTATATTTACCATATCTTTTAGTATATTTAAATTTGTGACCTTCTAATTTTTCTTTTAAGACATCTGCCTCTACATTTTGAAGAAGTTCAGGGTTCTTAACATCTACATTTTCAATAATTTTATCAAGTGAAGTCCTATCTAAATATTTTCCAAATGCTTCCACTTCAGGTAGTTCAGGCATAAAATTCCCCTTTTTAATTACTTGTTTAATATATTAGACTTTGAAATTTAAAAGCTTTAAATGAATACAAAATTTTCAAAATTTAAGTTTAATTTATCTATCAAAGATTTTTAACCTACACTTGAAAGTGGAGATAAGTTTATTTTAATAAGTGTTCTATTGTATAACAGAACAGTTGACGTTTTTATAAGATCTTATTTATTAAATCTAATTCTATATGTGATAATTATGGCCAAGCTAGAGAGTAAAATGAAATACAAAGAGCTCGTGGATGTCTATGAAGCATTGAATTCCACCACCAAAAGACTTGAGAAGACAGCAATTCTTGCGGAGTTTCTAAAAAATACTGATGCAGAAATTCTCCCAATTGTCACGTTATTATCATTGGGGAAAGTATTTCCAACATGGAGCGAAAAAGAAATGGGAGTAGGTTTAAAACTCCTTATGAAAGCCATATCATTAGTTGTAGGTGTGAGCCCTGAAGCTGTGGAGGACAGCGTAAGGGACAGGGGAGACATCGGTTTAGCTTCAGAATATCTTTTCAGTAATAGATTTCAATCAACTCTATTTACAATGCCCCTAACTATAGTCAAAGTTTACAACAATATGGACAAAATGGCAGATAAATCAGGAAAAAAAGCACAGGGCAAAAAGATAGAAATTTTACGTGAACTTCTTTCATCTGCATCACCAAAAGAAGCCAAATACATCACAAGAACCGTTCTTGAAGAGCTTAGAGTTGGACTCGGAGAAGGTACACTCAAAGATGCCCTTTCAGAAGCTTTTAACATAAACAAAGAAGTTGTAGAAAGAGCTATGATGCTTACAAATGATCCTGGCCTTGTTGCAGAAGTAGCCAAAGAAGAAGGAGAAGAAGGTCTTAAAAATCTGACACTTATACCGGGAAAACCTGTAAAACCAATGCTTGCCCAACTTTCAAAGAGCGTTAAAGATGATATTAAAGAAATGGGTTATGCCCTCTGTGAAGTTAAATATGATGGTTTCAGAGTCCAGATTCATAGAATTGGAGATGAAATCAAAGTTTTCACAAGAAGGCTGGATAACATAAAAGATGCAGTTCCAGAAATCGTTGAATACATCGAAAAATGCCTGCCCCATAAAGATTTTATTGTTGAAGGAGAAATAATCGCTATGAGAGAGGGAAAGCCAATTTCGTTCCAGTATGTCCTTCAGAGAGTGCGGAGAAAGTATGAAGTTGAGAGATTACGGCTTGAAGTTCCATTAACATTGTATCTTTTCGACGCTCTTTACTTCGAAAAACCACTTATCGATACGGCATTTGAGGAAAGGCGTAAAATACTTGAATCAATCTCCAAAATAGATGATGGAAAATTTGGTCTCAGTACCCAGGTCAAAGTAACACCAGAACACACCGCCTATGCAGAAGACCTTTTCAAGCTTGCAATTGAAAAAGGACATGAAGGAATAATGATAAAAGACCCTCATGCCCCATACATGCCAGGTATAAGAGGCAAAAAGATGCTTAAATTTAAAGCTACGCCTGAAACTCTGGATTTAGTAATTGTAGGTGGAATATACGGCAGAGGGAGAAGGGCAAACCTCATAGGTTCTTATCTTGTTGCTGCGCAGGATGGAAATGGAGCTTTAAAAACAATAGCACATACCGCAACTGGACTCGATGATAACACTCTGCTCGAACTCTCTAATAAAGTTGAAAGCGCAATTATAGAAAAAAAAGGCAGGAAAGTGAAATCAGAGCCTGAGATTATCCTTGAAGTAGCATTCAGTGAGATTGTTAAAAGTCCAGAATACGAAGGTGGTTACTCCTTAAGATTCCCTGTTGTTAAAAGAATAAGGGAAGATTTAAGTATTGAAGATATTGACACTGTTGAACGCGTGGAGTCAATTTTTAAGAGTAAAAGTTAATTTCATAGCACATTTCATGTTTATTTTTTTACTTGAAATTAATGAATTTTGCAAATAAATGAAAAATATCAAGATAATATCAGATATTACCATTCTAGCTCTAGTCTAGTTATATTGCGCATTATTCTAGTTTATTTCACAAAATAAAAGGTAAATACTTAAATATGCAAATATTGAAATACTTCAATGGGCCAATGGAGTAGATCAATATGAAAGATAGTCAAATTTTTACAGTAGCCTTGATAATTGCAATTTTAGGTTTATCCGGAATGATGCTGCTTTCAGACAAAATAACACCTCAAGAAATTAAAATAAAAGACCTAAACAAAGGAATGCTTGATGAAGATGTATCAATTGTGGGCTTGGTCGAGAAAATAGACAAATCTCCAAGAAGCAATACTTATTTTTTACAGTTAAGAGATGGAACTGGGAAAACCACAGCCGTGATATTTGATAGTGCAGTATTAGACCTTGAAAAGAATAATTTAACTCCACTGTCCTTTATAAATCATAGGGTGAAAATAACAGGGAAAGTGCAGCAGTATAATGGAAATATGGAGCTAATTTTAAATGATGGAAAGTCCCTAAAAATAATTGTTTAAATGTACAGTTTATGATTATTTATCCTTTAAAACCCCGATATCCAAAGTATAATTTTTAATTTCACTCAGTATATCCTTTGCATAGTAAGATGAAAATATTATACCCAGTACACTAACCATCCAGAAGGAAACTAACCTGTCTGCAAGAGCTATACTTCCACCTAGCGCTGTTGGCACGCCAAATAGCGCAAAAAGACCAGTAAGGGATAATTCAATTGATCCTATTCCTCCAGGGAGTGCAGAAGCTATTCCAATAATATTTGCCAGGATCAGTATTATAATAACTGAAGTAAAACTTATTTGAACATTAAATGCATAAAATACTACATAGAGCCTGAGACATTCTAAAATCCACGACATAAATGCTAAGATAGATACAAAAACTAAATTTTTACTTGTTGTAAAGGAATTTGTATGGCTAGTCATTCCCTTTAGCCCTTCTGTAAACTTGAGATATATATTGTCCAGAGTTTCATTATTAATGGGCAGTTTACATAAAACAGGGTGAATTTTATTATATATCCATATACTAGTGTCTTCTCTCCAATTTACAAGATATACCAACAGCACCATTATTAAAGACCCAACAGCCCCTATAATAGACACGAAACGCATGTTTTCTATCCATATAGAGGATATAATAAGCAGAAGTGCCACAATTAAAAAGTCAAAAAGCCTTTCAGTTAACCCTGCAGACAATCCTTCAGATAGGGATATTTTATTGATCTTTTTACCTGCAAGTGCATTTAGAACTTCACCTGCTGTCCGCATTGGGGAAAAGTTACCTGCAAAAAGCCCTATTGTTTTTACAATATAATTATTTTTAATTTCAAAGGGCTTATTTATTATAAATCCCCATCTAAGAGCCCTTACTTCAATAACCAGAAGGTGAATTAAAAGAGCCACCAAAAGCCATTCCCACTTAGCAGTTTTAAAAGCATTTATAATACTGGCAGGCCCTACCCACAATACAAGCAAAACAATTAAAGCTATACTAACAGCGAATACATAAAATCGTTTCAATTAGATTCCTCACTTGCTTTCTCTTTGATATTTTATAGATAGGCTCATCTGAAGTATGTCTATAACCACTAGTTATAAAACTATGCCGCTCATGCCAAGAATGTTGTGTAAATAATATCGATTTATTTTCGGTGTTACTGGTTAAGTAAATTGCATTTTTTAAGATAAATCCCATATAATCAATTAAAACTACAATTTAACATAAAGTATAACTCATGCACAGGATCATGGACATGTAAAAATCTCTCAAAAAACCGAAGCCTGTGAAAATTAAAAATTTTCGTGGCCTGTGAAGCTTTGCTTCGCGGTTTAGGAAAACCCACGGTTTTCCTTCAACGTCAAAAATTTACAATTTTTGACAGGTTTTTTGGAGCACTCAAACACGTAGTGTTTGGTGCATCGAAAGCAAAGCTTTCGCATGCGCAAAATTAGAAATTTTGCAAGCTATCAAAAAACCGAAGGTTTTTTGGAGCGCAAAATTAGAAATTTTGCAAGCCATCGAAAATTCATAGAATTTTGCAAGCTATCAAAAAACCGAAGTTTTTGTGAACATGAGCGAACTATGTAAAGCATGTTCCTAAAATAAATTGTTTAATAAATATATAAAATAATTGAAGATGCTTTCAGAAAAATATTAACTGCCAATTCTACAGAAAATGCTGGTTTTGCATATTAAATCTTTAAAGGATATTCAATATACTTATCTCTAATTACCTAATTTTGCAGCAATAGGATTACTTATAATCCTAACCTTGAATTTCCTGCCTAAAAGACCAATAATAAACAATATATATTTTAAAGCGTGTATTTTAGTTACATAAGACTTCTCATCACCATACGTACATGGTATTGACGCTTCATTAACTTCTATTTCATGTTCAGATGCCTTATAAAGCATTTCAGATTCATATACATAATCATCATATTTTATATCTAAAAAAAGTTCCGCAGCATCCCTTGACATGGCCCTAAAACCACTCTGACTATCGGTAAGGTTGTAGCCAGTTACAAATTTAATAAGACCCGTTGTAATTTTATTTGAAAGTTTTCTCCAAACCGGCATATTCTCAGGATTTCCATTTTTAAATCTTGAACCTATTATCAGTTCATTATCCCCTATATTTGATATAAAGGAAGGTATACAATCAGGATTATGTTGACCATCACCATCAAGCACTATTAAAACATCATAATTATGATTTAAAGCTTCTTTAAGTCCAGATTTTATAGCGGCACCTTTACCCATATTTTTTTCATGTTTTACTATTTTAGCACCTGCACTTTTTGCGCGACCATAAGTACTGTCACCCGAACCGTCATCCACTACTAAAACATCACAGTATTTAAGTGCACATTTTACTACGCTCTCAATAGCTTTTTCTTCATTGTAGGCCGGAATTATAGTGATAAATTTCATTTTAACTTCCTGTTTAAATAAAGTTCATTAGATTACTTTTGTAAACATTGTCCATAAAATATACAATTTTGTAAACATTTTATAAAAGTAAATGATATTCACTATTTAATTAATTTATCGTATTAAATTTTTACCGTATGTCACATTTTAAAATTAAACTGCAAATGTTTAAAAACGCTATTAAATGGATATTCCTTCTTATGACTTACAAGGGTAATTTAAGTATTGATAAAAGCATAAATCTCTTTTAAAGATTATACAAATAAATAATATGCATATATCCAATTAAAATTGAATAAATCCCCAAAAATAGTTTTTATGGCCAAAAACAGGGCACAGAATTTTTGCTGCAGGCAAATCGTAGATTTGCGGTTCGGGAAATTGCATTTCCCTCAACGTCAAAATCATAGATTCTTGCAGTTTTCTCAGGTTAGAAAAATATAAAACATTTTCTAAAATACACAGTATTTCTGAACCTTAATGTTTTTAACAAAATTGATTAATACTTTAAAATATAAATGATAGAATCATATCAATAACGTTAATGTGGTGTAAAATTAGTGTTTATATTGAATTTAAATAAATTTAGCCTAATTAAGGCTTTTAACTGATTATTTAAGTAAAGAACATAGTTTATGCCAAATATAACCTTTATACTCATATCTAATTAAATAAATAGAATTAAAAGCTTTTAATATAATTTTAAAGATAAGGTGAAATTTATGAAAAGACTATTTGGAACATTTGGGGTCAGAAGACTTGCAAATACAGAATTAACTCCAGAATTTGCATCAAAAATTGCCGCATCCTATGGAACACTTGTAAAAGGGAAAGTTGCAGTTGGAGGAGACACAAGAACATCCACAGAAATGATAAAGCATGCAGTGATAAGCGGTTTATTATCATCAGGATGTGATGTGATCGATCTTGGAGCTTTACCAACACCTGCTCTCCAATTCGCTGTTAGGAATTATTATGATGGGGGAATCATGATAACAGCTTCTCATAATCCTCCAAAGTATAATGGAATAAAGTTAATGGATTCTTATGGTATAGGAACTCCTGATGATATGGAACTAAAGATTGAAGATATGTTTTTCGACAGCGCCCCTGATAGAGTACCCTGGAATGAGATTGGGAAAGTAGAAAAGGATGAAGGAATACTAGAGGAGTATATCCAGAATGTCATAGATCGTGTAGATGCAGAAGCAATTAAACAAGCGAAATTAAAAGTAATTGTAGACTGTGGAAGCGGAGCTGCGTGCTTTACAACACCTTACCTTTTAAGAAAGTTAGGTTGTGAAGTACTTACCATGAACTGCCAGCCTGATGGATTTTTCCCAGGGAGGGACCCTGAACCTACAGAGCCAAATCTTAAAGAATTAATTGAAGTTGTAAAAGCAACCGGAGCAGATATTGGTGTTGCACATGATGGGGACGCAGACCGTACTATATGTATAGATGAAAATGGAAATTTTGTTTTTGGTGATAAATCATTTGCACTAGTTGAAAAATACATGTTAAAAGAAAACAACGGGGGATTAATTGTTACAACCGTAGCTACATCTTCTGCAATTTACGACATTGCAAATGAATACAACGGCGAAGTTACAGCAACAAGAGTTGGAGATTTAATTGTTGCAAGAGAACTAAAAGATAAAGACGGCCTATTTGGTGGAGAAGAAAATGGAGGGCTAATATTCCCTGATTTCGTTTACGGGAGAGATGCTGCTCTTTCAACCGCTAAAGTCATTGAAATAATTGCAAAAACTGGAAAACCTCTTTCAAAGCTCATTGAAGAACTTCCGGTTTATTATTCAGAAAAAATGAAAATAGAATGTCCAGATGAGTTAAAACAGGAAGTTATGCAGAAAATTGCAGAAGAAACCCGTGAATTTGAAGTAGATACAACTGATGGAGTTAAAATCTTTAAAGAGGAAGGATGGGTTATAATAAGACCTTCTGGAACCGAGCCAATATTTAGATGTTTTGCAGAAGCCAAAACAAAAGAAGAAGCTACTAAAATGGCCGAATGGGGAATATCCCTTATCTCTAAATACTTAAAATAGAAAGTAAATTTCCATATTTACTTTTTAAATCTATTTTTCAATGGATTTTATAAAAATAATACCAATAAAATTATAAAATGATTATTACCATAAAATCCTCATTTTATATAATTATTTCATTTTTCCATGGATTTACTTATATCTATAGAAGAATTATATCCTTTATCCCTCAGACTGTCCAGAATATTTAAAACTGATTTATTTGCACCATTATCCTCAGCTTGTTAAATTATATCTTGCTTACTTGCAGGGAAACTTATACCTTTAAGGTAATATTCAACTGTGCAGGACTTACTTTCACATTTACCGCCTTTACCAGTTGCAAAGAACTGTTTAATTTCGTGTGAACCGCCTTAAGCAAAAATGGTTATAAATAAATCAAAATAAGTATATAAACATTAAGTGGAAGAATATCCCACATTTATCTTCCAATTTCCCCTTATTTAATATTTTCAGGTTTCATCCTGAAATATCATTCAGTTCAATTCAGATATTTGCAAGACATTCTTCCAACATTAACTATGATCATTAAACTATAAAAAATTTATGATTATATTTAAATTTAGTAATACAAAATCAGCATGTATATTATCTACCTGTAAAATCCATAAAATTCAGCACAATGGGCGCAAAATGGATATTTTCCCTTCCAGTAATAACTTTCATCATCTGCATTAATGTTGAATTTTTTATGGCAGATATAACATTCTTCTATCTTTTCAGGCTTTTCTTCTACTTCTTCTTCGCAAATTTCTTCATCCTTTGCCACTGTTTTTTTGTCTTTTCCAGTTTCTTCGATATTACCACGACCTATAAACCTGATATTCATTTTAATTTAACTTAAATTTTATTAATTAGGGTTTAAAATTAAATTAATAAGCAGTTTAAAAATTTAATTTTTGAAATTGTATTATACAGTATTGAACTTAAAGTTTATGATATGAAGTACTTTTTTAAAGCAAAAATAGAAAAAAACAATAAAAAGTTAATACAAAGAATAGGTCATGAAAAAACGAAAAGTAGCCTGGGGAATAACTGGAAGCGGCGATAAACTGGTAAAAATAACAGAAATCGTTCGAAAAATAAAAGAAGAATATGAGGATGAATTTGAAATAAGAGCATACGTATCTAAAGCTGGAGATCAGGTTTTAAAATATTATGGCCTTTTTAAGCCTTTGGAGATTGATTTTGACAGGCTTTGGGTAGAAATTAATGCCAATGCACCTTTTTTAGCAGGAGAAATACAGCTTGGATCCTATGAATTCATGTTAATCGCTCCGGCGACATCCAATACTGTTGCAAAGATAGCATTAAGGATAGGTGATTCATTAATTCCTAATGCAGCAATCATGGGTCAAAAAGCAAATATTCCAATTTATGTACTGCCATCAGACGTAGAAGAAGGTGTTACAGTAACACAACTTCCTGATGGAAGTGATCTTGAATTGATTATAAGAAAAGAAGACGTAGAACACGTTGATAAACTGGCCAGTATGGGCATACATATCTTGAAGAGCCCTGAAGAAATTTATGATGTTTTTAAGAAGCACGCGAATCTGAAAGATTCATAGCGTCAAAAACTATCAAAAACTTCGTTTTGATGCCTGCAAAAACCAGAGGTTTTTGCGGCCGAGAAAATAAATTTCCTCCGGCATGTAAAAATCTACGATTTCTACGGTTGCGAATTTTCAATTCGCAAACACAGAAAATGCTTTGCATTTTCTTAAGCTTTGTTTTTGATAGTATGCAAGCAAAAAATGAAAAATAATTAGATTACCCCCAATATTAACGTACATGTGACTGTGGAGCAGCGTCCCTTATCTGTAAAGTAACCTGAAATTTATATCCAGATCCGCTTTCATCCTCTGTAAGATCAGTTACTCCTCTAAAATAATGATTCCATCTATCTCCTGAATTTGCAATGTCCATTCCAAGAGATTCCATATCATTTATCTTAGAGAAAAATTCATATGCATCTATAAGTTCTTCCCGTGGGGCTTTAATATTAATTTGTACTACTCCCCCTGTTTTATTTAAAAATCTGACGTAATCTTCTTTTATTTCAACTTTATCCTTACCAAACCTTTTTTCTCCACCAAGTTTTTTAAATACGACATCGGATTCACTCATAAAATGACCTCTTTTTATTATAGTATTAAATTATGAACATAAAAATATAAATTTTTTTCTACCTGCAATTTAATTCAATGATTTATATAAAAAAATAATAATTATAAACAGATTTTAGATAAAATTACAGCGTAAAAAATGTCTAATTCTGCAGCGTGTCATTAACCACACCCACATAACCTAAAAAAGATTATATTTTTAAATAGTGAGCTTTAAACTCTAAAAAGAAGTATTAATCCCTTTAAAAATATTTAAAATAAAAAATAAATCCTATTGTTTAAATTTTCATTTTTATAAAATAAGTAAAGATTAGGTTATTATTAAAATTTATAACCAAATTCCCTTAAAAATTTCTTCCGGTATTCTTCGTCGTCCTTACTTTCAATTCCTTTAGGCTTAAAACCATCTATTATACTTAATATACCTCTTCCCTGCTCAGTTTCAGCAACTATTACCTGGACAGGATTTGCAGTTGCACAGTAAATATTTACAACTTCAGGCACGTTCATTATACGCTGTATAACATTGATTGGATATGCATTTTTAAGAAATATTAAAAATGAATGGCCACATCCAAGTTCAAACATCTTATCTGCAGCAAGCTTAGTAAGGGATTCCTCATTACCTGATTTTCTTACCAAACAATCTCCTGAAGCTTCACTAAATGCAAGTCCAAATTCAGCACCAGGCACCGTATTTACAATTGATTCATGAAGGTCTTCAACTGTTTTTATGAAGTGGCTCTGGCCTAAAATTAAGTTACAATCCTCTGGAGCTTCTAATTTTACTATTTCAGTTTCGAATTTCATTTTAATCCCATTAATATTTATATCCAATTTACAGTATTAATTTACGCTTTTTCGCTACTTTAACAAATAATTAACACATTCAAACAGATATCACTGCAACTCCCCAACAGCAATGTAATAAATAGTGAAACATTCATATTATTTAACGGTGATAAATATGAAAAAATCAATTGGTGCAAAAACTATTGTATATCCCACTCCTGTTTTTATAATTGGAACTTATGATGAAAATGGGAAACCAAACGCTATGAATGTTGCATGGGGAGGGATATCATGTTCCAGCCCGCCTTGTGTTTCTATTTCAGTAAGAGAAGCTACTTACACCCATGGAAATATTCTAGATAAAAAAGCTTTTACAGTGAATATTCCCTCTGAAAGCCACATTAAAGAAGCAGATTATTTTGGAATCGCATCTGGAAAAAATGAAGATAAATTTGCCGCTACAGGGTTAACACCTGTTAAAAGCGAACTTGTAGATGCACCTTACATCAAAGAGTTTCCCCTTATTTTAGAATGTAAACTTGTTAACACAACTGAACTAGGGTTACACACCCACTTTACAGGTGAAATAATAGATGTAAAAGTGGATGAAAATTTACTGGATAATGAAAATCCAGACATAGAGCAAATTAAGCCATTTTTATACGATCCTTCATCCAGATCATATTATGGTATTGGTAAACACCTTGAAAAAGCATTTTCCTTAGGTAAAGATATAAATAAATGATTTAGCGTGCTAATACTTAAAATAAATATCATATGATTACATTAAGAGGTTTGAATATCATTTAAGGAATTTTTTGTAGATTTAACCTATCTAAAACATTTCTTTTTATACTTTTTAATATAAAACCAGCACAGAATTACATTTGAAAGTTATATACTAAACGTTTAAATCATCTATCAGACCTTATTTTTTTAAAATAATTTTAGTTACGGCTTTTTTACTTAAAATATAAATCTATTTATATAAACAATATCTCCTAATTTTAATACGTTATAAACTAGTTTTAAATGAAAAAATAAGATTTAAAAGCATTTATTTTCGAATTTTAAATCAAAAAATTTATATGATCTGCAAAATTGAACATTAAACTGTCCATAAACTCTAAAAAGGGTTCTAAAATTTGATAAAAAGAATTTTTTAAAGTATAAAATTTAGTAGGTGTAGTTTTTGGATACGGAGGCGGTAAAATTAAGGTAAAAATATTAATAGCAGTGATTATCGTTTTTTGTATAACGCTGCTTAGTTTGGAGGACATATATGCCACTGAAGACATTGAAAACACGACATATAACCTCGATCAAGAAATAACTGAAAATAGTAATTTAACAAATACGAATGACACCACAGATATAACTAACAGTACTAACCCAATTGATATTACCAGTTCAAACACGACAAGTACAGATTACTTAGCAGCAGGTGGCGAAACAAAAGCATCAAAATCTTTGTCACAGTATGTTCAAACCACCAAGAACTGTCAGGTAACTAATTCACAAATTCAAGCACTGGCAAAATCAATAACAAGCGGTAAATCATCAGCATATGACAAAGCAGTGGCAATATTCAACTGGGTAAGAGATAAATTAGGTTATTCCTTCTATTACAACACCAAGTATGGTGCTGTCGGCACTCTAAATGCTAAAACAGGAAATTGTGTTGATACAGCCCATTTACTGATAGCTCTTGAAAGGGCTGCAGGAATACCCGCAAGATATGTACACGGTTACTGTAAATTTTCAAGCGGTAACTGGTATGGACATGTATGGGCACAAATATACATTGAGGGTAAATGGTACAATGCAGATGCAACCAGCTACAGAAACACTTTTGGTGTTATAAAAAACTGGAATACTAAAACAGCGAAAATATACGATACATATGCTTCTTTACCATTCTAAGCATACGTACCACTTCTTTTTTTTACCTTAAAATATCTTATTTACATTTTACAAAATATAAATTCTTAGCGGCTTAAATTTAAGTACGAAAATTGTATTAACTTATATTTAAAGACGCTATAATAAAACATTAACATATATATAGTTGCTTATTTTCCAAAAATAGCTTTAATTATAGATTATTTAGTTAAAATAAAAACGCAAACATATAAATGCACACACAATTATTTAATACGCTATAAGCTAGTTTTAAATTAAAAAATACGATTTAATAATGCCCATTTCACATTTTCAAACCAAAAGATTTATATAATCTGTGAAATTGAACATTATACTGTCCAAAAAGTTTAAAAGGTTTCTAAATTTTAAGAAAATATATTCTTATATTATGAGGCCCCATAGGTGTATTTTTTGGATATGGAGGCGGTAAAATTACGAAGCGAAGATTATTAACAATGCTAATCATTTTAATCTTAGCATTGCTCAGTATAAATAACATATCTGCCGCTACAGGAAACCAAACCGGAAATATAACTAATACTAGCGAAATACAACAAAATAACACCAATATAACAAATAACAACAATACAACTATTCAAAGCTCCTCTAAAACTACCAATAATTCGAATATAACAAATAACAACAGCACTACACAATCTAATGAAGCCGCTGGTGGAAGTTCGTACTCAAAAGTAAAGGGAATCTGGTTAAAAGCTGAAGATGTGAATAATTTAAACGTTACGGCACTTAAAAACTTAGGGATTACAGATGTATTCGTTAAAACGAATCTAATTTCTACTCCAACGTATCCAAGTGTCTTAACCTCTATTCTACAGAAATTACAAGGTACTAATATACGAGTTCATGCATGGATTACATGTTTCATAGATGCAAACGGTAACTGGGTTAATCCAGCAAATACAACTCAACAACAGTTTTTAATTAACAGCATCACTACTATCGTGAAAAATTATGACATAGACGGGATCAATCTGGACTACGTAAGATATCCTGGAACAGCATACAAGTATACTGATGCAACAGGGACCATAACCTCATTCGTACAACGGGTTTATGATACGGTTAAATCATTAAATTCATCAATAGCAATTTCAGCGGATGTGATGCCTGAAGGATCTGTGAATGCGTATTACTACGGTCAAGACTACGCTCAGCTTGCAAAATACCTTGATTTTATAGTCCCAATGGTTTACAAAGGTAATTATGGGTACACCAGCTCAACCAGTACTTACAGTATAAGTAATGGTACAACATGGATAGGAAAACAAATTTCTTATATAGTCAGCCAAGCTGGCAGTACACCGGTCATAGCTGGTCTTCAGACTTACCGTTCAGATAGTAATGTAACATCAATACCTGCAGGTGAATTACAAAACGACATAAATGCAGCAATAGACAACGGATCATCAGGATACGCATTGTTTAGATATGGACTAATTAACAGCAATTTCAGTGTCGACAGTACTTCACCAACTGTTACGAGTGTTGATCCTGTAAATAATGCTGTAAACGTTCCAGTTAATAAAACTATTAAAGTTACATTCAGCGAACCAATAAAACTAGGAACATCAGGAATA